>CAXTVZ010000134.1:0-2138 GCA_964247685.1 uncultured Acetobacteraceae bacterium
TCTAGTAGACGCTGCCAATAGTCTCGCTAAGACCCTCGCCCGGGGAAATTAGTCAATCGATCAAGTTCTTCCGATCAGACCCTGTCCGGGACCTCTCTGCATCTGGACGATCACCGAGGTTCTGCCGCCTCAAGCACGACCTGATTGCGACCACTGGCTTTCGCTTCGTAGAGAGCTGCGTCAGCCCGCTCCATCAGGCTCATGAGAGTGTCACCCTCCCGAGCCTGAGCGATGCCGGTCGAGATGGTGATCCTGCCGATCCGTCTTTGACTTGGTCGATGAACAAGGCTCTTCTCGGAGAGCAGAGTCGCGATTTGCCGAGCGACGACGGCAGCCGAGAGAAGCGGCGTGCTCGGAAGCAAGACGATAAACTCCTCGCCTCCATAGCGCGCTACGATGTCGCGACCCTTGACACTCTCCGTCAGGAGTCGTGCGAGCATGCGGAGCACGTAGTCGCCGGCCGAATGGCCATGCTGGTCGTTGAACAGCTTGAAGTGGTCGACATCCATCATCAGCACGGAAAAGATCGTCCCCGGCTCCGAGCGGGTCTCGACGAGCGCGCGCCGCAGCCTTGCCTCGAGAGCGCGCCGATTCATCAGGCCGGTCAGGAGGTCGGTGGCCGCTTCGGCCTTGCTCGCGGACAACGATCGCTTGAGCTTGTCGATCCGGTTGACGCAGGTGGCGAGCTGGCGCTCGAGATCCCGGTTGCGTTCGCTCGCACGAGTGGTGTCCGCGGCCATGGTCGCCAGCACCTCTACAAGGCTGCCGACTGTCGGGTCACTGGCGAGTTGCGCACTCATGGCGGACAACGCACGCCCATACATTCGAAGCGACTTCTCTCCGGCCGCGATCTGGTCGGAGAGGTCCTCAGCGAGGTCGTGGAGGGCATCGGCTCCGTCAGCCCTGGGCGGCACACCCCCGTTAGCGGATGCAAGGAACTCGTCTTGAAGAGCGGCCAGTATGGACGGAGTCCATGATGCGTGTTCGCCGAGCATCTGTTCCATCCGTCGCACCAGCGGAGCATTGGTGCCGGTCCGGAAGGTGAACCAGAGGTCGTAATTTTGCGGCGTTGGAAGGATCCCGTGCTTGCGCATCTCTGCGAGCACCATCACGGCAAGCGTGTGCGCCGACCTATCATCGCGACACGCAAGAGGTGGAGGACGTTCGATCGTGGCGGCAGGCGCTGGCATTTAGCTTCCTGGACGGATGCGCTTAGGGGAGAATGCGGCAACAAGCCTCTCCGGAAAGTTAAGAGTTCGGCCGATTATGGACGCCGGGCCTACCAGCGCGGCGCTCAACAATGAGCTCGCCGTCCTGCGCCTGGAGGAAGGCGAGTTCATGCGCTGTCAGGACGAGGCCGAGGGTTAGCTCAGTGAATGGCCCGCAGGAGCCGCTGAGCGTCAAGGCTATCTCGATGCCGTCCACCTGCAGTCAGACCGAACGTCATCTCCGCCTCCAGTCCGATACGCTCTACGGGCCTTCCGACAGAACGTGCGTGGGCCCGGCGGTTAGACAAACCGCGTTCAAGCGGCCGAGTAGTTGCGGGACGAGGTCATGGACGCTCGGCACACACATCTTGGCTTGCCAGCGTCCACGCCGCGGACCTCGAGCGGTCATCGAGACGGGGCGCCCATACTCCATAGCACCCCTCGTGCCTGGGACGGGAGCTCGCCGCGAGATCGGAGCGCCTGCGGATCACCCTCACGGCGGCAAAATCCTTCCGACGGCGGCAGATCGAGTAAATGTCGCGCCGATGGTCGCCATGCTTGCCGCATGCAGGACCGCATCTCTCTCCGAGGGCTCTGAGGGCGACCTGGATGCCGATCTAGCGGCGGAGTTCTGGCGACCCGTCGTCTTCGATCGCAAAGCGCCGGTCGCCCCGGTTCTCCGGAACGGCCGGCGCTCTATGGCCCTCCGTGAAGGGAGGTGATCAGCCGCAGGGGCCGCCAGCCGTGCAGTGGAGCACCTTAGGGTCCAAAGCGGCGATGCCGAAGACGCTTGCCGAGCGCTTGGTGGCGACGTCGTGGCCCTGAGCCGAACGGTTCAGGGATATGTCGTGCTTCGTCACGGCCGGTCTTGCGGCGTGAGCGCCGTTTAGCCCGGCGACGAGACCTATTGCGGCAAGCAGCGAACCCATA
>CAXTVZ010000134.1:2238-7027 GCA_964247685.1 uncultured Acetobacteraceae bacterium
GTGAGCGCCGTTTAGCCCGGCGACGAGACCTATTGCGGCAAGCAGCGAACCCATAGTCGTTTTGTCCATCATCTTTCTCTCCCCGGACGATTCCGGTAACGGAACTATGGCGTCGTGATTTCTGACAAAGCAAGGCGTTCCCTATTTTACGGGGTAAGCTGACCAGGGTTCGACATCCTGCTGGCACCCCTGAGGGACATCGAGGCGAGCGAGCGGCGGGGGGCAGAGATCCGGGTACGGACTGCTCAAGGCGCTGCGATGAACCGGTTATTACACTGCACACAGGCTGAAACATATCAATTTTGCACGAGTGCTGGACTTCTAGCGAGTTTCTGGGAACGCCCGACTTTCACGGCCACAGTACTCAAGAGATGGGCGGGCACGAAGCTCTCTGCGTTGCGCGCAGGAAGGACGGAAGGACGGCACCAGGTTCGCAACAATCGCGGTTGCAGGACTGCTCCCAGCGATTTCGAGCGGCTCGCTGGCTCGCCTCTAGTGCAACAATGCCGCCTCGGGCACGACACCACGCAGCTCAGCCTCACCACGTGTCGATTTACGTCAGTGAGGAGCGCGCGAGACTTGAATCTGTGCAGCACTCTCAACGCTTTCGGTGCGCCTTCCTGAAGCCACGGCGCGGTAATAGACAGCCGGACCTACAAAACGTTTGAGAACGAGGCAGGTCGGTAGGACGACCAAGTGTCGCGACGTCGATCATCACAGCCCGCAAGCAGCAGCAGCAGCTTAAAAGTGACCAGAAAGTGCTGTGCTGACCAACTCGCGCGAGCCCAGCACTTCCGCCTGACGCCTTGATCGGCGGCCGAGTGATCTCGCGGTCGGTCCACAAGCCCCGCAATCTGCGAAGCCCGCTTCGAAAAGGGCATTCCGCTCGACCGCACACGAGCAGAAGCTCGTGTGATCCGACGCCGGTGAGGAAATCCGCCGGCCGGTCGCGCGCTGCTCCAACCACCCACCGCACCCGCGAGCCAGGGCACCGGATCGCCAATGACAATCGGGAGGCGCACGCTGTGGCAGGACCAAGGGTTATCGTCCGTTGGTCCTGAACAGGCACCGCCGGCGAGATCACCGGCGATGCCGTAAACCTCGGGTCGCAGCCGGCTCTTGCAGCCAGAGGATCGATGTCACACCCCGCGGGTAGTACTCGCTACCGATCGCGATGCCGTTCTCGATCTGGTCGCTGAAGGCGAGCCGCGCACTCGTCGCGTTGGTCAGCCAGTTGACCGAAGCGGTGTCCGCCGTGTCGGTGTTCGAGCGGATCGGCAAAGCGAGGATCTGCCGCCCGACAAACTCGTTGAGGAGATCTTCGACAGCCAGGTGTTTGTGCTTTCGCTGTCGAGCTTCCAGCCATTGTCGGAGGTGAGGCAGACACTGGGCTGCAGCACCGTTGTCAGATGCGTCTGCAACGCCGTGACGTAGGATTTGTACAGTCCCGAGGTCGACACCGCGTCGGGACGCGCCGCGAAGTATGGATACACCAGCGCCTCGACCACGGGAATGACAGGGATCGCCTCGCCGTTGTACACGTTTGACGCGATGTAGCCGCCACTGGTCATGAACGAGGTGATCGTCGCGGCCGCGCGCGACGCCTGTTCCACCGCCGTCCCGACGAGATCGAAGCGTCCACCAAGCGCCATCAGCCCTTCCAGAATGACGTAAGCCGCCCAGATTTTGCCGCCGAGATAAGTGTTGCCAACGGCCTCGGTCAGGCCGGGACCCACGCTGTCATAGGTGGTAATTTCCTGGCCGTTCGTGCTGCACTTCGTGCTGTTCTAGCTCTGGATGCCGTCGAGCGAACCCGAACCGCCATTGTCGCGGTTCACCAGGCTCGTGAGAACCTGTTCGAAACTGTCGATGGTGTTCTCAAAGAAGATGAGATCATTTGTCTGCGCGACGTAGACGCCCGCGATCAGTATCCAGTTGGTGAGCTACTCGCCCGTCATGAACGAGAAGGTTCCGAACACGTCGGGTTTCTCGTAGGCGGACGTGCCGTTAGGCGTGAAGCTCGGCCACTGCCCCATGTCGTGCGTGAACGAAAGGCCGCCCGGTCCGACAGGGGTCGCCTGGTTAAGGACGAGCTCCGTCCCACTGTGATACGAGTAGTAGCTCGCGACGCGCTCGAGCTCGTTGCGGACCGTCCAGGGATTCATGCCGAGCTCGAAGAACTGCTGGTCGACCGTAAGTTCGAACGTGTTCATGTATTGATATTGCCCCTCCATCACCACCCACCACGGCGCACCCGTGCTGTCCTGCAGCAGGCTCGTGTTGCCGTAATAGGAGTGGATCGCCTGGGCGAGGAGGAATTTCTGAGCGGCCGTGATCGACGCGTTGTCGACCAGTAGATTGTCGGCGGCGAAGGACGCGACGCGTGACGGAAGATTGGTTACGGCGGCGGACATCACGGCCGTAATGTCGGCGTAGTATTTCGTGTACCAGAAGGACATCGGATTGCCCTTGGTCACGTCGCCGGCGGTGTGGAAGCCAATCGCGAACCGGATCGTCTCCTTCTTGCTAGCGGCCACCGTCACCGCGATGCCGCCCACCGTCCCCGGACCGAACTGGCCGGCGGCCGCCGCACTCAGGCTGGTGGTGGTGAACGGCTGCGCGTTCGCGTGCTCGGTCGCGATCGCGGTCTGCGACGGTGCGGCCCCGAACGACACCGCGGCACTTCCCGCCTGCAGGATGGAGGCGGCGCCACCGCCAACCGCGAACACGGCCGTGATCTCGGCCGAACCCGTGCTATTGTCGACCACCATTTCCGCGAAGATGGCAGGCAGCAGTACGTCCTCGATCGAATGCTTGCCGGCGGTCGAGATGTTCAGCAGCTTGCCGCCCTGCAACAGCGGCGAGATCTCGCGCTTGGTGGTCTCGCCCGTTGGATCAGGAATGGAACGCACCGGCGAGAACAGGGTGAAGGTGAAGTCGGGCGTCGTGAAGCTGTCGCTGGCCACGCGGAAGTCGCGGGTGGTCTCGCTCTCTGCGTAACTTGTCAGGGCAGGCTCGGTGGCCGTGTTGTAAAAGGGCAGCCCGATCGCCCGGCCGTTCTTCATTACGCCGATATACGTGCTCTGGGTACCGGGAAGCTTCTGCTGCTGGCCAAAGCCGCCATTCGCACCCGGATAGCCGAGCGTGAATGTGGCATAGGCGCCGATAGGTGCGTGATGCGCGTTGAAGAACGCGTTGGCGGGCGTGAACGGCGCGCCGGCATCGGCGCTCGCGGCCGACGAGGCTGCGAACGCGGAGCGGAGTGGGGAGCCGCCCAACGTGGCTCCAGCACCTGCCAGGGCCGCGGCGCGTAGGATCGTTCGGCGCGAAGCTTCGCGCCTGATCTGGTCGTTCATTACGTCTCCTCCGACGGGACGTTGCCCGCTCGTGTGTTCGGAAGTCATGAGGTGAGTCCCTCATTGCTTCGCGTCTGTGACAGACCGGTCTCCAAGTTCCGGTCCGCGCATGACAATGCCGCGGCGTCAGAATTCAGCAAGCCGCGTGGAGAAGCTTCGCCGCACGCCCACGACGGGTGGCCATGATCCCGTCGCGGTGAGTTGATCGTCAGGTCGGCTGGCGCGTGCGCGATGTGACTCGGCACGACGCACGTGATCATGCGGGAAAGAGACCGGGCCTACGACTCGCTCGCGGCGTCGGGACGCGCGGTGGTCTCGGTGTAAGGCGAGCAATGACCGCTGCCATGAGAAGTCCCCCGAGATCCTGGCGTTGCGCAGGCGAACGGCGGCCGTACGGTTCGCCGCCTCGCCGTTGCCGATCGCTGGCATGTAAGGGGTTCTTGGGGTCCGCGCGTTACGACTTTTCGTCTGCACGCGCTCAGCCGACGTGTCGACCAGCGCCCGTGGCCCGAAGACCGCCGTGTGGATTCCGACGATTGTTTTCTTTGCGATTGTAACAGCAGCATAAGCAGCGTCTCCGGCAAACCTGTGAGTAATGGTTTGTTCGAGACCCAAGCATTCTACGGGACGTTGGCAAGAAGCCGGCCAACCCGGAGCCGGATGCGACATGGCTTGGACTTGAAGATTGCAGGCCGTCGGTAATTACTTCACAACGAGGCTCTGCAATCAGGATTAGCCTATGTCCGTGTACTGAACGTCCGGCGATGACCTATCACCTTGCGTTTCATCAAGAGGCAGGCGGATCCACACAACGGACTACGGTATGCGATTGAAGACGCGCAGGGTTATTGCGGAGAGGATGCCGCCGTCATCTTTCTTCCGAGAAGTGGTGGCGTCCAGCGCTGGAGCAAATCATGATTGGCAAATCTATCAAGACGCGCGTCTGCTCGGAGATTTCTAGCCCGTTAGAGCATTCGTCCATGCTCGAGCTAACTTAGCGATTGCCGGCCTGGCGAGTTACAGGTTTAAATGCAACCGAGGGTAGTTGGTCGGTCGGATCCATAGCCGACTCGGCCAATGTCACCAGGCACGTAATTAGTGATGAGACACCAGAAGCTCACAACACCGCTCCGCATGAATTTGCCGTATTCGCAGTCATACGTTTCGAGTGGCCGGTAAATTTCGTCCCGCTCGCGACGCGGGCCTGGCCGGTGTTGCACGGTCTTGCTCCACTTCTCCTGACAGCGTTTCCAGCGGCGCGCTGTCCTGGCAGCCGCCGCAATGCTCGATCGAACCGCTGCAGCTCATCGTAGCCGCAAATGGGCAGTATCCGGCTTGGCTAAGGGCGGTTCTGGCACCTGAGGTGCGTAGCAGCGCGTCTTGGGCGGCGCGATCCTGCTGGTGCGAGCCATAGTAGCCGAGACATCGGCAGA
>CAXTVZ010000134.1:7127-9218 GCA_964247685.1 uncultured Acetobacteraceae bacterium
TCTTGGGCGGCGCGATCCTGCTGGTGCGAGCCATAGTAGCCGAGACATCGGCAGAGCGAGCCCGCGGCTCGATATGCAGGCTGCATGGCGATCTTGACGGCGTTCGGGTTGCGCGTGAGCGGCTTGCCGCGTACGCTACCTCGCGCCGCACAGAGTTCATTGGACTGGCCAGCTTCGACGAGCAGGACCCTTTGCTGCGATGGAGAGACGCAGGGGTAGAGGCGTCTCCGTGAGGGCAGAGAAGAACGCGCAGTACATCTGCGCGACTTGTCTGCCACCGACAAGTGCCGGCCGGGACGCGCTTCCAATTCGACTTGAGGGCCGATGATCGCCATCGTGGCGGTGACCCTCAGCATCGGGTGAAGCAACGTCTGACGCATTTCAGGTGCTGCGGCTGGAGCTTTCATCGCGTTCCTGGCTCCGGCGGACGAAGGGCTGTCAGCGCCGGCTTGAGGATGCGCCTGCAAGCCCCGCGACGCGTCGCATCAGTGCTCAATGGCATGCTCGCTCTCCTCTCCGAATGCCGGAAAACACCGATGACGAAGCAGAAAGCGCTCAAGTGAGGACAAGAGCCGCTGCGCCCTTTTCATGGACACGTTGATCGTCCACCCGGCGATTTTGCATCGCACAAGACCTTACCTTGAGCAGAAAGCATTCATTGCTCGGCAGAGATCGTTGACAGCCGACTCAGATACGAGCAGCTTCGACTCAACAAGGAACTCGGGTTCCACTTAATGAACAAAGTCGAGGACGTCGCCAGCCTTAAGGTCCCTGCTCTTGGCAGGGGTGTGGCCCTTTTGGAAGCGATCGCGCGCGAACCTGGGCTCGGGTTCACCGGCATCCAGGAGCGGCTCGGCATGCCGAAGAGCTCAACCCATCATCTGATCTCCACGATGTGCGAACTTGGACTGATCAAGCGAAGAGCGTTGGGTGGCTATGGTCTAGGACTCAAGTTGTTCGAACTTGCCGGTATCGCCAACGAGAGCAATGACCTCCAACGGGACGCCATGCCGATACTTCGCGAGTTTGCACAGCGGGTCCAACTCACCTGTCACCTCGGTGTGCTCGAGCAGGGCGAAGCAGTCTATCTCGCGCGCGTCGAGGGTGCTCGGGACATCATCGTCAAATCTCACGTCGGCCAACGATTTCCCGTCAATTGCAGTGCTCTCGGCAAGAGCCTGGTCGCATGGCTGCCGGCCGAGCCGCTCGACATGGTGATAGCCGAACTCGCTTTTGAAAAGCGGATGCCGAAGACGATCATGACTGCGACGGATCTCCGTCTTCAGCTCGCCGATGTTCGTCGTCGGGGCTGGGCGCTCGATGACGAGGAACAGGCGCCGAACTGCCGCTGCCTTGCAGCTCCGATCCGCGATCGCGAGGGCGTCGTCGTCGCCGCAATTAGTGCGGTCGGAACGCTGGAGCAAGTCGAAGACAGGCGTTTTGAAACGCTTGCAGCGCAAGTGATGGCCGCAGCGAGCGCCATCTCGGAATCCGTCTACAGCACAGCCGCACAAGCGACGGCGCCGCCGAGGTCCCGAGCGGCCAAGAGCAAGGGGAAAGGTCGTTGAACATCGGATTTATCGGTCTGGGTGTCATGGGTCGTCCAATGGCAGAGCACCTGATCAAGGCCGGTCACCGGCTTCGTCTCGCGAGCCGTTCGGGTGTACCCTCCGGGATGATCGACGGCGACGTGGTGAGATGCGCGAGTGCCGCCGAGGTGGCCACGGACGCAGACATCATCATCACCATGGTACCGGACACGCCGGATGTGGAAGCCGTCTTGTTCGGTCCGGCTGGAGTGTTTGAAACAGCAAAGTCCGGGTCGATCGTCGTCGATATGAGCTCCATCTCGCCGCTCGCAAGCAAGCAGTTCGCGGCGCGCCTCGGTGAGCGTGGCATCGGATGTCTCGACGCGCCGGTCTCAGGCGGCGAGGTCGGGGCGAAAGCGGGATCTCTGACCATCATGGTCGGCGGTCCGACCGACCTGTTCGAGCGCGTCAAGCCGCTCTTCGAACTGATGGGACGGAACATCAACCGAGTGGGCGAGCACGGCGCCGGCCAGACGACGAAAGTGGCCAACCAGATCATCGT
>CAXTVZ010000135.1:0-4632 GCA_964247685.1 uncultured Acetobacteraceae bacterium
CTGGATCATGTCCGGCCGACGCCTTCCATCGGCCGCGCTTGTAATCCCCGGCCAAAGTATGGGGTTTTAAGGGCTCGCCCTTAACGGGGTCCAGGGGCAGAGCCCCTGGCCTTCTTCTGCAGCCTCGTGCAAGGCGTGCTCACGGTCGGTAACGCCCCCGCAGCCAGTCCAGAAGCGCCGCCTGCTGCCGGAAGAAATCATGCTCCGGCGCGGAGCCGTCTCGGGTCATCGGCGCCTTGAAGAACTGGCCGAGCTGCGCCTGGACGCCGCCCTGGCCGCGGGTGCGCGCGAGATCGAGGCAGCGGGCGATCTCGATCACCAGCGGGGCTGCCAGGATCGAGTCCTTGCAGAGGAAGTTGACCTTGATCTGCATGCGCTGGCCGAGAAAGCCGGTGACGTCGATGTTGTCCCAGGCCTCCTTGTCGTCGCCGCGCGGCCGGTAATAGTGGATGTGGCAGACATGGTCGTCGACCGGGTAGCCGAGGATGTCGTCGAGGACCGAGCTCTTGGTGGTGAGCTTCGAGGCCAGGCTCGCCGGGTCGTCCAGCACCATCCCGTCATTGTTGCCGAGGATGTTGGTGGAGAACCAGCCATCCACGTGGAGCGAGCGGTCGCGGAAGGCGGGGGCGAGCACCGTCTTCATGAAGGTCTGGCCGGTCTTGCCGTCCTTGCCGGCGACGGGGACGCCGAGCTCGCGCGCGAGCGCCGTCAGCGCGGGGATGTCGGCGCCGAGGCTCGGGGTGAAGTTGCCGTACGGGATCCCTTCGCGAAGGGCGGCGTAGGCGTAGAGCATCGCCGGGCTGATCGAGGGGTGGTTGTCCAGCAGCGCCTCCTCGAAGCGCTCAAGCGTGTGCAGCACCGACGTGTCGGCCGGCCAGCTCTCCACGGAGGCCAGGTTGACGACCACGAGGCGGCGGATGCCGGTGCGCTCGGCGAACCCGCGCATGTCCTGGCGGATCTGCTCGACCGCGCCGAGATGCGAGTTGGCGGTGAGCCGGTTGCGGCCATCGGCGTTTCGGCAGAACGCGGTGTTGCCGACCGCGGCCCAGGGCCGCAGCGCGGCGAGAGGGGCCTGCAGTCCGGCCAGCATCGCGTCGGGAAGCACGCGGTGGCGTGCGGCGGCGGTGGCCAGGTCGTCGGCACTCAGGTCCCAGCCGGCGATCTCGATCCCTTCGTAGGGGACGAGGCCCGCATCCGCGAGACCGGCGAGCGGCAGTCCGATCCGGTCGGTGGAGCCCCGCCGGATGAGCTCGAGCCCGGCTGCCACGGTGGATGCCACCGCCCCGCCCAGGCCGACGATCAGGAGGCCGATGCGACCGGAACCGCTGGCTTGTCGCTCGGAAGTCATTGAACGGTCATCACAGAATTTCCAGGACGGTTGGCAGGAAGCGAAAGTGTCACACCTGATAGACGCTAAGCCCGGTGCCTGCCACTCCGGCCCCTGCAACGCCAGCCATCGGCAACACGGACGCCGGGCCGGAGCGCTCGCGTCTCGTCCGCCGAACGATCTCCCGCGCTAAGCGGTGGCGGCGCGGCGGCGCGGATCACACGCCATCTGCCGGCCGCCGCTCCTGCCTGACGACCTCTCGCCATACGTGTCGCGAGGCGGCTCCGCGGAACCCGCATCTGCGCGGGCGCTGGCACGACAGCGGCCGCACGCTGTATGCGGTCCTTGCGATGGAAGGACAGCCCGGTAGGCGAGGCGGCAGGATGTTCCATGTTCGCCCTTTTTCGAGGCGGCGGTGCGACAGCTTCACTCGGCCGCGTCGCGCCGTGGTGACGCCGCGTTTGCCCGGGCGCGCCCATACGGGCCTGCACGGATCACGGGTTTGATCATCAGCCGCTACCTGTTGCGCGAGCTCAGCCGGCCGCTCGTGGTCATCCTGGGCATCCTCGTCGCTCTGTTCGCCAGCTACACGGCGGCGGGTTTTCTCTCCAACGCGGTGGACGGGCTGCTGCCGCCGGGGCTGATCGCCGAGCTGATCGTGCTCAAGGTGCTGATCTCGCTCGAGGTGCTGATCCCGGCCTCACTCTACGTGTCGGTGCTGCTGTCGCTGGCCAGGCTGCATGGAGACTCCGAGTTCGCGGCCATGTCCGCGATCCGGGTGCAGCCTGCGACCCTGATCCGCGCCGTGCTGGCGATCTCGGGCGCGCTCGCGGTCGTCGTGGCCGGGCTGTCGCTGGTGGTGCGGCCGTTCGCGTATGCGCGGCTGCACGCGCTGTCCGAGCATGCCGCCACCCTGCTCGACGTCGACGCGATGGAGGCGGGGTCGTTCTATGTCAGCGAGGCAGGGGACCGGGTGATCTTCCTCGGCCATCGCAACGGGCCGGGCTCGGCGCGCGACGTCTTCATCAGGCTGCGGCGGCCGGACGGCACCCAGATCGTCCATGCGAGACTGGCCGACCGGATGCTGCAGCGGGCACTCGCCGGCGGGTCCGACGTGTTTCTGACCGATGCGCGCGTCTACAAGATCGACCGCGGACCAGGCCGGCCGGACGAGGTGATGGAGGCGCAGGGGCTGGTGATCGACCCGAACGACCAGAGCGACGCGCCGCCCGGCTACAGCGCGGTCGCGGCCAGCACCCCGCTGCTCGCGCGTTCCACATCCCTCCCCGACGTGGCCGAGCTGCAATGGCGGCTGTCGACGCCGCTGTCGACGCTGCTGCTCGGTCTGCTGGCGATCCCGCTGAGCCGCACCAGGCCGCGGCACCACCGCAATTCGCGGCTCGGCATCGCGATGCTGGTCTATTTCGGCTACTACCTTCTCTGCACCTCGGCCCGGACCTGGGTGCAGCACGGCGATGTCGGCCGGTTCCCGGGGATCTGGTGGGCGCCGGTGCTGCTGGCGCTGTTCATCATCGCCGCCACCTGGCGGCCGGGGCTCGTGTTGGCGGGACGACATGGACGCGCGTAGGACCGCGATGAACTCGATGCGCCGCTATGTCGCGGTCGCGGCGCTGCGCGCGTTCGCCCTCGTGGCGGTGGCGCTCACCGGCCTGTTCAGCCTGCTCGAGTTCGTGGAGCAGCTCGCATCCGTGGGCCAGGGACGGTATCGCGTGATCGACGCGCTCGTCTTCGTGCTGCTGACCGCGCCGTCACGGCTGCTGCAGGTGACGCCGGTGGCTCTCCTGATCGGCTGCCTGCTGGCACTGGGCGGCATGGCGCGCAATTCCGAGCTGGCGGCGATGCTCAGCCTCGGGTTCTCCGAGCGCCGGATCATCGGTTCGGTGCTCCGGCTCGTGCTGCCGCTCAGCGTGTTGCTGTTCGGGCTGATGCAGCTCGTCATCCCGCCGGCGCAGCAGCTCGCCTGGGAGCAACGCTCCTCGGCGCTCGCCACGTCGCTGACGAACGGCCGCGAGAGCGGCTTCTGGACCCGGCACGGCCGGCAATATCTGAACGTCGAGCGGTTCGAGCGCGGCAACGTGCCGGTGGGGATCGACCTCTACAGCTTCCGCGCCGATGGCGACCTCGAAAGCGTGATCGAGGCCGATCGGGCCACCATCGGACCGGACGGCACCTGGACGCTAGCGAACGTGTCGCGCCGGCGGGTCACCGAATGGAAGATCGAGACCGACCATCTCCCGACGCTCGCCTGGCGGTCGTTCATCTCGCCCGGGCAGATCCGGTTCCTCATCGTGCCGCTGGCGAGCGTGGCACCCACCACACTGTTCCGGCACATCCGCAGCCTGCCGGCCGACCAGAAGGTGCGGCGCGACGAACAGGTGCTCTGGACCGAGGCGAGCCTGCCGCTCGTGCTGGTGGCGATGATCATGGCGGCCACGCCCTTCGTGTTCGGCTCGCCGCGATCGCAGAACAGCGGGCAGCATCTGGCGCGTGGTGTCGGGGTCGGCATGGTGTTCTCGCTGGGTCAGCAGATCCTGAGCCGGCTGGGCCTGCTGCTCGGGCTGAGCCCGGCGCTGGTCGCCGTGGTGCCGCCGCTGCTGGTGATCGGGCTCGCGATCGCGCTGCTCCGCCGCCGCAACCGGCCGGGACGCAATGCGGCTCTCAGCCCCTTGTCTCCAGCGACGTGAAGAGCAGCGCGTAGCGCGTGCGTTGCCAGCTGATCAGGGCGACGAGAATGGCGCTGAGGCCGAAGCTCTCGAACCAGAAGTAGTAGATCGGCCGCTGCAACACCGCGAACACGAAGATCGCGATCGTGTGGGTGTTGGCCGACATCACCGACCATCGCCGCAAGGCGGGTGCGAACACCTCGCGATAGGCCTCGCGCACCTGCAACGCCCGGCCTGGCTGCTGCGTCAGCATCGCGGCCAGCCGGTGCCTTGCGTCCGCATCCGTGCCCATGGCGAGATGCTGGATGTGCAGGTAGCCCTGGAGCAGGGCGCCGGCGACGCGTCGATCCGGAGACAGCCCGGCGCGGTCGTGCGGCCTGTCGGCTGGCGGGCGAAATTCGGCCGATGCCTGGCCGCGTCCCCAATAGTTGTAGTTCTGGCGCTGCGTCTCGTAGACCGCGGACTGCACCGCATGACAGGCGCCGGCGAGGGCGACCAGGGCCCAGATCCAGGCGCCGTGCTGCCGGCTCAGCGTCAGGGCCAGTCCGATATAGACGGCGCCGAAGGTGGTGTAGTCGCAGATCCCGTCGAGCACCTTGCCGAACTCGGAATGCGTGCGCG
>CAXTVZ010000135.1:4732-9177 GCA_964247685.1 uncultured Acetobacteraceae bacterium
GTGGTGTAGTCGCAGATCCCGTCGAGCACCTTGCCGAACTCGGAATGCGTGCGCGTTAGTCGGGCGAGCTGACCGTCGACACCGTCCATGACGTGCCAGCCGACCATCAGCAGGAGGCCGAGCAGTGCCAGACCGGTGTGGTGGGTGAAGTGATAGGCGATGCCGGCCAGGATGCCGAACGCCATGCCGGCGAGCGAGACGGCGTTGGGCCGGATGCCCACCCGCGCGAACAGCGGCGTGAGCCGGTTGGCGATCGGATGGATCAGATGGATGTTGGTCGGATCCTCGATCTCGAGCGTGCGCCTGACCGGGTCTGGCGTTGCCGTCATCGGCGCTACAGCCGGCCGGTGTCGAGCAGGCGCTCGGCCTTGGCGAAATCACTCGGATCATCGACGTCGATCCAGACACGGTCCCCAATGTCGTGGACATGCGCGCGGCCCCGGCGCGCGAGCACGTTCATGGCACCCGAGATGCTGTCGTCACCCTCGCGCTGGCTCTCCTCGAGGGCTGCGAAGATGACGGGCGTGCAGAGAAACACGCCGGTGTCGAACGCGTCGAACTCCGCGAGCAGCTTGCCGATCCGGAGGATCCGCCCCGCGTCGCATCGCACGCGGGTGACGTCGAGCGGGTCGATCAGCGGATTGTCGATGGCGAAGTCGACCGCCAGCACCACCGTGTCGGGTTCGATCCGTAACGACGTCAGGTCGCGGAGAATGTCCGGATCGACCAGGTGGTCGCACATCGTCAGCAGGAACGGCTCGTCGAGATCGGGCTTGCCCTTGAGCAGCGAGACGCCGTTGGCGCGTTGCCACTCGTCGTTGACGATGTGGCGGATCGACAGGCTGTCGCGGGCAGCAAGCCGGTCAAGGGCGGCGCGCAGCTCCTCGCCTCGATAGCCGCTGACGACCAGGAACTCGTCCACGCCCGCCTGTCGCGCGCCGTTGATGACGCGCTCGATCAGCGGGACGCCGCGCAGCGAGACCAGCGGCTTGATCTCGGACTTTTCCCGCAACCGGCCGCCCTGGCCGGCCGCGACGATCAGGCACTTCATCGCGTCATGCCGGGGGTGATCAACGCGTGTCCGCCTCTCGCAAATGGTGAATGGTGATCGAGGCGGGTCATGCGGTTCCTGCCACCGCAGGGATGCACGACCAGACCAGGGCGCTGTAGAGCTGATGCTCGCGGCGGCACCTGATCCAGGCCGGATCGATCGCGGCGATCCGCGCGCGTGTGCGAACCGAGGCGTACCAATGCACGATCCGCGTCTCGGCCGAAAGCACCTGGCCGGGATCGGCTGCGCGCGTGCGGCGGAACCAGTGCTCGGAAATCTCCGGCGGCAGGGGATAGAAGACCCGCGGTCCGTGCACCGTCACGCTCGCCGGTGCGAGGCTGTCGACGACGTGGGCGAGCAGATGCGGCCCCAGCCCGTAGGGTGCCACCTGGCGGGACGGTGCGAGCTCGACCATGGCACGGAGATAGGCCGCCATCAGGGCGGAGCCCGGGGTCGAGCCCATCACCGCGTTATTCACGCACCTGGCATAGAGGTGCTCCACCCGCCTGAACAACGTCCAGCCATTCGGGAGAACCCGGCACAGCTTGCGCAGCAGGTCGAGGGCCACCGGGCGCGCGAGACGCAGCGGCGACCGCGACGCGCGCGCTTCCTGCGGCCACACGATGAGCTCAGAGCCCACAAAGGCGTCCGCGGCGAGCAGCGGACGCAGCGAGGCCACCGTCACCGTGTCGAGATCGGCGTAGATCCCGCCTTGCATGTAGAGGATCGCCGCTCGCAGCACGTCGGAGCGCTGCACGGGATCGTCGAGACGCTGATACAGCGCCGCCAGTCGGTCGCCCAGGGCAAGCCTGTCGCCGGTCTCGCGCAGCAGCGGCAGCGGATCGAGATGCGACAGGCAGAGGCCGGGTGCGGCTCGGAGGGCGCCGATCGCGTCGTTGCCCTCGAGCTCGTCGGTGTGATGCAGGATGATCTTCGACAACTGGCCGCGTTCGGCCGCCGACAGGATGGCGAATGCGTAGGCCCAGGGCAGCGTGCGACCGATCCAGCAGAAATGAAGCACCGGCGGGATCGTCATCGGGGCGGCTCGCAGTCACGCAGGGGAAGCGAGCCAGTCGCCGGTCCGTGGGTGCAGGTCATGGCGGCCTGCGCCCGCGCCTTATTCGGCATACGGCACGCTCCGTCAAATGCGCGGCCTGCTGACATGCAGCCGGGCGGCGTGGCTCGGCCGATGATCTGCCCTAGTCTGGACGGCGGCAAACCGGAGGCGACGGGCGCGATGTCATGATCGAGACGAGGGGGGGCGATGCCGACGTGCCGCCACGCGAGGTGGCGATCTTCCGCCAGAACCTGTTCCGGATCTCCGAGCCGTTCATCACCGACCAGGCTCAGGCACTGCGCCGCTACCGGGCGTTCTATGTCGGACGGCTGCGTTTCGGCGAGGCGCCCGACGGCGCCTGGTCCGCAGCACTTCGCGACCGCCTGGCGTGGCCCGGCATCTTCCGGCAGATGCTGACGCGGGATCCGGCGCCCTACCAGCGGCTGCTCGCCGGTCGCCGGCCGGCGTTGATCCATGCGCATTTCGGCGTCGACGGCGTCTACGCGCTGCCGCTCGCGCGCCGGCTTGGCATCCCGCTGGTGACGACCTTCCACGGCTTCGATGCGACCCTGTCGACCGCGGCCCTGCTGAGCTCGCCCGCCTGGGCGAACTACCCGGTGTTTCGCCGACAGCTCGCGCAGCGGGGAAGAATGTTCCTGTGCGTGTCGTCCTTCATCCGGGACCGGGTGCTGGCGATGGGGTTTCCCGCGGCGCGGACCCATGTCCACTACACGGGCATTGACGCCGAGGCGATCCGGCCGCGGGCGCCGGCGGAGGAGACCCGGACCATCCTGCATGTCGCGCGCCTGGTGGACATGAAGGGCACGCGCGACCTCCTCCAGGCCGTGGCCGCACTCCCGCCGCGGCACGCGGATGCACGCCTGGTGATCATCGGCGACGGGGAGCGTCGGCGATCGCTCGAAGCGCTGGGGGGACGGCTGGGCCTCGGTGAGCGCGTGCGCTTCCTCGGCGCGCTGCCGCATGCGCAGGCGCTGGACTGGATGCGCCGGGCGGCGATGCTGGTGCTGCCGAGCATCCGCACCGCGACGGGGCGCACCGAGGGGCTGGGAATGGTGCTGCTCGAGGCGGCTGCCACGGGCGTGCCAATCGTGGGTTCCCGGGTGGGCGGCATCCCGGAGGCCGTGATCGACGGGGTCACCGGCTTCCTGGTGCCCCCGCAGGACCCGACGACGCTGGCGCGCCGGATCGCGGACCTGCTGGACGATCCGGCCTTGCGGCGGCGGATGGGCGGCGCGGCGCAGCACTTCGTGGGGGAGCGCTTCGACATGCGCCGGCAGGCGGAGAGGCTCGAGGCGTTCTACGACAGCATGCTGGTGGAGGTGGGGGCGCCGGCGCTTCCTCTGGCGGCCCCCGGGTGGTAGAGGCCTCGCGAATGGCGGACCAGTCGACCCTGCAGATCTCGATCCACACCCGGACGTCGAAGCGACGGTCCGGCCTCGCTTCGGGCCTGCGCTTCCTCGGGCGCGCCGTCGGCTCGCGCTACAACCCGTTACTGGCGCAGGTGGTCGTCACGCGTCGCTGCAACCTCGCATGCGGCTACTGCAACGAATATGACAGCCACTCGCCGCGCGTGCCGTTGGCCGAGCTTCTCATCCGCATCGATCGCCTCGCCGCGCTCAAGACGGCGTCGATCACGTTCACCGGCGGCGAGCCGCTGCTGCATCCCGATCTCGACCGCGTGATCGCCGCCGCGCGTGCGCACGGCATGATCGTGACGATGATCACCAACGGGTTTCGACTGACGCGCGAGTGGATCGAGCGGCTGAACGCGGCCGATCTGCAGGGCATGCAGATCAGCATCGACAATCTCGAGCCCGACGCGGTGTCGATGAAGAGCCTCCATTCGGTGGAGGGCAAGCTCGCGCTGCTGGCGAAGCACGCGAAGTTCAAGGTGAACGTCAACTCCGTGCTCGGCATCAGCGACGAACGCACCGAAGACGTGGTGACGGTGGCGAAGACCGCCGCGAAATACGGCCTGCAGCATTCGGTGGGCGTGCTCCACGATCACACCGGCACGCTGAAGGCGCTGAGCCCGGTGCAGATGCGGGCGTACGCACAGGTCACGAAGATCTCGCCCTCGGTGGTGCACAGCCTGAACTATTGGCTGTTCCAGAAGAACCTGATGCACGGCCGGTCGAACGACTGGAAATGTCGCGCGGGCGCCCGCTACCTGTACGTGGCCGAGGATGGATGCGTGCACTGGTGCTCGCAGCAGCGGGGCATGCCCGCGATCCCGCTGGTGGATTATACGCGCGACGACATCAAGCGCGAATTCCATACGGAGAAATCCTGCAGCCCGACCTGCACGCTGAGCTG
>CAXTVZ010000136.1:0-2933 GCA_964247685.1 uncultured Acetobacteraceae bacterium
CAGCAGCAGCGTGTCGGCGACGCGCGCGGCCCCGCTGCCCGCCGGCATCGCCGCCCGCGCCCGCAGGAGCGAGGGGGCGGCGGCGAGCGGCGGCAGGAGCAGCACCACGCCGGCGAGCGGCAAGGGCAGGCGGGCCGCGACCCGCGACCACCCGGACGCGAAGGGAGGTGCGGCGCCGAGCGCGCCCGCGGCCAGTAGCAGCAGCAGCGCGCCCGCATCCGTGCGTCCTGCTTCCACCACCAGGAGCCCGAGCCAGCCGACCGACGCGGCCACCGAGGCGAGCACGATCCGCCCCACGGCGTCGCGCGCCGCCGCCGCCCCGTGCACGATCGCGCCGAGCACGGCACAGGCGAGTGCCAGCACCGCCAGTGCGCCCAGCGAGGCTGCCGCGTCGGCCAGGAATGCGGCGAGAAGAGCAACCGCACCCGCGCCCGGGATCGCGCCGCGCGCCACCCGCAGCCGTAGACCGCTGACGGGTGCCGCGGATGGGCCGGACAGCGCCGCCGCGATCGCGAGCGCTGCGACCACGGCCGCCACCAGCAGGGAAGCGAGCCGCGACAGGGCATCCACGGAAGCGGCAGCGGACGGGCGCGTTCCCGCGATCGCCAGGAGCACCGCGAGCACCCCGGACGCGGGCGTGAGCCATCGCGCGGCGCGTGAAGCGGCGGCGGGCAGCGACGCCAGCAGCGCCGACGCCAGCAGCAACACGGCGGGTGCGGCGAACGGCGGAACCGACACGGCTGCCATCACGGGTCGTCCATTACGGCGACCCGCCCGAGGATCGCGGCACCGGCCAGCACGGCGAGCAGCGGCAGCATCGCGGGCAGCACGAGCAGCACCGGCGGGGCGCCCGGCAGGTTGGCGGCCAGCAGCGCCAGGCCGCCGCCTGGCAGGGTGAGGCGCGGGAGCAGCAGCGTCTCGGGCGCCGGCAGCGTCGCCGCCAGCAGCCCCACCAGCACGACAGCGAGCGCGATGGCGACGGGTTCGCCGGAGGGCCGGCTGGTGGCCGCGAAGATCACCGCGAGCACGGTCAGGCCGAGTGCCGCCGCGATCCGGACGAGCGGGGCGGCGGCACCCGGTCGTGGACCGCGATCCTGCCCGAGATGCGCCATCCGCCGCCCGGCCGCCGGCAGGAGCGCGGCCGTCGCGAGAAGCGCGAACGCGGCCAGGAGCCGTGCGCCCGCCGAGGCCGGCGACACCGCCAGGCCGAGTGCCGCGGCGAGGAGGAAGGCCGGCACCAGGCGTGCTGACGGCCGGACCAGGGCTCCCACCGCCAGCACCAGGCAGGCCGCTTCGGCCACCGCGAACAACGGGTCGTGGATGGCGGCGGGGCTCACGCGAAGCTCTCGCCGATGAACACGAACACGGCGGCGAGCAGGGCGAGCAGGGTGGCGGCACCCAGCGAGGCGGTGCCCGACGACGCGGACAGCCGGCCGGTGACGGTGCGCGCCGCCCCCAGCAGGGAAGCGAGGAGCGCGCAGCGCAGCGCCCAGAGCAGCAGCGAGGCGATCCAGGCGAGCGGCCCACTCAGGGCGTCGGCGACGAAGAAGGGCGGCAGGAACGGGCCGAGGAGGTTGGCCCAGGCCAGCAGCCGGAGTGCGGCCGTGACGTCGGCAAGCGCCAGCGTCGGACCCGAGAGGGCCTGGCGCAGATGGCGTTCGCCGTCGAGGTCGGCGAAAGCGGCGATCGCGATCGCAACGGCGAGCAGGATCCGGGTCGCCGGGTCGGCGGCGAGCAGTGCTGCCGGGAGCGCGTCGGTGCGGGCCGCGCCCAGGGCGGCGGTGGCGCAGGCTACGGGCAGCAGCGCCGGCAGCAGGAGGGTGGCCGTGAAGGGCAGGACGCCGGCCGCGGCGATGGGCCCGGCGCGCCCGGGCGCGAGCTCGGCCGCGAGCGCCGCAAGGCGTGCGAGCACCAGCAGGCTTGCCACCAGCGGCAGGTCGCCGAAGCGGGTGAGCAGCGTGCCGGTGGCAAAGCCCGGCAGGAGGAGGGCCGCCGCCGCGGTGGCCGCGAAGGATGTGACCACGGCGCCGATCACCACCGTGCCCTCGCCGGGTGCCTCGATCGTTTCGGTCGCGAGGAGCGCGCGCAGGTGCCGGAGGCGGCGCAGGGGCGAGAGTGCGGCCTCGCCGGCAACAAGGCGGCCGACCGCGTCGGCGATCCCGACCAGCAGCGGGGCCGCGAGCAGGCAGAGCACCGAGACGACCAGCGCGGCGGTCGCCAGCACCGCATGCGAAAACGCGATCAAGAGTGGGACCCGAGGTCGAGACCCCAGCTTGGTCCGGGAGCGTCACCCGACCGCGTGCTTCGCGCGACGCGCTTGGCCTTCCTCGTCGTCAGAGCCACCCCGCCTCGCCTCCCGCGAGCGCGAGCGCAGCCAACGTCGCCAGCAGGGCGGCGGCGAGCGAGGCGGCCGGCATAGGCAGGCGCCCGAGCGAGCGCGTCCCCCAGCGCAAACGCGCAGCGAGCGACTGCCCGAGGCGCGCGGACGCGGTGGGCGTGCGGGCCGAGAGGCGCACCGGCGGCAAAGGCAGCCCACGCACGAAGGTCGCGGCACTCGCCTGTGCGAGCGGTTCGCCGAACGGCAGCCAGTCGGGTGGCGGCGCCGCACCGCCGTCCCAGGTCGCGACCTCGCGCGCGGCGGTCAGGCCGAGGCGTCGGCGTAGCGCGAACGGCGCGGCCGCCAGCACGGCCAGGAGCAGGGTGAGGAGCAGCGGCGAGAAACTGGCGTCGCCGGACGGCGAGGCGAGTGCCAGGAGGCCGTTGCCCGCGTCGACGCCCGCCAGCCCGCGCCCGAACGGCGACAGGAGCCGCAGAAACGTCGACGGCAGCAGCGACAGCAGCAGGAGGGCGGCACCGAGGCCGATCATCGGGCGAAGCAGCGCCGGACGCGTCTCGGCTGCGGCCGCACCTCGCGGCGTGCGGGGGCGACCGAG
>CAXTVZ010000136.1:3033-9102 GCA_964247685.1 uncultured Acetobacteraceae bacterium
CCGCCGAGGGCGGCAAGCCGCACCGATCCCGCCTGCTCGCGGACCGACAGGCACACCAGCGTGGCGAGCGGCAGGGCGGTGGCGATGGCGGCCGCAGCCAGGAGGCCGGCGGCCACGCCGCTCGCCACGATCGGCGCGAGGTCGGCCGCCGATGCCAGCAGCGCCAGGCCGATCGAGACGGCACCCAGCATCGCTGTCACCGTGCCGAGACCGGCCACGACCCGCTCGAGGTCGGCCGCGACCAGCGCGTCGAACGCGGCCAGCAGCGCGCCTCCCGCAGCCAGCAGGGCCAGCAGGAGGGCGGCCGGCACGGGCGCGGGCTGGCCGCCGAGGTCGAACAGCAGGCGGACCAGGAGGAACAGGCCCAGCAGCTTCAGCGCGGCGCCGCGGAACATCGCCTGTCCGGGACCGATCCGGGTCGGCACCGACACGGGCCAGAGCAGGACCAGCGCGGCCGCGATGCCGCACGGAAACACGAGGAACGCGCCCGCGCCTTCGGTGGCACCCCGCGCCGACCGGAGCTCCGTGAAAGCGTCGCCCTGCAGAAGTCCCGCATGCGGGGCCAGCGATGCGACAGCCCCCAGCAGCAGGACCAGCGTCACCACGCGCCACACGCTGCGGGCGAGGAGAGCGGCAAGGCCGACGCCGATCGCCAGCAGGAATGCGTCGCCGGCCAGCAGCGTCAGCAGCGCCGCGCCCAGGCTTGCGAGAAGCGGCGCAGCGTCCTCCGGCTCGGCCACCGCGAACGAGGCACCGGCGAGGATCGCGAGCGGCACCAGGAAGGCGAGCCCGACCGGGTCGAGCACCAGCGTGCCGGCGAGCCCCGGCGGACCGAGCGGCACCGGCAACGCCGCGGTGGCGCCGCCAGAGGCGAGCCCGGCCACGCCCGCGAGCAGGAGCAGTGCGGCCAGCGGCAGGCCACAGCCGAGTGCCAGCCCGCTCGCACTCTCGCCGCGCGTGGCCACGCCTGCGAGACAGGCCAGCGCGAGCAGGACGCAGAACGCGACGATGAGGACGAGGAGGGACAGTGTTCCAGGCCTCCGGCTTGCGCCCCGAACGAATCGCCGGCGCGCCCCCGATCCTAGAGCAACTCGGCCCCGCTAGAGCATCCCGAGCGGCTGCTTCCGTTTCGGCGGCGGAAAGGCGCGGTCGATGCGGCGGAGATCCTCGTCGTCGAGCGCCAGCGTGGCGGCCCGGGCGTTCTCCCGCACATGCGCCGGATCCGACGCCTTGGGGATCGCGACCACGCCCGGATGCCGGAGCGCCCAGGCCAAAGCCACGACCGCCGTCGACACGCCGTGCCCCGCGCCCACCTCCACCAGCGCCGGGTTGCGCAGCAGACCCCCGCCCTGCCCCACCGGCGAATACGCCATCACGGGGATGGACCGCTCCGCGCACCAGGGGATGAGGTCCCACTCGATGCCGCGCGCTTCCGGGTTGTAGAGCACCTGGTTCGCCGCGCAGTTCGCACCTTCGGGGAGGCCTGCGAGCTCTTCGATGTCGTCGACATCGAAGTTCGACACGCCCCAGGCCAGGATGTCGCCCGCAGCCCGGAGGCGCTCGAACGTCTCGACCACCTCGCCGAGCCGCTCGCCGCCGCGCCAGTGCAGCAGATAGAGATCGATCCGGTTGGTGCGGAGCCGCTCGAGCGAGCCCGCGCAGGCGCGCACGATGCCGGCACGCGTCGCATGGCTGGGCACGACCTTGGTGACCAGGGTGACCTCGTCGCGATAGGACGCGATCGCCTCGCCCACCAGGCGCTCAGAGGCGCCGTTGCCGTACATCTCGGCGGTGTCCACCAGCGTCATGCCGAGCTCGTGCCCGACGCGCAGCGCTTCGATCTCACGCTCGCAGGCGGCGCGATCGCCGTCGCCCACGTTCCAGGTGCCCAGGCCCAGGCGCGGCAGCGTCATTCCTTGCTCTCCCCCGACTGCGGCACCTCGCTTTGCAGCCGGTCGTCGTTGGGAGTGCCTTTCGCTTCCTCCTCGTGGGGCTGCGGGGTCGGGACGCCGCGGTCGGCGTGCTCCTTGTTGGCTTGCTCTTCGGTCTTTTCGGTCATGGTGGCCCCCAGAAAGAATCTGGGGCTCTGCCCCAGACCCCGCCAGGACCCGGGGGCCCTGGACCCCCATTTATAAGGGTCCAGGGGCGAGCTCCTGGCGGGGTGTGGGGCAGAGCCCCACTCTTCTGAACGCCTGCGGCGCCCCGGGTTGCTACGGGCTGATCGCCCCCTTCTCGTCGCCCACCCATTCCCGCCACAGCAGGATCAGCACCGCCATCACCGCCGGCCCCACGAACAGCCCGAGCAGTCCGAAACTCTCGATCCCGCCCAGGATCCCCAGCAGCACCCACAGGAACGGCAGCCTGGTCGCCCCGCCGATCAGCACCGGCCGGATGAAGTGATCCGCCACGAACGTCACCACCAAGCCCGAACCCACCACCACGGCCGCCGAGGCCGTATGTCCCGTCGCCAGCAGCAGCACGCCCGCAAGCCAGAACGCGATCGCCGCCCCGAACGGCACCATCGAGAACAACGCCGTGACCAGCCCGAACAGCGCCGGCCGCGGCACGCCGGTGGCGACGTACACCACCGCGAGCACCACGCCTTCGCCGATCCCCACCAGCACCAGCCCGTCCAGCGTGCCGTGCACCGACGCGATCACCTGCCGCCCCACCGACTCGCCCGCCGGCCCGAACGCCCGCCGGCTCGCCAGCAGCAGCCGCTGCACGAAGCTGTCGCCGTCGCGGAACAGGAAGAACAGCGTGATCAGCGTGAACCCGAACAGCACCAGCCGGTGCAGCACCTCGGAGCCCACATGCCCGCTCATCAGCACCACCCGCGAGCGCCCGACCCGGCCCAACAGGGCGGAGGCATGCGCCGGGTCGCTCAGGTTCTCGCGCCAGAGCGGCACGAGATGGCTCTCGCCGAACGGCAGGTGGACGAGGAACGGCGGCGGCGGCACGCCGGTCCGGCGCGCCTGGTTCACCCACACCACCACGTCGTGGATGTCGTGGCCCACGGGCACGACCACGAAGGCCAGCGGCATGATGAACACCAGCGCCACCAGCAGCGTGAACACCAGCGGCAGCAGATGGCCGTGCGCGTGACGGGGCCAACGAAGCTGCGCCCGCCGGTAGAGCGGCCAGATCACGATCGCGAAGATCGCAGCCCAGATCAGCGCCGGAATGAAGTCGCGGAGCGTCCACAGGCCGAGCAGCACCAGCAGGATCGTCGCGGTCAGGCTCGCGGTCTTCTGCGCGCGGCTCATGCGGAGATCCGGACCGGATGACGTGTCGCTGTCCATCCGCATCAGGGATCACACCCGGCGCATTCCGTCCATCGGTCCGGCCGCGCGGTATCGCAATCTGGACGCTTGCGGCCCGGGGTGCGAAGGGACGACCCTCGCATCCCGGCAGGAGAACCGCGCGTGCTCGATCACCCCGACCACAACATCGGCGATCACAAGCTGGGGACGAACCGCGACTCGTTCTGGATGCCGTTCACCCCCGGGCGGCAGTTCCGCCGCAAGCCGCGCATGGTCGTGGCGGCGGAAGGCATGCACTACACCACCGATGACGGCCGGGAGGTGCTCGACGCGGTGGCCGGTCTCTGGTGCGTCAACGCCGGTCATGGCCGCCAGCGGATCTCGACTGCGATCGGCCAGCAGGCGGCCACGCTCGACTTCGCGCCCTGCTTCCAGTTCGGCCACCCGCTCGCCTTCGAGGCGGCGAACCGGCTGGCCGCGGTCATGCCGGGCGATCTCGACCACATCTTCTTCACCAACTCGGGCTCCGAGAGCGTCGACACCGCGCTGAAGATCGCGCTCGCCTACCATCGCGCGCGCGGCGACGCCGCCCGCATCCGCCTCGTCGGCCGCGAGCGCGGCTATCACGGGGTGGGCTTCGGCGGCATCTCGGTGGGCGGCATCTCCGGCAACCGCCGCGCCTTCGGAGCAGGGCTGTCCGCGGTCGACCACCTGCCCCACACGCACGACCTCGCGCGCAACGCGTTCAGCCGCGGCCAGCCCGCGCACGGGGCCGAGCTCGCCGACAACCTCGAGCGCCTGATCGCGCTTCACGACGCCTCCACCATCGCCGCCGTGATCGTCGAGCCGCTGGCCGGCTCCACGGGCGTGCTGCCGCCGCCGGTGGGCTATCTCGAGCGCCTGCGAAAGATCTGCTCCGCGCACGGCATCCTGCTGATCTTCGACGAGGTGATCACCGGCTTCGGCCGCCTCGGCGCGGCCTTCGCGGCCGAGCGCTTCGGCGTCGTCCCCGACCTGCTCGCCTGCGCCAAGGGACTCACCAACGGCACCTTCCCGATGGGCGCGGTGGGCGTCAGTGCCGCCGTGCACGACGCGTTCATGCACGGGCCCGAGAACATGATCGAGTTCGCCCACGGCTACACCTATTCCGCCCACCCGGCGGCGTGCGCGGCGGCGATCGCGACGCTCGACATCTACGCCGAGGAGCACCTGTTCGCGCGCGCCGCCGCCCTCGCCCCGCACTTCGAGGCGGCGGTGCACGGCCTGCGCGAGTCGCGCCACGTGATCGACGTGCGCAATTTCGGCCTGGTCGCCGGCGTCGAGCTCCAGCCCCGCCCGGGCGCCCCCTACGCGCGCGCCTACGAGGCCTTCGTCCGCTGCTTCGAGGCCGGCGTGATGGTGCGCTACACCGGCGAGACCATCGCGATCTCGCCACCGCTGATCATCGAGCCCGAGCAGATCGACACGGTGGTCAAAACGCTCGCCGGCGTGCTCGACGCCATCGAGTAGCCCGCCGGGCGGCTTTTGCCGCCACTGGCTTCTTGCCATTTGGCACAAGACAGCCCCATCTCGTGCGGCATGGCCCAAGCCGTCGACGTCGCCCAGCCCGCCCGACCGACCGCCGATACCGGCGTGGTGGGTGTCACCCGCGCCGAGGCCGAAGCGATGCTGCGCGCGACCTTCAACCTGTTCGCCCGCTGGGGCCTCGACGGCCGCGACGCCCGGCGCCTGCTCGGCGCCCCGTCGCCTCGCACCTTCCAGCGGTGGAAGGCGGGCCAGGTCGCCGACATCCCGCGCGACACGATCTGGCGGCTCGCCGACCTGATGGGGATCCACAAGGCGCTGCGCTACATGTTCGCCGATCCCGAGCGCGGCTATCGCTGGGTGCGCCAACCCAACCTGGCGTTCGGCGGCCAGTCCGCACTCGACCGGATGCTGGGCGGCGCGCCGTCGGACATCTCCCACGTGCGCGCCTATCTCGATGCCGAGCGCGGCGGCTGGTGATCGTCCCCGGAGGCGGGGCGTGACCGTCGCCGGCTACCACACCGCGACCGTCAACTGGATCCGCTCGCACCGCATCATCCGCACGGTCTACCCGGCTGTCTCCCTGTTCGAGGACATCGCCGACCCCGCCGACTGGGACCTGATCGCCAGCGCCGAGGCCAAGACCAACCCGCGCGTGCGCGACCAGGTGGGCAACCTCAGCCTCGTGCCGCAGCATCGCCGCCCGCGCGGCGGGGCCGGCGCCAGCCTGGTGATGGGCGCTTTCACCCACGCCTCGCGCGACCGGCCCAGCCGCTTCACCGACGGCTCGTTCGGCATCTGGTATTGCGGCGACCGCGCGGAGGTCGCAATCGCCGAGACCGCGTTTCACTTCGAGCTGTTCATGAAGGCCACCGACGAGCCCGCCGGCGACGCCGACTTCCGCGAGCTCGTGAGCGGCATCGAGGGGCGCCTGGTCGACCTGCGCGTGGACCACTACGCAGCCCTGCTCTCCCCGCGCGAATACGCCGCCGGCCAGGCCCTCGGCCGCCAGATCCACGCCGCCGACGGCGACGGCATCGTCTACCCGAGCGTGCGCTGGCCCGACGGCCAGGCGGCGGCCCTGTTCTGGCCCGACCGGGTGCGCCTGCCCGTCACCCAGGCGCGCCACCTCCGCTATCATTGGAACGGCACGCGGATGGATGGCTACACGGCGCATGATCGGGGTGTGCGCACGGCCTGGCCGCCGCAGGCGGTTTTCGTTCTGTAGGAAGGAAGGCCAGGGCTCTGCCCTGGACCCGCCAAGGGACAGTCGTCCCTTGGA
>CAXTVZ010000137.1:0-9088 GCA_964247685.1 uncultured Acetobacteraceae bacterium
AAGATCGCGACCGTCGGGCCGCCGGCGCGCTCCCAGTGAGGGTTGGGCCGCGCGACATGGGTCTCCAGCGTCCACGCCCCGTCGTCGCCCGACTTCAGAACCATCGGGACGTGGCTGACCTGGAGCTCATCGGCGCCGCCGGTGGTCAGCGCCGCCAGGCCGATGTCGCGAACGGCCCGCGCCAGGATCTCGGGTCGGTCCTCGCGGAACTGGCGGGGGATGTACATCGGGCGATCATAGACGAAGGGGCTCTGCCCCTTAAACCCGGTTAGTAGGAAAGGCCGTCAAGCGACCTGCCTATTGAATGGGGTCTGGGGCCAAGGCCCCAGCGGGGTCCAGGGGCAGCGCCCCTGGCCTTCTTAAGCCGCCAGCTTCCCCGCCACGAAATCCTCCAGCCAGTGGATCGTATAATCCCCCCGCTGAAAGCTCGGCTCCGCCAGGATCCGCTGGTGCAGAGGCGCCACCGTCTTCACCCCGATCACCGCGAACTCCTCGAGTGCCCGCTGCATCCGCCGGATCGCGTCCATCCGGGTCGGCGCGTGCACGATCAGTTTGCCGATCATGCTGTCGTAGTAGGGCGGCACCACGTAGCCGGCATAGAGTCCGCTATCGACCCGCACGCCCGGGCCGCCCGGCGCGTGATACGCGGTCACGCGCCCCGGCGAAGGCGCGAAGGTCTCGGGATCCTCCGCGTTGATGCGGCACTCGATCGCGTGCCCCTCGAAGCGGATGTCTGACTGTGCGTAGCCAAGCGTCTCGCCGGCGGCGATGCGGATCTGCTCGCGGACGATGTCGATGCCGGTGACCATTTCGCTCACCGGATGCTCGACCTGCAACCGGGTGTTCATCTCGATGAACGCGAAATGCCCGTCCTGGTAGAGGAACTCCAGCGTGCCGGCGTTGCGGTAGCCGAGCTGCTTGAGCGCGCCGGTCACCGTCTCGCCGATCTCGTCGCGCTGGGCGGCGTTCAGCGCGGGCGAGCCCGCCTCCTCGAGCAGCTTCTGGTGGCGGCGCTGCAGCGAGCAGTCGCGCTCGCCGAGATGCACCACCTGGCCGTGCGCGTCCGCCAGCACCTGCAGCTCGATATGGCGCGGCTTGTCGAGATAGCGCTCGATATAGACCTCGTCGTTGCCGAAGGCGGCGCGGGCTTCGGCCTTGGCGATGCGGATCGCGTCGGGCAGTTCTTCGGCGTTCATCGCCACCTTCATGCCGCGCCCGCCGCCGCCGGCGGCGGCCTTGACCAGCATCGGGTAGCCGATGCGACGGCCGAGCTCGAGCGCGGTCTCGATGTCGGTGATCGCGCCGTCCGAGCCGGGCACCAGCGGCACGCCCAGGCGCGCCATCGCCGCCTTGGCCTGGATCTTGTCGCCCATCATGCGGATGTGGTCGGGCGCGGGGCCGATGAACTGCAGCCCCTGGGCTTCGACCATCTCGGCGAAATCGGCGTTCTCGGACAGGAAGCCGTAGCCGGGATGGATCGCGTCGGCACCGGTGATCGAGGCGGCGGTCAGGATCGCGGCCTTGTTCAGGTAGCTGTCTCGCGCGGCCGGGGGACCGATGCACACCGCCTCGTCGGCCAGGCGCACATGCATCGCGTCCTCGTCGACGGTGGAGTGCACGGCCACCGTGCCGATGCCGAGCTCGCGGCACGCGCGCAGAACCCGGAGCGCGATCTCGCCCCGGTTGGCGATCAGGATCTTGCCGAACATCACTCGATCACCGCGAGCACCTCACCGAACTCGACGGGCGAGCCGGACGCGACCAGGATCGCCGTGAGCGTGCCCGCGCGCGGGGCCTTGATCTGGTTGAAGGTCTTCATCGCCTCGATCAGCAGGATCGTCTGGCCGGCGGCGACCGGCCCGCCCAACGCGGCGAACGGCGCGGCCCCCGGCTCGGGGGTGAGGTAGGCAATCCCCACCATGGGGCTGCGCACGGCCCCCGGATGCGCGGCCGGGTCGGGCGCGGCGGCGACGGCATCGTTCGCCGCCGTGGCTGCAGGGGCGGGCGGCGCCGCGGGTGCGGCGGCAGGCGCCCCCACCACGGTCGCCGCCTGGTGCAAGGCCACCGTGCGCGCGACGCGGATGCGGGCGTCACCCTCGGAGATCTCGATCTCGGTCAGGCCCGTCTCGTTCAGGATCTCAGCCAGGGTGCGGATCGCGTCAGTGTCCACGGGCAGGCGGCTCATCGGTCGTCCTCATCCATCAGCAGTTCCGCCATCGCGGTCAGGGCCAGTGCGTATCCCCGGATGCCGAGGCCGCAGATCACGCCCACCGCGGCGAGCGCCACGTAGGAGTGGTGGCGGAAGGCCTCGCGCCGGTGGATGTTGGAGATGTGCACCTCGATGCTGGGCAATTCCGTGGCGAGCAGCGCGTCGTGCAGGCCGATCGAGGTGTGGGCGTAGGCGCCTGGATTGATCACGATGCCTCGCGCCCGGCCGCGGCATTCCTGCACCCAGGAGATCAGCTCGCCCTCGCCGTTGGTCTGGCGGAAGTCGATCGCGACGCCGATGTTCTCGGCGGTGGCCGCACAGATCGCCTCCACGTCGTCGAGCGTCGCCCGACCGTAGATGTCGGTCTGGCGCACACCGAGCATGTTGAGGTTGGGCCCGTTGAGCACGGAGATGAGCGGCGGAGTTGCCATCCGGGGGGCGTTAGCATTTCCCCGTGGCCCCTCCAACCCTCGGCCTCGGCGCGCCATATCTCGAGAGAGGCGGAGAGGTTCGGCGTGACGACGACTTTAGCAGATACGGCGGAGCTGATCCGGGTCGCGGTGAACGGCGAGCCGCGCGACGTGGCCGCCGGCAGCACGGTCGCCACCCTGCTGGCCGGGCTCAACCTTCCGGGCGGCAAGGTCGCGGTGGAGCGAAACGAGGCCATCGTGCCGCGCTCGACCTACAGCGCCGTCCGGCTCGAGCCGGGCGACCAGCTCGAGATCGTGCATTTCATCGGGGGAGGCTGAGCCATGGACACGCCGATCATCGGGGAGCTCGACGACGATGCCTGGGAGGTCGCCGGCCGCCGCTTCCGCTCGCGGCTGATCGTGGGCACCGGCCGCTACCGTGACCTCGAGGAAACTGCGGCCGCGATCGAGGCGTCGGGCGCGGAGATCGTGACGGTCGCCGTGCGGCGGGTGAACCTGTCGGATCCGTCCGCGCCGATGCTGCAGGATCACGTGGATCCGAAGCGCTACACCTACCTGCCCAACACGGCCGGCTGCCACACTGCGAAGGACGCCGTGCGCACGCTGCGGCTCGCGCGCGAGGCGGGCGGCTGGAACCTGGTCAAGCTCGAGGTGCTGGGGCCGCCGCCGCATCTCTACCCCGACATGGCGGCGACCGCGGAGGCGCTCGACGCGCTGGTGACCGACGGGTTCGAGGTGATGGTCTACTGCGCCGACGACCCGGTGGCGGCGTCGCGGCTCGAGGAGCGGGGTGCCGTCGCGATCATGCCGCTCGGTGCGCCGATCGGCTCAGGCCTCGGGCTCACCAACCCGGCGATGCTGTCGCTGCTGATCGAACAAACAAGAGTTCCGGTGCTGGTGGATGCCGGGATCGGCACGGCGTCGGACGCGGCGATCGCGATGGAGCTCGGCTGCGACGCGGTGCTGCTGAACTCGGGGATCGCCCATGCCGGGCAGCCGGTGCTGATGGCGCGTGCGATGCGGGCGGCCGTCGAGGCGGGGCGGCTGGCGCGGCGCGCGGGGCGGATGCCGCGGCGGATGGGGGCGGATCCTTCGAGCCCGTTGGCGGGACTCATCAGGTAAGGCTGGGGCTTTGCCCCAGACCCCACCAGGACCAGCGGGTCCTGGACCTGCAATTGATGGGTCCAGGGGCTAGCTCCTGGCGGGGTGTGGGGCAGAGCCCCACCTCTTCAAAACCTTCGGACTTCCTATGTCCTCACAGGATAAGGAGCTCCGCATGCGCACCGAACACGTCGACGTCGCGATCATCGGTGCCGGCACCGCCGGCCTGGCCGCCCGCCGCGAGGCCCACGCCGCCGGCGCCCGCGTGCTGCTCATCAACGACGGCCCCTGGACCACCACCTGCATCCGCGTCGGCTGCATGCCGTCCAAGCTGCTCCTGGCCGCCGGCCACGCCGCACGCGCGGTCGCCGAGGCCGGAGATTTCGGCGTCCATGTCGAGGCCTCCCACGTCGACGGCCGCGCCGTCATGCGCCGCCTCCACGAGGTGCGCGCCCGCTTCCTCGACGGCATCGCGGCCGATGTCGACGCCATTCCCGCGGCGGAAAAGCTCTCCGGCCGCGCCCGCTTCACGGGCCTCACCACGCTCCTGGTGGACGACACCACCCGCATCGAGGCGCGCGCGGTGGTGATCGCCACCGGCTCCCACCCCACCATCCCGCCGGTCCTCGACCCGGTTCGCGCGCATGTGCTGACCACCGACACGATCTTCGAGCTCGCCCACCTTCCGCGCTCGCTCGCCGTGATCGGCGCGGGGCCGCTCGGCATCGAGCTCGGCATCGCCTGCGCGCGCCTCGGCGTGGACGTCGCCGTGTTCGACCACGGAAGCAGCGTCGGTGGCCTGCGCGACGCGGCGGTGGCGCGGCGCGCGGCCGAGACGCTCGGCGCGGAGGTCACGCTCCATCTCGGCTGCGAGATCGAAGCGGCACCATCCGCCGACGGTGTCAGCCTTTCCTGGCACGGCGCGGAGGGGGCGGGCACGCGCGTGTTCGAGCACGTGCTCGCCGCGATCGGCCGGCCGCCGGATCTCAGCGGCCTCGACCTCGCCGCCTCCGGCCTCACGCTCGATGGGCACGGCACGCCCGAGTTCGACGCCGACACCCGCCGCTGCGGCCACTCCGCCGTGTTCATCGCCGGCGACGCCGCGGCCGTGCGCCCCGTGCTGCACGAGGCCCGCGGCGAGGGTGAACGCGCCGGCCGGGGCGCGGCTCGCATGGCCCGCGGCGAGACCCCGCTCGCCGATCCCGCTCCCACGCCGCTCTCGATCGTCTTCACCGATCCCGATATCGCGTCGGTCGGTGCCTCGCTCGAGAGCCTCGGTGCGGATGGCGTGGCGGGCGAGTGCGATTTCGACGCCGGGCGCGGCCGGATCGAGAATCGCAAGTCCGGCCTGGTCCGCCTCTACGCCACCAGGTCGGACCGCAGGCTTGCCGGTGCCGAGATGGTCGGGCCCGCGGTGGAGCACCTGGCCCATCTCGCCGCCAGCCTGGTCGGGCAGCGCATCACGGTCGATGCGGCGCAACGCCTGCCGTTCTACCACCCGACCTTCGCCGAAAACCTCGCGGACTGCCTTCGCGACCTCGCATCCCAGCTCGACTGAAGCCCTGCGAGAGCACTGGCGCCGCACAGCTTGGTGCAGTGCAGCATCCCGACAATAAAGAAATCATTAAAACGGACGTTGCTGACACGTGTTCGCAGTCGAAACGGCCGCAACTCCGCTTTCATCGGCGGACAATATTCTCAAAACACGCAGCCGTGATGAAACTGCTTGATCTCGCCTCCAACCTCATGTTTCCTTTGCTGCGGGGACCGGGGGAGCCACAGCATCGTGGATCTGTTCACGCACCATGTGCGGCGCTGGATTGCTGTGCGCAGCATCTACATTGCTTGCGCTTCTGCCGCGGCAGCGCTTTCGCTTCCCGCCCTCGCACACGCCGACGGGGCCGATAACTGGCACCAGGATGGCCAGGCCAGCTTCTACGGCCGCCACTGGAACGGTCACCGCACCTCGAGCGGCGCCGTGTTCGACCCGCTCAAGCTGACCGCCGCGCATGCCTCGGTCCCGCTCGGAACCAGGCTGCTGGTCACCTCGCAGGATTCCGGCGAGAGCGTGATCGTCACCGTGAACGACCGCGAGCCCGACCACGGCCACCGGATCATCGACCTCTCGCCCGCCGCCGCCCGCCGCCTGGGCATGATCGGCAGCGGGGTCGCCGAGGTGGTGGTCACGCAGGCGACGCCGGCCGATCTCCGCAACCAGCAGGCCAACGACGAGGAAGTCGCCGAAGCGCCCGACGAGGCGGACGACCAGGACGTGGCGACCCCGCGTTCAGCCCGCCACGTCAGTCACGTGCGACATGGTCAGCCACATAGGCACCCCGCTCGCCGATAGGCGTGTCGCCGGGCGAGGTGCTGTCCTCCGCCGTCTGCAGCTCGAGCTCCGCGTTCAATTCGGCCCCGGCCAGCACCACGAACGCCGTCACGTAGAACCACATCATCATGCCGACGATCGCGCCCAGCGGCCCGTAGGTCGCGTCGTAGCTCGCGATGTGCCCGACATAGTACGAGAACCCCAGCGAGGCGAGCAGCCAGAGCGCCGTCGCCAGCAGCGAGCCGGGTGACACCCAGTTCCACTTCGCCGGCCGGCGGTTCGGCCCGAACCGGTAGAGCACCGACAGCGCCGCCACCACGAAGCCCAGCATCAGCAGGAAGCTGCCGAGCCGGATCCAAACCGCGAGCTCGTCGGCGATGCGGGTCAGGCCGAGCTGCTGCGGCACGTAGGTCAGGATCGGCGGCAGTGCCACGATGAACGCGACCGCCAGCCCCGCGCCCAGGATCGCGCACAGCGTCATCGCCAGCGCCGTGATCTGGTAGCGCACGAACGACCGGGTCTCGACCTCGTCATAGGCGATGTTCAGCGCCGACAGGATCGACTTGGTGCCGGCCGAGGACGACCACAGCGTGATCATGAGGCTGATCACGAAGGAGAAGGTCAGCGTCGAGGGCGGCTTGCTCACCAGCGCGTGCACCCGGTCCGAGATCAGCGACAGGGTCGCGGCGGGCAGGATGTCGCGCATCATTGCCAGCTGGCTCTCCACCGAGTGCGGGTCGAACACCAGGCCGTACAGCGCGATCAGCATCGAGATCGTGGGGAACATCGCCAGCACCGCGTAGAAGGCGCAGCCGGCGGCGGCCAGCGTCACGCGATCCGAGATCACGCCCTCGCCGGCCCGCATGAGGACGCGCTTCCACCCGGCCCATGGGATCTGCATCGGGTGCAACGCGTAGCGCCCGAGCCGGCGCCTGGTCTCCTCGTCCTGCTCGGGCGGGCGGCTGACATGCGTGCGGTCGCGGGTCGCGGTCTTCTGCGGGCGCGTGGATGCGCCGCCCTGAACCCCTGTGTCGCTCATGCCGCGCGGTCTCCTCGACAAAGGGTCGGCATCCGCGAAACGGATCCCATTCTGGGTCTGCAAAAATGAAAACGATCTCACGCGATTAGCGGTTGCATCGGGGGGTCCGTGGCCCTAGATGCACCCCCCACGCAGCAACGCACGTGCCTCTGGCCCTCGGGTTACGCAACGACGTCAAGCGTTCTGGCAATCCGGGTCCGCCGGAGGAGCGCAAGCTCCCACAGCGGGATTCTTTAGGTCGCTGGTTCGTTCGACCGTTTCGCAACTCCGTCCGCCGCCGAACACAGGCGGACGACTGATGGGAAAGTTGGGTGCGATGACTCCCAAGATCGCCCGTTTTCTCGACGTCGCCGCCCCCGCGACGCCGTGTCTCGTCGTCGACGTCGATCGCGTCGCCGAGAATTTCCGCGCGCTGCGCGGGGCGCTGCCGCTGGCGCATATCTACTACGCCGTGAAGGCCAACCCCGCCCACGTCGTGCTCGAGCGCCTGGTGGGTCTCGGCTCGTCCTTCGATGCCGCGAGCATCGAGGAGATCGAGATGTGCCTGGCCGCCGGCGCCGACCCGCGCCGGATCTCGTTCGGCAACACGATCAAGAAGGCGTCCGCCATCGCGCGCGCCCACGCGCACGGCGTGCCGGTGTTCGCGTTCGACAGCGACGGCGAGCTCGACAAGCTGGCCCGCCACGCCCCGGGCGCGCAGGTCTATTGCCGCCTGCTGGTGGAGAACAAGGGTGCCGACTGGCCGCTCTCGCGCAAGTTCGGCACCACGGTGGAGCACGCCCGCGACCTGATGATCCGCGCCAAGGCGATGGGCCTCGACCCGTGCGGCCTGTCGTTCCACGTGGGCAGCCAGCAGGTCGAGACCGACGCGTACGAGGCGGCGATCGGCACGGTGGCGATGCTGTTCACCGACCTCGCCAACGCGGGCGTCGACGTCCGCATGGTCAATTGCGGCGGCGGCTTTCCCGTCCGCTACCGCGACGAGGTCCCTTCCATCGACGGCTTCGCAGGCGCCATCATGCGCGCCATGACGCAGCATTTCGGCAATGCACTGCCAGAAATCCTGGTCGAGCCGGGACGGTTCATCGTGGGCGACGCGGGCGTGGTGCGCTCCGAGGTCGTGCTCGTGTCCCGCCGCGGCAACGACCCGGTGCGCTGGGTCTATCTCGACATCGGCCGCTTCGGCGGCCTGGCCGAGACCGAGGGCGAGGCAATCAAGTACCGGATCGCGACCCCGCATGACGGCGAGGCGGACGGTCCGGTGGCGATCGCGGGCCCGACCTGCGACGGCGCCGACATCCTCTACGAGCGCAGCAACTACCGCCTGCCGCTCGCACTCGGGACCGGCGACGTCGTGACCCTCGAGGCGACCGGCGCCTATGTCTCGACCTATGCGAGCCAGCGCTTCAACGGGTTCGCGCCCCTCGCCGAGCACTACGTCTGAGCTCGCGAAGCTCGTCCGCACCGGTGCTGCTGGCAGCGCTGGTGCTCCTCGCCGTTGGGTCGGCCCGCGCCGCCGACCCGACGCCGCCGGCAACCCTGCCCGACAAGCAGGAAGGTGTCACCGTTTACGGGCGGCACATCCCGTTCCACGACCCGCGCTTCAAGCCGGCCCCGACCCAACCGCCGCCGGTGGAGCCGGACGCCGAGATGCGCGCGTCGCATGACCCGGTGACGGGGGCGCAACTGGGCGCGTTCGGGGATGCGTATCAGAGCTCCGGACCGCAGTCGCTCAATCCGGCGAACCGGGATCCGAGCTTGCCTGGGACCGGCGGAAGGTGAGAAGGCCAGGGGCTCTGCCCCTGGACCCCGCTGGGGTCTTGACCCCAGACCCCCTTTTCTTCTGACGGAACCGGACCTTCCACGAAGCATTAACCGCTCCAGCTGAGACTAGGGCCCTCGGGCCGCTTCCGGGGGTCGCACGTGTCCGATTACGTCAAGCCAGCCGCCATCCTCGACAACATGATCGAGTCCTCGGT
>CAXTVZ010000138.1:0-4852 GCA_964247685.1 uncultured Acetobacteraceae bacterium
GCCGCCCGCTTCAGCACCGCGCCGAACGCGGCGTCGAAGGCCAGCGCCAGGGCGACCGCCACCAGCGCGCCCTGGAACACGAAGCCGGTTTTCTCCCCCACCAGCCCGTCCAGGATCGGGGCACCGAGTGTCGGCACGCCCACCGTCGACGCGATTGAGGCCGTGCCCAGATCGACGATCGCCGCGGTGCGGATGCCGGCAAGGATGGTGGGAAAGGCGAGCGGCAGCTCCACCCGGAGCAGACGGCCGCCGGGCGAGAAGCCCATCCCCGTCGCAGCCTCGCGAATCGCGCCGTCCAGCCCGTCGAGCCCGGCCAGCGTGTTCGCGAGCACCGGGAGGATCGCATAGAGGAATAGCGCCAGCAGCGCAGGCAACTGCCCGTAGCCGAGCGCCGGCACGGCCAGCGCCAGCACCGCCACGGGCGGGAACACCTGCCCCACGGTGGCCAGACTCGCGGCCAGCGGCCGGAAGCGGCGGCCGGGTCCGCGCGTGGTGGCGATGCCGAGCCCCACACCCACCAGGCTGGCCGCGAACACGGCCGCTATCACCAGCACCGCCTGGCGCGCGGCGAGCACGGCCAGGCTCGCATACGGGTAAAGCGGCGGCCGCGTGTCGGGGAACATCGCGGCGAGCAGGCGGCCCGCATGCGGCAGCAGGAGAAGCAGCGCCGCGAGCGTCCCGAATGCGGCGGCCAGCCCCCTCACGACCGCACCAGCAGGTCGCCGATCGCGAGCCGCATCGGCGCGTCGCCCCCGGCCTGCCCAGCGTCCACGCGCAGCACGTCCGAGCCGCTCGCGATCATCCGCGCCAGCGCGTGGCGGAGCGTGGCGTCCGGCGCGATCGCGGGCGCATCAACCGGCGCCGCGCCCGGCTGCGCCCGATCGGCCACGCGCAGCGCGTCGAGCAGTCGTTCGCCTGCGCGCTCGCCGCCGAGCAGGTCGCGCACGCCCGCATCCGCCGGGTGGGTGAGCAACGCGGCGGGGGTGGCGAGCTGCACCAGCGCGCCCTCGCGCATGACGCCGATCCGCGTGCCCAGCGTCACCGCCTCGTCGATGTCGTGGGTGACGAACACGATCGTCTTGCCGGTGGCCGCCCGCAGCCGCACGAGCTCGGCCTGCAGCAGGCGGCGCGTCGCGGGGTCCAGCGCCGAGAACGGCTCGTCCATCAGCAGCACCGGCGGGTCGGCCGCGAGCGCGCGCGCGATGCCGACGCGCTGCGCCTGGCCGCCCGAGAGCTCGCGGGTCGAGCGGTGGCGGAACCGGTCGGGCGGCAGGCCGAGCAGGTCGAGCAGCTCGTCGACCCGAGAGCTCACCCGGGCCGCGTCCCAGCCCAGCAGCGCCGGCACGGTGGCGACATTGCGGCCCACATCCCAATGCGGGAACAGCCCGGCCTGCTGGATCACGTAGCCGATCCGCCGGCGGAGTGCGGGCGCATCGGTGTCGCGCACGTCGCGACCCTCGAACAGGACGCGCCCGGTGTCGGGCTCGACCAGCCGGTTGATCATCCGCAGCGTGGTCGACTTGCCCGATCCCGAGCCGCCCACCAGCACCAGGCACTCGCCGGGCTCCACCGCGAGCGAGACGTCGCGCACGGCGGCGACCCCGCCATAGCTCCGGCCCACACCCTCCAGCACGATCATCCGGCGCCACTCATGTCGAGGGTGCGGCCCGTTCGACCAACGCGAAGATGGAGTCGGCCGCCAGCGCGAGTGCGAGGATCGGCAGCGCGCCGAGCAGCACGAGATCGGTCGCGTCCTCGCCGATCCCCTCGAACACGAAGGCGCCCAGGCCCCCCGCGCCGATCAGGCTCGCCACCGTCGCGAGCCCGATCGTCTGCACGGTGGCGACCCGCAGCCCGGCCAGGATCGGCCGGATGGCGAGCGGCAGCTCGACCGCGCGCAGCCGACCCGCGGGCGAGAACCCCATGCCGATCGCCGCCTCGCGGGTGGCCGGGTCGATCGCGGCGAAGCCGGCCTCGGTGTTGCGCGCGATCGGCAGCAGGGCGTAGGCGGTGAGCGCGATCACCGCGGGCGCGGGTCCGATGCCGGCCACTCCAAGCCGGCTCAGCCAGGGCCACGCGGCGGCCAGCGCGCTCAACGGGGCGACCAGCAGGCCGAACGCCGCGATCGAGGGGATCGTCTGCAGCGCGTTCAGCGTCGCGAACAGCGCCGGCGCCGTCCCGCGCCGCACATGCGCGAGCAGGCCGAGTGGCAGCCCGATCACGGCCGCGAACCCGATCGCGGCGGCCGAGAGCTCCAAGTGGCGCAGCACGCTGGCGGCCAGCTGCGCGTGGCGGGCGGTGAACTCGTGCGCGATCGAGAGGGAGCCGAAGGCGCCGAGCGTGGCCGCGAGCAGGAAGCCCGCCACCAGCAGCGTCGCTGCCACCGCGGCGGGCAGGCGTGGCCCCTGGGCGAGCGCCAGCAGCGACGCCGCCGCCGCCACGAACAGGCCGGGCCCCGGGGCTGGCCAGCCGTGCAGATGGCGTGCGGCCAAGCCCGCGGCGAGCGGGATCGCCAGCGAGGCGGCCGCGGCGAGGAACGGCCGCGCGAGCATGGGCCCTCGCACCGCCGCCAGCAGCAGCGCGGAAAGGGGCGCCAGCACGAGCGCGGCGGGCCCGAACCCGAGCCGGAACAGCGACAGCCCCGTGCCCGGCCGCAACCGGTCCGGCCGATCGAGCACGCACGCCGCGCCGCAGACCCCGAGCAGGGCCACCACCGCGAGCGTCGTCGCCACCGGATCGCGCGGCCGCCTCATCCCGGCGTACGGCCCGCCAGGAAATCGGCGGCCACCGTCGCAGCCGGCGTGCCATCGGCCACGATCCGTGCGGCGAGATGCTGCAGCACCGGCCGGGTCAGCCGCGCGAACACGGGCCGGAGCCAATCGGCCAGACCGGGCACCCGCGCCAGCACCGCGGTGCGCACCACCGGCGTCGGCGCATATACGGTCTCAGCGGATCGCGGATCGCCCAGCAGCACCAGCGGCAGCAGGGCCAGCGCCGCGTCCGTGCCGTAGGCCATCGAGGCATTCACGCCCGAGATCCCCTGCGCCGCCGCCCGTTCGGTGGCCGAGGTGTCGCCGCCCGACAGCACCAGGAGCTGGTTGGCGCGGAGATGAAAACCATACACCGCCTCGAAAGTCGGCAGGGCGGCCGGGCTTTCCACGAACTCCGACGAGGCGATCAGCAGGAGCGCGCCTCCGCCCGTGAGGTAGCGCGCCAGGTCGGCCAGCGTCGCGAGATGGGCCGCATGCGCGAGCGGGGCGGCCACCGCGATCGCCCAGGTGTTGTCCGCCGGTGCGGCGTCGAGCCACGAGATCCCGTTGGGCGCATCGAGCTTGCGGTCGAGTGCGAGGCCGCGCGCGCGGTCGCGGAAGGCCGGGTCGTCCTCGCGGTGGAAGAAGATCGCGCCGTTGCCGGTGTATTCCGGGTAGATGTCGATCTGCCCGGCAAGCAATGCGGCGCGCACCAGCGAGGTCGGGCCAAGCCCCACCCGGTCCACCACAGGCACGCCGTGCGCGCGCAGCACTTCGGCGATCATGTTGCCGAGCAGCGCGCCCTCGGTGTCGAGCTTCGAGGACACCACCACCGCGGGCGGGGCCGCCGCCGCGGCGGCAGCGAGCGGCACGAACAGCGCAAGTGCGGCCAGCCGCAGCCTCACGCGAGATCCGCGAGCGGGTCGACCGGGTCCCACACCATGGCGATCTGGTTCATCGCCCGGCCGCCGACATAGGTGACCGACGCGGTCTGCGGCCGGCCGCCGAGATGCCCGTAGAACCAGCGGCTGTTGTTGTCGGCCAGCACGTTCAGGAAGACCGCGCCGCAGCCCATGCGCCGAAGCGCGAACGCCGCCCTGGCCAGCAGCGAGCGGCCGATCCCCTGGTCGCGCCAATCGTCATGCACGTAGAGCGTCTCGACCTCGCCCCATCTCGTGCCGGCGACGCCCGGCAGGGGCGGCATGCCCGGCGCGAAGGTGGTGAACCCGACCACGCGGCCCTCGGGCGCGGTCGCCACCAGCGCGTGCCCGCCCCGCTCGATCGCGGCCGCGTATTGCGCGGCCAGCCGCGGCACCGACAGGCGCAGCAGCACCCGGTCCGGCAGGATCCCCGCATAGGCGCTGCGCCAGACCGCGACATGCACGGCGGCGATCCCGGTCGCGTCGTCGGCGTCGGCCGGCGCGATGCGGCAGTCGGGGCCACGTTCGCTCGATGGGTCCATGGCCCTAGTATGAGCCCGGGCGCGACGCGCTGGCGAGCCTCCCGAGCAGGCGGCGGATGCGACGCTGGCTCTCGTGCCGCGACAACCCGGTCGGGATCACGAAGTCGGCGCGCCGGCGGCGCTCGCGATCGGGCATCTGGCGCGCGAGGAGGCGCGCGGCGTCCGCCGCCGTCATCGCGCGCCGGGCCAGCACGCGGCGCAGCTGCAGGTCGCGCGGCGCGGAGACCGCCACCGTGATGTCGCACAACCGGTCGGCCCCGGTCTCGAACAGGAGCGGGATGTCGAGCACCGCGATCGCATGACCGCCCGCCCGCGCCCGCCCGAGGAAGCGCCGCTCGGCACGCCGCACCATCGGGTGCAGCAGGCGCTCGAGTGCGGCGAGCAGTGCGGGGTCGTGGGCGATGCGGTGGCGAAGGGCGGCACGGTCGACCCCGCCCGACACCACGACGCCGGGTGCCAGTGCCCCGATCGCCGCCACCGCCCGCCCGCCGCGTGCCTGCAGGCGGTGCACCTCGCGGTCGGCATCGAACACCGGGATGCGTCGCGCGCGGAACACGGCGGCCGCGGTCGACTTGCCCATGCCGATGCCGCCGGTCAGCCCGATCACGCGCAGCGCGTCACTCCCGCGGCCCGTTACTCA
>CAXTVZ010000138.1:4952-8963 GCA_964247685.1 uncultured Acetobacteraceae bacterium
TCGGCCTCGACCAGCGCGCGGCTCTCGGCATCGACCTCCGGATCCACCCCGAACCAGGCGGCGAAGCCCGGCCGCGCCTGGTGCAGCAGCATGCCGAGCCCGTCCACGATCCGCAGCTCGCGCGCGCGGGCCGCGAGCAGCAGCGGCGTGTGCAGCGGGTTGTAGACGATGTCGTTGACCACGAGGTCCGCGGGCGCGTGCTCGAGCGAGATCGGAATCCGGTCCTCCACCCCGTCGCGCGGATCGGTGGCGTTGCCGCCCGACCAGCCGACCGAGGTCGTGTTGACCAGCAGCGCATGGTCGGCGAGCGCCTCCGCCCGCCGCTCCCATGGCAGCACGGTCACTTCCGGCAGCTGCGCGCGCAGCGACTCGGCGCGCTCGGCGGTGCGGTTGGTGACCGTGACCGGCACGCCGAGCGTCAGCAGGGCGGCGGCCACCGCGCGCGCCGAGCCGCCCGCGCCCAGCACCATGGCCGGCCCGCGTGCCAGATCCACGCCGTCGGCGCGGAGGTTGTTCAGGAATCCTTCCGCATCGGTGTTGCTGCCGAAGATGCGGCCATCCTCGGTGAAGGTCAGCGTGTTGGCGGCCCCGCAGCGCGTCGCGATCTCGTCGAACTCGTCGCAGAGTGCCAGCGCCTCCTCCTTGTGCGGGATGGTGACGTTCACGCCGGCGAACCCGGAATGCATCAGGCCGCGCAGGGCGACCTCCATCATGCCGGGACGCACCGCGAGCGGCACGTAGGCGCCCTCGATGCCGTAACGGCGCAGCCAGAAATTGTGCAGCCGCGGCGACCGTGAGAACCACACCGGCCAGCCCACCACGCCGGCCAGCCGGGTCCGCCCCGAAAGGGTTTCCGCGCGCGCGCTCATGAATTTCTCCTCCCAGTGTCGGCGGTCCCGTTCTCCACCGAGACGAGCCACCTTGCGAAGTGCGCCGCCCATTCCGCCTGGCCGGCCACTGTCGAGATCAGGTCCTGGCGGATCTCGAGCTCGACATGATCGAGCCCCCCGGTCCAGGCATGCAGCGGAACGGTGTAGTCCGAGAGTGCGGTGAGGGAATAGGGCTCGTTGTCACCGATCACCAGATCCCGCTCGGTCTGCATCAGCGCCAGCACGCGGCGGGCATAGGCGCCGTGCTCGTCGTGCAGGATCGCGGCGTGCCAGGGGCGTGACACGCCATGATAGACGGGCGTGAAGGAATGAAGCCCGACCAGCACCGTGCGCCGGCCCGCCGCGCGCCGGCGCGCCAGCAGGGCGGCGATCGCCGCCTGGTAGGGGTGAAGGATCTCCCGCTCGCGCGCCGCGATCGCGGCAGGCGCGAGGTCGCGGTTGGCAGGGATCGCGGTCGCCTCGCTCACCACCGGCGTCGAGCCCGGATGGCCGGGCGCGCGGTTGCAGTCGACCACCAGCCGCGAATAGCGCTGCTCGACCAGGGGCGCGTCGAGCAGCCTTGCCAGCACCCCGCCCACGCCCTTGATGCCGAGGTCGCGGGCGATGTGGCGGTCCCAGTCGGCGGCCGCCACGCCGAGATCGCCCAGGCACGCGGGGCGCCGCCGTCCGGCATGATCCGAGACCAGCACGAAGGCGCCCGCACCCTCGGGGTTGGAGACGCGCACCGGATGCGGGTCGAGCGGGCCCAGCAGGCTCACGCGCCGCCATCCGAGCGGCATCGGAATTGCACCACTCGCTCACTCCCCGCCACGAGCAGGCGGAACCGCCAATGGCCTGACATCATTTCTGCGACACCCGACACGCCTCCCCGCCACCATCGCATGATCGGCCCGCCTCAAGGAAAGAGGGCTCGGCCGACACAAGGAGCGCACCCATGCTGATCCGCACCGGTTTCGACATCGCGATCGGCGTGAACGGGCCCACCGCCCTGGTGATGCTGCTGAGCGTGCATCCGAGCCGGCTCGCCGACCTCCGCTCGCCGCACCAGATGCGTTTCTCCCCCGCGACCGACGCGTGGGACTATCGCGATGGGTTCGGCAACACCGTGACCCGTATCCTGGCGCAACCCGGGATCACCGAGATCTCGCTCGACTTCCTGGTCGCCGACAGCGGCGAGCCCGACATCCAGGCTCCCTGGGCGCAGCAGACCCCGGTCGAGCAGCTGCCGCCCGAGGCACTCGTCTACCTGCTGGGCAGCCGCTACTGCGAGACCGACCGGCTCTCCGACCTCGCCTGGTGGCTGTTCGGCAACACACCCACGGGCTGGGGCCGCGTGCAGGCGATCTGCGACTACGTGCACGACCGTCTCCGCTTCGACTACCAGCAGGCCCGCTCCACTCGGACCGCGTGGGAGGGCAACGAGGAGCGGGTCGGCGTCTGCCGCGACTTCGCCCATCTCGCGGTCGCGTTCTGCCGCTGCATGAACATCCCGGCGCGCTACTGCACCGGCTATCTCGGCGATATCGGCGTGCCGCCCGCCGACGCGCCGATGGATTTCTCGGCGTGGTTCGAGGCCTATCTCGACGGCACCTGGTACACGTTCGACGCGCGCCACAACACGCCGCGCATCGCCCGCATCCTGATGGCGCGCGGGCGCGATGCGACCGACGTGGCGCTGACCACCTCGTTCGGCTCGTCCTGGTTGCAGCGCTTCGACGTCCACACCGATGAGGTGCCGGGCTGAAGCGCCGCCTGTGAGCTCACCCACCCCGGCGGCGCCCTCCTCGACCCGGGTCGTGGCGGCCGCGGTCGCCGGAAACGCGCTCGAGTTCTACGACTTCGTGGCCTACGGCTTCTTCGCGCAGCCGATCGCGAAAACCTTTTTCCCGACGCACGACCCGAATGCCGGGCTGCTCGCGACCTTCGCCACCTTCGGCGTGTCGTTCCTCGCGCGCCCGGTGGGCGCGGCGGTGCTCGGCGCCTATGCCGACACGCATGGCCGCCGCGGCGCGATGACGATCGCGATCGTGCTGATGACGCTCGGCACGCTGGCGCTGGCCGTGGTGCCGGGCGAAGCCCGCATCGGCTACCTCGCACCCGCGCTGGTGATCGCCGCCCGTCTGGTGCAGGGCTTCTCGCTGGGCGGCGAGTACGGCAGTGCGACTGCGCTGCTGATCGAGCACAATCCCGAGCGCGCCGGCTTTTTCGCGAGCTTCCAGACGATCAGCCAGTCGGCCTCCTCCGCGCTCGCCGCCGGCATTGGCTGGTCGCTCGCAGCCCTCCTGCCGCCGGCCGAGTTCACCGAATGGGGGTTCCGCATCGCGTTCGCGCTCGGCACCACGATCGGGCCGATCGGCCTGATCCTGCGCCGCGGCCTGCCGCCCGGCATCGCCGCCGAAGGGCCGCCCGCCGCCCCGGTCCGCGAATTGTTCGGGCAGATGCCGGGCCGGCTGCTGATCGGTGCCGCTTCGATCGCGATTGGCACCGGCGTCACCTATCTGGGCGTCTACCTGCCCACCTACGGCGCCACCTCGCTGGGGATGAAGCTGTCGGCGGGTCTCGCCGCGATGACGATCGCGCAGGTCCTGTCGATCCCGATCACGCTGGGCGTGGCCCTGCTGGTGGAGCGCGCCTCGCCGATCCGCATGATGCTGGGCTCGACGCTGGTGGCGATGCTGCTGGCCTGGCCGGCCTTCGCGCTGCTGAACCACGCGCCCTCCGTGCTGACGCTGGGCGCGCTGCGGCTGCTGTTCGCCACCGTGATCGCGCCCTATTTCGTGCTGCAGCCGGTGATGCTGGCGCGGCTGTTTCCCGAGCGGCTGCGCGTGACCGGCCTCGCCTCGGGCTACACCGCCGGGATCGTGCTGTTCGGCGCGTTCGCGCCGCTGGAGAACCACTGGCTGATCCAGGCGACGGGCAACCCGATCGCGCCCGCCTTCTTCCTGCTGGCTACGGGCGCGGTGACACTTCTGTCGCTCGCAGGTGCCGCTGCATCTGCCAGAGGTGAAACGCGGGCCAGAAGCCGAGAACGGTCGCCACAAGGAGCGACATCCTGAGCGCCTGCGCGCCGAAATGCGGGGTCAGCAGGTCGCTGATCCAGCCGAACAGCGGCGGCCCGACG
>CAXTVZ010000139.1:0-8954 GCA_964247685.1 uncultured Acetobacteraceae bacterium
TCCAGGGGCAGCGCCCCTGGCCTTCCTAGACCGTGTCCGCGGCCCTCGGCGGCGGCACGAGCCCCACTTTCACAAGCAGGAACTTGTTGTACTCGGTCAACAGCACCCGCAGCCCGGTCCCCGGCGGATGCACCGCGTAGGCGTGGAATCGCGCATCCGGCAGCGCCATTCCCAGTTCGGCGAGCGCCCGGCGCATGTGGTAGCCGGCGGTCACCACGACGATGTCGTGCAGGTCGCTGGCTTCGGCCCAGGCGGCCGTTTCGATCGCGTTGCCGCGCGTCGTGCCCGCGCTGTGGCCGAGCGTCACGCGCCCGACGGAGGACGGCCAGTACGCCACCTGTCGCACCGCAGGTGCGGTCGCGGGCGTGACGTCGTAGGCGGCGTCGAGCAGCGCGGGCAGCGTGATCCCGCGCGGGACGCCCGAGATCAGCAGCCGGTCGGCGACCCCGGCCTGCAGGAGGGCCAGCGCGGTCTCGATGCGGAGCGCGCCGCCGGTGAGCACCACGATGCCGTCGGCACGCGACGGCCACCGCGACGCGCGCTCAGCGTCGCGGGCGAACCAGGCGAAGCCGGCCATCCACAGGATCGCAGCCGCGAGCACGGCCGCACGGGCAGCGCGCCACCTGCTCATGCGGGGCGCTCGCCTGCTTGAGACATCCGGGCGGCCTGCTGCGCGCGCAGGCCCGCGAACAATCCCGCGATCGCGCCGCAGAGCGGGGGCGTGGCCGCCACCGCCACGAAACAGGGTGAAGCGGGGGCACCGGACGCGGCGAGGAGGAGCAGGGGAACGGCGGCGCCGGCGCCGAACACGCCGCCCGCGGCGGCGGCGAAGCCGGTGCGACGCGCGGCGCGCCGGGCCAGGACCGCGGGTCGTTCGCCCAGGGTCGCCAGCACGCGGATGCTCGTGCGCGCCGGCCCGACCGCCAGGCGCGCGGCCAGATGGAGGCAGGCGATGCCGAGGGCCAGGCCGAGCACCAGAGCGAGGCGGCTGGCGGCGCGGAGTGCGCGGTCGAGCCGGGCCAGGCCGGAGGCGGTGTCCGCCGGCGCCGCGGCGATCGTGGAACCGGGGGCGGCGGCGAGGACGGCGGCTGCCAGCGCCGGGTCAGGGGCGGCCTTCATCGCGAGCAGGCCGGGCAGCGTCGAGGCGTCGAGATCGGCGCCGAGCCAGGGGGCGAGGAAGCGCTGCCGGACGGCGCCGTCCTGCGGGGCGGCGGCGGCACCGAGGATGCGCTCGACCGCCGCCATCCGGGAGCCGGCACCGGCTTGGGCGGCGGCGAGGTCGGGGTCGGGCACCACCACCAGGTGGGCTTCCGCCGCGTCGCGCCATGCGGCGTCGAGGGGGGCCGAGGCCACGAGCAGCGCGAGGGCTGCGAGCGGGGCGAAGGCGGCCACGGCGCCGGCGATGCCCGGGGCCGAGCGGCCCATCGCAAACCCCTGGGCGCGCGCGGCGAGCGTCCGGAGGTCGCCCAGGCGGCGCTCTTCGCGACGCAGAGCGGCACGGTCGCGCGGGCGGCTCATGCGGCTCGGGCCTCGAGGGGGGCGGGGAGGCTGGCGGCGGCGAGGCGACCCGCGTCGAGATGGAGGATGGGGGCGGGGAAGCGTGCGGGCAGGCGCTCGTCGCGCGTGGCGATCACCACCGTGGCGCCGAGGCGCGCCACCTCGCGGACGAGGGCGAACATGCGGTCGGTCTCGGTGGCCGAGAAGCCGGCGAACGGCTCGTCGGCGAGCAGCAGGCCGGGGCGCGGCACCACCGCGCGGGCGAGACGGCAGAGCTGGGCCTCGCCGCGTGAGAGCCGGGACGCGGGCACATGCATGCGGGCGCCGAGACCCACCCAGTGGAGCATCTCGGCGGCATCGACGCGTGCGCTGGCGGCGCGCATGCCGGCGATGCGCAGAGGCAGGGCCACGTTCTCGAACACTGTGAGATGGCCCAGGAGGTCGTTGTGGCCGCGCACGCTGCCGATCCGGCGGCGCAGTGCTGCGAGCGCGTTCGGGCTCGCGCGGCCGACATCGCAGCCGAGCAGAACCACCCGGCCGGCGGTGGGACGCGCGGTCGTGTCGAGAATGCCGAGGAGGCTCGACTTGCCGGCACCGGCGCGGCCGGTGAGCCAGCGGAACTCGCCCTGGCCGAGCCTGAGCGTCACACCCGACAGGGCAGGTGCCGCCGATTCGCGATCGCGATGTCCGTGGACCAGGTCGACGCCGGTCAGTTCGATCACGGCACTCTCCAGCGGACGCAGAGGCCTGAAGGGCACCGCCCGGTGGCGTATCTTGCATGGATGCGGCGTGCGAAGATATCGCGATCAGCATGCAGATCGAATGTCCCGCCTGTGCCGCGCGTTATGACGTGCCCGACGAGGTGGCGAGGCCCGGGCGGCCGATGCGGTGCGCCCGCTGCGGCGAGACCTGGACGCCCCGTCCCGCGCTGCCCGAGCCGGCGCAGGAGGTGCCGTCACTGGTCATCGGCGCCGCATCGGGTTTGGCGGACGATGTCCGGCCCGTCGCCGAGGCGGGGGCCGGGTCGGGGGAAGGGGACGCCCGGTTGCCGCTCGCTGCCGCGCCGTCGCACAGGGATGGAACCGCGCTGATCATGGCGTGGGTTGCGAGCGGCGTGGTGCTGCTGGCGGGCGCCTGGGCGGTCTGGCATTTCCATCTGCGGCTGGAACGGGCCTGGCCGCCGAGCGAGCGGCTGTTCCGGTTGTTCGGGCGATGACGCGGGGCCGCCGCCCCCATCATGCGGGCAGGACGCGGTGCTTTGTCTTCTGCAGCGCCTGCATGACCTTGTCGCTCAGGTTGAGGTGCCCCTGCACAAGCTCGGGCGGGCTGAGCGCCATCCACTGGTTGAGCGAGACGTCGGCGAATTCGGAACTGGGGAACAGCTCGAGAAACCGGAGCGTCGTGTTGCCGGTGTTCTCGATATAGTGCCCCATCGCGAACGGCACGAAGCCGACATCGCCGGCGCGGAAATCAAAGGTGCGCGCATCGCCCGATGAGGCGAACACGCCCATCCGCGCCTGGCCCGAGATGTAGTACTGCCACTCGTCGGCATTCGGATGCCAGTGGAGCTCGCGCAGACCGCCGGGCTCGACTTCAACCAGCGCGGAGGCGATCGACTTGCTGACCTTGAAATTGTTCGAGTCCGCGACCCGCACCGTGCCGGACTTCGTTCTGATCGGGGTCACGTCGCGCATGCGGAAAGAGAACTGGTCGGCGCCGGTGGCACCGCGGACGTGGTCCTGCGCGAGCGGGCCCGGCACCGGAAGCGGGAAGATGTAGCGCGTGTCGGGCGAGGGCAGGTGGCTGAATTCCGTGGCGTCGACGCCGAAATTCTTGGCCAGCACTTCGGGAGGCACGTGCTTGAACCAGTCGGTGAGGAGGAAGGTGTTGTCCTCGCTGAAGCTGCCGTCGTCGAACACCAGCAGGAACTCGCAGCCGTCATTGTTCAGGCCCTGGATCGAGTGCGGGATGCCGGCGGGAAAGTACCAGAGATCGCCCTCGCCGACATCGTCGACGAAGTTGCGGCCGAGCTGGTCGACCGCGGTGATGCGCGCGGTTCCATACAGCATGAGCGCCCACTCGGCGGCCTTGTGCCAGTGCAGCTCGCGCGTGCCGCCGCGGTTGAGGCGCATGTTGACGCCGGCCATCGATTTGGAAATGCCCAGTTCCCGGACGGTGGTCTGGCGCGTCCAGCCTGCATCGGTCTGTCGCATGTGGCTGTCGGCGAACGACCAGCGGAGGTTGGGCAGTGTGCCGTGATCGGTGGTGGGCGGGTTCAGCAGGTCGGGGTTCTCGGCGTCGCGCGTCACGTCGCGCGGTCCGGGATCGGTGCCGCCGAGGCCGGCATGCTGCGGTTGCGACATGGTCTGCGCTCCCGCAGCGCCGAGGGCCGCGACACCGCTCGCAGCGCCCGCCGACAAGATGAGCCTGCGTGACATCGACATCGGCGAACTCCCTGATCCACGAACCACGCCCCAACGATCCGGCGGCCAGGACGTTGCGAGCGGCCGCGCTGCAACGAGGAAGCAGCGAGTGCGTTCGGGTTTGGCCAGGGAGGGGAGACGCATGCAGGCCTGCACACGGCGCACCCTTCTGGCCGGTACCGCGGCGCTGTTTGGAACCGGCATCGCGCGCGCCGCCGTCCTGCATGGCGGACGGCCGTGGATGCCGAACTCGGGCGAGCCGCCTGAACGCGTGTTTGCCGGCCCCTGGCGGTTCTTCACGCCCGAGGAGGGCGCGACGGTCGAGGCTCTCGCAGACCGCCTGATCCCGCCCGATCCCGTGACACCTGGCGGCCGCGATGCGGGCTGTGCCGTGTTCATCGACCGCCAGCTCGCGGGTCCGTATGGGAGCTCGAGCGCACTCTATATGCGACCACCCTTTCGCGACGGCACCAAGCAGCAGGGCGAGCAATCGCCGCTGACGCCGGCGGTTCGCTACCGCACGTCGCTCGCCGCACTCGCGGCGCATTGCAGCGCGGCGTTCGTGGGTCGACCGTTCGCGTCGCTGCCGGACAAAACGAAGGACGGGATCATCAAGGGGCTCGAGGATTCGTCGCTGCAGCTGTCGGGCGCCAGCGGGCGCGCCTTCTTCGAGGTGCTGATCAAGGACACGATGCACGGCTTCCTGGCCGACCCCGTCTATGGCGGCAATCGCGACATGTGCGCGTGGAAGATGATCGGCTTTCCCGGCGCGCGCTACGACTATCGGGACTGGATCGGCCGGCACAACGAGGTGTTTCCGCTGCCGCCGGTCGGCATCGGCGTGGGCCGTCCCGAATGGCGGGCCGGCTGATGGCGACGCGGCTGCCGAAACGTGACGTGGTGATCGTGGGACTCGGCTGGACCGGCGCGATCATGGCCGAGCAGCTGACCGCGGAAGGTCTCGACGTGGTCGCGATCGAGCGCGGGCCGTGGCGCGACACGCCGACCGATTTCAACGTCTCCTACATGCCCGACGAGCTGCGCTACCGCATCCAGCACGAGCTGTTCCTGCGGCCCGCGCAGCAGACCATGACGTTCCGCAACAACGCCGGCCAGGAGGCGCTGCCGATCCGCACCTGGGGCGCGTTCATGCTGGGCAACGGGGCCGGCGGGGGTGGGACGCATTGGAACGCCGAGATGTGGCGGTTCGCGCCGACCGACTTCGTGCTGCGTTCGCATCTCGTCGGGCGCTACGGTGCGAAGTTCCTGCCCGAGGACATGACGATCCAGGACTGGGGCGTCACGTGGGACGAGCTCGAGCCGCATTTCACCCGCTTCGAGGAGCTCTGCGGCGCGTCCGGCACGGCGGGCAATGTGAACGGGCAGATCCAGCAGGGCGGCAATCCGTTCGAGGGGCCGCGTTCGAAGCCCTACCCGCTGCCCGCGATGCAGCAGGGCTTTTCGCACGCATTGTTCGCGAAGGCTGCCGCAGGCATGGGTTACCATCCGTTCCCGCAGCCTTCGGGCAACCTGTCGGCCGCCTACACCAACCCGCTCGGCGTCGAGATGGGGCCATGCTCCTATTGCGGGTTCTGCGAGTGGTTCGGCTGCGCGAATTATTCGAAGGCAAGCCCGCAGACGACGCTGTTTCCCGTGCTGCTCCGTCGCGAGAACTTCGAGGCGCGCACGTTGTGCGAGGTCACGCGCGTGAACGTCTCGCGCGACGGCAAGACAGCGACCGGCGTCACCTATGTCGACGCGCAAGGCGCGGAATGGGAGCAGCCGGCCGATCTCGTGTTGCTCTGCGCATTCCAGATGTTCAACGTGCAGCTGCTCCTGCTATCGGGGATCGGCACGCCCTACGATCCGCGCAGCGGCGCGGGCGTGGTGGGCCGCAACTTCACGCACCAGACCGTGTCGTCGGCGATCGGCTTCTTCGATCCGGAAAAGTACCGCTTCAACCCGTTCATGTCGGCCGGCGCGATCGGCATGTGCATCGACGAGTTCAACGGCGACAATTTCGACCACGGGCCGCTCGGCTTCGTGGGCGGCGGCTATATGGGGCAGGTGCAGACCAACGGACGCCCGATCGAGACCACGCCGGTGCCGCCCGGCACGCCGGCCTGGGGCATCGAGTGGAAGCGCGCGATCGCCCGGCACTACAACAGCAACGTGTTCGCGGGTGCGGGCGTGCATGCGAGCTTCTATGCGTATCGCGACAACCACATCGATCTCGACCCGACATGGCGCGATCGGTTCGGCCGCCCGGTGCCGCGGATCACGCTCGACTTCCATGACAATGAGCTCAAGATGAGCGCTTATCTCACCGAGAAATATGCCGAGGTGATCCGCGCGATGGGCGCGAACCAGGTGGTCCCGAAACCGCGAAAAGGCCCTTACGACGTCACCTCCTACCAGACCTCGCATCTGTGCGGCGGTGCGATCATGGGGACCGACCCGAAGAACTCGGTGGTGAACCGCTACCTGCAATCCTGGGACATCCCCAATCTCTTCGTGTTCGGCGCGTCAGCCTTTCCGCAGAACGCCGGCTACAATCCGACCACGACGATCGGTGCGGTGACCTACTGGGCGGCCGAGGCGATCCGGTCGACCTACCTCCGCCACCCGGGCCCGCTCGTGCCGGCGTGACGATGCGCATCGTGCTTGCCGTCCTGCTGCTCTGCGTGGCCGCGGCGGCGCGTGCGGCGCCCGACGCGCAGGACTGGAGCGAGATCGCGCGCGGTCGCTACCTCGTGCAGATGGGCGACTGTCAGGCGTGCCACACCGCGCCAGGCGGTGCGCCGTTCAGCGGCGGCCGCGCGATCGAGACGCCGTTCGGAACAGTGATGTCGGCCAACATCACGCCGGATGCCGACACAGGGATCGGTGCGTGGAGCGATGACGAGTTCGTGGACACGCTGCAGAAGGGCCGGGGACGCAACGGGATGCGCATCTACCCGGCCATGCCCTACACCTACACCGCGCGCGTGACGCGCACGGATGCGCTCGCCATGCGGGCCTTTCTCGCCACACTTCCGCCGGTCCGGCGGAGCGTCGATCGCGACACGCTGCCGTTTCCGCTGAACATCCGCGCTTTCATGGGCGTGTGGAACCTCCTGTTCTTTCGCGAAGGCAGCTTCCATCCCGATCCGCAGCGCTCGGCCGATTGGAACCGCGGTGCCTATCTCGTGACCGGTATCGAGCATTGCGGCATGTGCCACACGGCGAAGAACATCCTCGGTGGCGACGTGACCAGTGCGGCCGTGCAAGGTGCGCGGCTGCAGGGCTGGTATGCACCCGATCTCACGCCCGACCCGCGACGGGGGATCGGGAACTGGTCGAAGGCGGATCTCGCCAACTATCTGCGCACCGGCCATAATCGCTTCGCTAGCGCGTCAGGTCCGATGGGGGAAGAGGTCGAGATCTCGAGCAGCGGCGAGACGCCGTCCGACCTGCATGCGATCGCCACCTATCTTCGAAGCGTCAAGGCGAGCGACGACACGGCGACGCCTCTCGCGGTGGATGTTCCGGCGATGCGGCGCGGCGGCGCCATCTACGCCGATCTCTGCTCGGCCTGCCACACGTCGGGCGGGCGCGGCATCGCCGGCCTGTTTCCGCAGCTCGCCGGTGGGGCTGCGATCCAGCAGCCCGACCCCACATCCACCGTGCGGGTGATCCTGCGGGGCGCGATCAGTGCTTCGACCGCGGGCGCGCCGACCGGTCCCGGCATGCCGTCCTTCGGGTGGGATCTCGACGATCGCGAGGTCGCGTCGGTGGCGACCTTCATCCGCAACGCCTGGGGCAACGCCGCTCCCGAAGTGACACCCGCGTTTGTCGCGCGCGAACGCGCAAGTCTCGCGCGCCGACCGGATTGATGGAGTTCTGACCAATGGCTTCTTCCAACGATGACGCCGCCCCGGACACGATCCGGCGTCGCCTGGTGCTCGGCAGCGGCATCGCTGCCGGCACGCTGCTGGCTCAGGCGCGGAGTGCCGCGGCCCAGGTCGTGCGTTCGGACGGTCCGCCGCAGCAGCTGAACGGCCAGACCATGCCCGAGCCGCCACCCGAGCGCAGCGCGGGGCCGATCCGGGCGGGGCGCGGTTCCGATCTGCGGGGCAAGGTCGCGGTGGTCACCGGGGCGGCCCGCGGCATCGGGCGCGCGATCGCGGTCGAGTTCGCGGCCAACGGCGCGGATGTGATCGCGATCGACATCGCGGGTCCGGTCAGCACGGCCTCCGACGCGGTGCCGGCCACGCCCGGCGAGCTCGACGAGACGGTGAACCAGATCCATCGCTACGGCCGCCGCGGCGAGGCGATCCAGGCCGACATCCGCGAGATCGCGCAGTTGCGCCAGGCGGCCGATCATGTGGAGCAGACCTACGGCAAGATCGACATCGTCGTGGCCGACGCCGCGATCCAGCGCTGGAAGCCGCTCCTCGAGATGGAGGATGCGGAATGGTTCGACGTGATCAACAACAACCTGAACGGCACCGCGAACACGATCCGCGCTTTCGCGCCGAAGATGGTGGCGCGCAAGCATGGGCGGATCATCGTGCTGTCGTCGATGCAGGGCAAGCACGGCACCAAGGACGGTGCCAGCTACTCGGCGTCGAAATGGGGCATCCTCGGATTGATGAAGTCGGCGGCACTCGAGTTCGGCCAGTACAACATCACGGTCAACGCGCTGATCCCCGGCCTCGTCGATACGCCGCTCACCCGGTACAACAAGCGCCTGGTCGAGAGCATGGCGGAAAGCGGCCACAAGGGCGACAGCACGCCGTCGCCGGAAGAGGCCTGGCGCGTGCGCGCCAAGACGGTGGCGATGCAGGTCGGATGGCTGCAGCCCGACGACATCTCTCCCGCGGCGGTGTTCCTCGCCTCCGATGCCGCAGCGTTGGTGACGGGCGCGGAATACGAGGTGACCGCCGGCGATAGCGCCAAGGATGTCTGAGACGCTGGCTGACGACTCTGGTGGGCGGTGAAGAAGGCCAGGGGCTCTGCCCCTGGACCCCGTTAAGGGCGGAGCCCTTAAAA
>CAXTVZ010000140.1:0-8951 GCA_964247685.1 uncultured Acetobacteraceae bacterium
CGCGAGCTTCTCGAACTCGGCCACCGTCAGCGTCTCGGCGCGGCGGTCGCCGGCGATGCCCACGCGCGTCAGCAGCGCCTCGCCGCCGATGCCCTTCAGTGCGCCGCGCAGCATCTTGCGGCGCTGCCCGAAGGCCGCGGCCGTGACCTGCTCCATCGCCCTGAACAGCCGCGACTCGGGTTGCACCGCGCGCGGCACGATCGCGACCACCGACGAGACGACCCGCGGCGGGGGATGGAACGCACCGGGCGGAATGTCGGTCAGGATCGCGGTCTCGGCGACCCAGTTCGCGAGCACCGCGAGTCGCCCATAGCTCTCGGTGCCGGGTGCGGCCACGATGCGTTCGGCGACCTCGCGCTGGAACATCAGCGTCAGGCGTTCCCAGGCCGCCGCCTGGCGCAGCCAGCCCACGAGCAGCGGCGTGCCGACATTGTAGGGGAGGTTTGCCACGATCTGCCGCGGCGCCGGTGCGAGCGTCGCGAGGTCGAGCGTCAGCGCATCCGCCTCGTGCAGCGTGAGCCTTGCGTCGTCGAGCTCGGCGAGGGCGGCGAGGGCGCGTCGGTCGAGCTCCACCGCGTCGAGGCGCGCGAGCGGCGTTGCCAGCAGCGCGCGGGTCAGGCCGCCCGGGCCTGGGCCCACCTCGACAACGTGCCGCCCCTCGAGCGGACCCGCGAGCGCGGCGATGCGACGCAGCAGGCCCGGGTCGAGCAGGAAGTGCTGGCCAAGCGATTTGCGCGGCTCGAGGCCGAAACGCGCGATCACGTCGCGCAAAGTCTCGGGGCTCTGCCCCGAACCCCGCCCGGAGGGAAGGCCCTCGGGGACCTGCCTCATGTCAGGCGGGTCCAGGGGCGCTTGCTCCTGGCGGGGCGTGGGGCAGAGCCCCACATCCTTTTTCACGTCAGCTCGAGCGCATCTCGATCACCGCATGCCGGTGCAGATCCCGGTTTTCCTGCCGGCTCGCGAGCTCCACCCGCTCGGCCAGCAGCTGATCGCGGATCTGGTCCGGAGTCTGCGTCGCGATGTTCTTCTGGTCGCGCGAGCACACCGCGATCACCGCGATCCCTTCCTGGCTCACCAGCGGCCGCGTCACGTCGCCGGCGTTCATGTGCGCGAGGATCGCCCCCATCTGCGCGTTGAGATCGTTGACCAGCAGCGGCCCCGGATCCGACGGGCGGGTGCCGCCGGCCGCCTTGTTCGCCGCCTCGATCGTCCCGCAATCATGCGGTCCGGTGGTGAGCGCCTTGGCATGAGCCAGCGTGGCGATCTGCTCCGCGGTCGGGTGCTGCGGGTCGAGCGCCGTCTTGAACGGCAGGAAGGCCTGGCGGACGCCGAGCACGGTCGCCATTTGCGTGCCGATCTGGCGCTTGCCGTGCACGGTGACGATGTCGTAGCCGCCGGCGACCCGGATCGGGTTGCTGATCGCGCCCTGCGGCATCTGGCGCACGATCTCGAGCACCTCGGGGTCGAGCCGGTCGGCGGTCAGCCAGCCGAGATCGCCGCCCTCGAGCGCGTTCTGGTTCTGGCCGAACTGGGCGGCGACGATGCCGAACGGGGCGCCGGCGCGCAGCTGCTTGATCACCGCCTCGGCGAAGCGGTTCGCCTCCTCGGCATGGGTCGGATCGTCGATCGGGATGAAGATCTCGGCGACATCGTATTCGGGCTGGCCGTCCTCGTGCTTCAGCGCGTCCTCGCGGGCCTGCACCTCGGCATCGGTCACCCGCGCGCGCGGCCCGAGGTTCTGCCGCAGCACATGGGTCCAGCCGATCTGCACGCGGATCTGGTCGATCAGCGTGCCGAGCGACACGCCGTCGGCGGCGAGCTTGTTCTTCAGCGCGTCCTTCTGCATGCCGTTGCGCCCCTCGATCTGGGCGATGGCTGCCGAGATCTCCTCCGGCGCGATCACGATCTTGCGGCGTTCGATCTCCTGGATGCGCAGCTTCTCGTCGATCAGCTGGCGCGTGATCTGCGGGCGGAGCCGGTCGAGCATCGCCGCGTCGACGCCCATGCCGGTCGAGAGCGCGAACAGCTTGGCGCGGTCGTCCACGTCCTGCTCGGTCACCGCGTCGCCGTCGACGATCGCCACGATCCTGTCGGCGGGAACGCCGTCGGGTGCGACCTTGATCGGCGGCAGCTTCTCGTTGGTGACGCCGCCACCGGCGTTGGCAGTGGCCTGGGTCCCGTGGTGATGGTGCCGATGCGTCGGCGCGTCCTGAGCCCCCGCCGGCACCGCCAGGAACGACGTGGACAGGAGCAGCAGGGCTGCACGGGTGAGGTGTCTCGTCATGGTTGGCACTTTCATCCGTTGAACCCGAACGCGCCCAACGTCTTGAAGGTCAGGGTGACGAGGACCGTCTGATCCCCGTTGTCGCCGTTGATGTAGGTGTAGCGCTTCGAGTAGTTGATGTTCACGCCGAAACACTCGTTCTGCCACACCACGTCGCCGCCCACGGCCACGAATTTCTGTCCCTCGGTGACACCGGTGTAGCCGGTGTATTGCTGCTGCGAGAGGTTGCGGCGGCCGAAGGCGGACACCGTCCACTTGCCGAAGCTGGACGCCGCGCTCAGCGTCAGTTCTTGGCGCGGCAGGTAGAAGCCCGGCGAGATGTCGGGTTTCAGCATGTAGTCGGTATCGTAGTAGTAATACGGGTTGGTCGAGCTGTAGAGATAGCCCGCGCCGAGCCGCAGGATCTTCACACCCGCACTTACCAGCCCGTCCGCGTAGGTGAGGTTGCCGCGGCTGTGGTCGTAGCGGGTGCGGCCGGTGAAATCGAGCCACTTGAACGGAACGAAGCTCAGCCGGTCGACGATGTCGGAGACATGCCGCTCCAGACCCTGATCCGGGATCACGCCGCGATCGTCGACATGGGCGCGGTAGCTCTGGCCGATCAGGCCGTCGAGATACATGCCGTTGCTGAAGGTCCAGTTGAGCTTGACGCCGACATTGGCCCGCATTCCGGAATCCTGCCGGTCGACGCCCTGGAACCGGTTGAGGCTGAACAGCGTGGTGTCGGTGAACTGGTAGTCGAGGCTGTCTTCGTTGGGCAGGTTGTCGTTGTTGCTGCGCGGCGCGTTGGGTGCTGCGATCAGCTGCACGATCGGCTCGATCGTCTGCGCGCCGCCCGATCGCGCGAGCCGGACCAGCGGCCACTCCACCCGTAGTGCTGCGGTCGGCAGCGCCTGCGCGGTGTCGGAATGCGTCTCGACGTAGTAGTCCGGGATCAGGTTGAGCTTGTCGGCATTGTAGACTTCGGACTGCAGATTGCCCGTGAAGGTCCACATCGTGCCGACCGGCCCGTGCAGCGCGCGGTCCCAGTTGAGCACGAGGCTGCCGCGCTGGTCCGACGCACCGTCCGGACGGTAGATGTCGAAATCCTCGCTCGACACCCGGAGCCGGCCGCCCAGCGCGTCCTGCGGCAGCAGCAGGTCATACGTGTAGCGCGGCAGCACGAAGGGCAGGTCCGCGTCGACCACCGCCTCCTGATTGATGCCCTGGAAGGCGAGCGCGTCGAGCCGCGTGTAGCTGCCCTCGCTGAATCCCTCGAGGAAGGCGCTGCTGCCGAGCACGTCGGCGCCGTAGCCCGGGATCTGGTAGTCGCGCAGATATTGCGCGCTGGTCGCGAGGTCGATGTCGGCGCCGTAATGCCACTCGTCGTTCCACGCGAAGTCGCCATGCGCGAAGACGTAGCCTTCGACGCTGTTCAGCGGCTCGTTGTTGTTCGGAACGAGGTCGGACCCTTTGGTGGTGGTGCTGGTGTCGTAGGCGATCGCACCGGTGATGCGCACCTTGCCGAAATTGAAATCCTTGCGGTACTCGGTGGTGAGCTGCGGTCCCGAATTGGTCGCGAGCAGCGGCGTGAAGGTCGCATCCGACGACGGCCCGATCGCCCAGTAATAGGGGATCCGCACGAACGAGCCGAGATAGTCGTCGCTGGGCGCGATGTCGGGCATCAGGAAGCCGCTCTGGCGCTTGACCGACGGGTCCGACATGGAAAACGCGGGCATGTAGAAGACCGGCACGCCGTAGATGTCGAGATAGACGTCCTCGTAGTCGATCCGCTTGTGCTCGAGATCCTGCGTCGCGTCATAGGCCCGCAGCTGCCAGAACGGTGCCTCGTCCGGATGCTTCGCGCAGACGTCGCACGGCGTGTAAACCGCGCGGCTGTAATCGTTGACCTTGCCCTCGACGCGGCGCGCGCCATTGGCCGCCATCTTCGCGTTCTGCAGCATCAGCGTGCGCATGCCCTTGAGCACGCCGTTGCGCATTCCCTCGGTGAGCTCCGCGTAACGCGAGAACAGCACCTCGCCGTCGGGCTGCACGATCGCGACATGGCCGTAAGCGGCGGCGACGTTGGTGTTGCGGTCGAACGTGACCCTGTCGGCGCGCAGCACGTTGTCGTTCTGCCAGGCGACCACATGGCCGGTGGCGGTGATGATGCCGTGCTCACGATCGTAGGAGACGCTGTCGGCCTGGAACGTCACCGGCCCGTTGCTGTCGGGGCCGCCATTCGCACCGTTGCCGGGTGGTGCCACCTTCGCGATCGGGGCCGCACCCAAGGCGGCGACGGCGGGGAGGAGCAGGGCGCAGGCCAGCGCGAGACGGCGCCCGTTCTTCGTGTGGGCCATCACCCATCCTCCAGGTGCAGCAGGAGAGCGAGTGCGAGCAGCAGCCCGGCGGCGGCCGGCGCCCAGGCGGCGAGCATCGGCGGCAGCGCGCCGGAACGGCCGAATTCCTCGGCGACCTTCGAGACCGTGAACAGCGCGAAGCCCGCGCTCACGCCGCTGCCGATCATGCGCGACACGCCGCCGCGCCGCGCCGGCCGCATCGAGAACCCGGCGGCCACCAGCGCCATCGTGCCGGCCAGCAGCGGCAGTGCCAGCAGCGACTGGTAGTGCAGCCGGTGGCGGATCGCGGAGAATCCCGAATGCTGCAGCAGCGCGATGAAGCCCGGCAGCGCCCAGACCGACAGCGTGTCGGGCGAGGCGAAGCTCTCCTGCACGCGGCGAACCGTGAGGTTGGTGGGGAGCGCCATCCGGCCCACCGCCACCGGCAGGTGGTCGGGCTTGAGCGTGCGCGCCCCCTCGAGGTCCCAGGCGCCCCGCTGCAGCAGCGCGTCGCTCGCCTCGATGCGCAGCAGCAGGTGGTCGGCATCGTCGAGCCGGAACACCGACACGCCGGAGGCGACCAGCCGCTTGCCGCGCAGACGCACCTGGCGCGCGTGCAGGATCGCGACTCCGTCGGTCACGATCCCCTGGTCCAGCTGCCGCAGCCACAGCTCGCCACCGGCGAGCTGCACCTGGCCGGGGGTGGAGGTCAGGTATGTCTGCTCGAGCGTCTCGGCGCGCGCGAACATCATCGACGAGAGCGGGCTCACCAGCGTGGTGGCAAACGCGCCCAGCATCAGCGCGCAGCCGAGGGGAGCTGCCAGGAACTGCCAGGCCGACACACCCGCCGCGCGCGCCACGATCAGCTCGGACGAGCGCGTCAGCCGCCAGAACGCGATGATGCCGCCGAGCAGCACCGCGAACGGCATGATCTCGATCGAGAAATACGGCAGCCGGAGTGCGGCGATCGCCACCACCAGCGAGAACGAGACGTCCGGCAGGGGTGCGGCCCGGCGCAGCAGCTCGATGAAGTCGAACAGCGAGACGAGCCCGGTGAGTGCCGCCAGCATGGCGACCACGGCGGCCGTGAACTGGCGCGCGACATAGAAGGAGAGCGTCGCCGCGACCGGCATCTCAGGCGACCGCCCCGCTGATCTTGGCGGGGGCGACCTTGCGGGGCGAGATTTCCGGCACGCGCCATTCCGGCGCGTAGAGGAGTGCGAGTGCGACCACGCCCGGCAGGGTCGCGTGCAGCCACACCAGCGGCATCAGCGCGGGGATGCGCGAGGCGAGATTCTGGATCACCAGCCCCGCCGCCAGCAGCCCCACGATCGCGCCGATCGCCACGATCGGACGCACGATGTTGCCGTGTCGCGAGAACGTCCCGTTCAGCACCGCCAGCAGCGCCACGGCCGCGAACGACAGCGCCGTCAACGGCGAGCTCAGCCGCCGGTTGGCCTCGACGGCGAACTTGCCGCGGTCGCGCGGCAGCGTGGTGTGCGGGTCGGGATGGAGCAGCTCGTGGATCGTCATCTCCGAGCTGTCGCGATACATCTGGTCCGCGTTCTTGTCGGTGCTCGTGAGCGAGATCGTGTTCTGCGAGAAGGTCAGCACGTCGAGCCGTCCCGTCTGGCGGTCGACCTCCTGCCGCGAGCCGTCGAACAGCAGCACGTCGGGCGTGCCGGACGGGTCGGTGATGATGCGGCCGCGCTCGGCCAGAATGGTGGCGCGCGCGTTGGGCTGCCGGTCGTCCTCCACCAGGATGCCCTGCAGCGACCCGTCCGGCGCGCGCTTGCGGACATACACCGTCATCTGGGCGGAGACGGGGGTGAACACGCCGTCCTGCAGCAGGTAGGCGGCCATCCGGTTGCGGATCGCGAACTGGAAGGTGCGGAACTCGTGATACGACGTGGGCACCACCCAGATGTCGAGCACGGTGCAGGCGAGTGCCGCGATCACCGCGCAGGCGATCGCCGGCCGCGACAGGGTGAGCGAGGAGAGCCCGGCCGCGCGCATCACCGTGAGCTCGCGGTCGTTCGCGAGCCGCCCATACACGAACTGCGTCACCACGAACGTCGTGATCGGCAGGATCACCGCGATGAAAGACGGGATCAGCAGGCCGGTGAGCTTGAGGAACGTGCCCAGCGACAGCCCACGATCGACCACCAGCTGCACGAAATGCAGCGACTGGGTGAGCCAGATCAGGGCGGCGAGCCCCCCGGTGGTCGCGACGAGGGCCGCCAGCAGCTGGCGCAGCACGTAGCGGTCGAGACTGGAGGCGCGCTGCGGTGACATGGGACCCGGCACTCACCATAGGGGTCACGGGGAAGTCAACGCGGCGGGAGCAACTTCCCCGGATTCAGCAAACCGGCCGGATCGATCGCGTCCTTGATGCGACGCATGAGCTCGAGCTCGGCGCCGCCTCGCCAGCTCGTCATGAAGTCGGTCTTGATCGCGCCAACCCCATGTTCGGCTGAGAAACTGCCGTCATGGCGGCGAACGACGGCGGCCACCGTCTCCATGATGTCGTGGGCGCGGCCGAGAAATGCGGAACCGTCGGCGCCGGGCGGCTGCAGGACGTTGAAGTGGATGTTCCCGTCGCCGGCATGGCCGAACGGGGCGGGACGGCAGCCGGGGATCAGCTCCCCGCACGCAGCGGTGGCCTCCGCCAGGAACGCGGGAAAACGGCTGACCGGCACCGAGACGTCGTTCTTGACCGAGGCCCCGGCACGCGCCTGCGCCTCGGTGTGCTCCTCGCGCAGGCGCCACAGCGCGGCGCGCTGCGCCCCGGAGGCGGCCAGCACGGCGTCGGCCACGCATTCCGACTCGATGGCGGCCGCCAGCGTCTCCTCCACCGCCTCCTGCCCCGCCTCGATCTCGACCAGCGCATAGGCCGGCGCGCGCTCGCCCAGCGGCAGCGCCACCCCGTCGATATGCTCGAGCACCAGGCCGATCCCCGCGTCCGACATGTATTCGAACGCCTCGATCGCACCGCCATGCGCGTCGGTCACCCGCCGGAGCAGCTCGAGCACCGCCGCCGGGGAAGGGCAGGCGGCCAGCAGCGTGACCGTCTCGCGCAGCGGCGGCGCCAGCTTCAGCACGGCCGCGGTGATGATCCCGAGCGTGCCCTCCGACCCCACGAAGAGCTGGCGCAAGGCGTAGCCGGTGTTGTCCTTGCGCAGACGCCGCAGCCCCTCGAACACGGTGCCGTCGGGCAGCACCACCTCGAGCCCGAGCACCAGGTCGCGCGCATTGCCGTGGCGGATGGTGAGGTTGCCGCCCGCGTTGGTCGCCAGCACGCCGCCGATCTGCGCACTCCCTTCCGCCGCGATCGAGAGCGGCAAACGACGCCCGGCCTCGCGCGCCGCACCTTGCGCGCGCGCCAGCGTCACGCCCGCCTCGACCACCATGGTGCCGTCGAGCGCGTCGACGTCGCGGATCCGGTCCATGCGCGCGAGATTGAGGATCACCGCGCGGCCGTCCGGGATCACGGCGGCGCCCGCCACCAGACTCGTGTTGCCGCCCTGCGGCACGACCGGAACACCGGCCTCGGCGCAGAGCCGCATGACGGCCGCCACGTCCGCCGTGGAACGCGGCCGCAGCACCGCCGGCGTGGTGCCGCGGAACAGCTTTCGCCAGTCCGTGGCATAGGGCTCGGCATCCGCGCCCGTGAGGATGCCCGACGGGCCCAGCACGTCGTGCAGGCGGGACAGCAGATTCACATCGACAATCCGGCGGCGTGCAGCACGAGCAGGGCCGCCAGCACGATCACTCCGCCCGCCATCCCGCCCACGAGGGCCGCCTTGGCGCGCTGGTCGTTCCGCGCGGTCTCGATGCGGCGCAGCGAGGCCTGGGCGTGCGCGCGCGCCTGGCGGGTGGCGTCGAGCTCGGCCTCCAGCTTGGCCACCGACGCGTTGGCCGTGCGCAGCTGCAGGTCGAGGCTGCGCATGTCGGCGGCGAGCTGGGCGATCCGCACATGCGCCGCCTGCACCTCGGCGGCCGCACTGCCCGCCTTGGCCCGCGGCGCGCGCGAGGCGGCAGCGGTGGCGGGATCGGCCTTGCGAGTCTTCGGCGGGTCGTTGGCGATCGCCACGAACAGATTTTTCAGCGCGCCGCCGGTGATCCCGCTGCGTTTGGCGCGCGCCCGTAGCGCGTCGAGCGCCGATTGCGACTGCCCGGCCTGCTCCTCGAGCACGAGGGCGAGGATGTCCGAGAGCGTTTTCAGTTCCTTGGGATCGATCGACGGCTGCATCTAACCGGTCTCTTGGGCCTCGGAGCGTCAGGTTTCGCCGGTTGAAGAAGGCCAGGGGCTCTGCCCCTGGACCCCGTTAAGGGCGGAGCCCTTAAAA
>CAXTVZ010000141.1:0-2702 GCA_964247685.1 uncultured Acetobacteraceae bacterium
AGGGCTCCGCCCTTAACGGGGTCCAGGGGCAGAGCCCCTGGCCTTCTTCGCCAAGTTACTGACGACACACGCGACTTTCCCCTTTGTTTGACCCGCTCCGAAGACACCCATAACCCAGAGGCCGGCGGCTGGTCGGAGCCTCCTGCTTCTGGGTGGAATACGGAGTGGCCATGAAGACCAAGGCGATGCTGCCGCTGCTGTTGTCGCTTGTTCCAGTGGCGGGGCTCGTGCCGACGATGGCCGTCTGGGCCGCCTCGTACACCACCGCCGCGGGCGATGCGAGCTTCCGACGCATCAACGCCACCGCCGGCAAGCTGACCGGCGTCGACCTGTCCGGCTCGACGGTGTCGGTGAACGGCGCGCGGATGTCGCTCTCGACGCTGGCCCAACAGGTGTCGGCCGCGGCGCAATCCACCGTCAGCGATCTCGGCATTCCGGGCGGGGCCGCCGAGCTCGACAGCACGGGCACGCTGTCGTCGAACCTGGCCGAGGCCACGGGCGGCAGTGTCGCACGCACGCTCGCGGCGCATTTCTCCGACACGCTCAACGCCGCCGATTTCGGCGTGGTCTGCGACGGCTCCACCGACAACACCGCGGCGATCACCAACAGGCTGCTGCCCGCAGTCAATGCGAGCCGCGCGGGGGCCGAGGTCGACTGGCCGGCCGGCGTCTGCGTGCTGTCGTCCCAGGTGACGGCGACGATCACCAGGAACGTCCTGTTCCGCGGCCACGGCCCGACCGCGACATTGTTCCACTTCACCGGGGCCAGCTCGAACGGTTTCCACTTCTACGCCAACAGCGCGGCCGCCATCGAGTGGGAGGAAACCGCGATCGACACCACGGCCACCACGCCGAGTGCCGACGCCCTGCTGATCGAGGGCTACAACGCCCACAACGGCTCGCTGCCGCACAACAATGCCGGCTGGGTGGTGGTCGACCACAACCAGATCGAGGGCAATTTCTGGGCCGGCATCCACCTGCGCAACCTGAACTTCGCGACCGTGTCCTACAACCGGATCACCGCCTCGGCCGGCCCGGCCGTGACCAGCGCCTATCCGAGCCCGAACAACCTCACCACCGATCCGGTCGCCTCGATCATCGGCTCGAGTGCGTCGGCCACCGCGGGCACCTCGGTCGGCACGGCCGGCATCTTCTTCGAGGGGTCGGGCGCGGACTACCTGATCGATCCCAAAGTCGTCGGCAACTCGATCGTCAACGGCACGGCGCAGATCGAGATGGACACCACGCAGGGCGGCTACATGGCCGCCAACTCGCTGTTCAACGGCACGTACGGCGTCCGCTCCACATGCGGGGCCAACATGGCTTGCGAGAACCTCACCTTCACCACCGGCTACGTCTTCGACAGCCTCGACGATTTCTACTTCGAAGGCATGGACGGCTACCAGGTCACCAGCAACTTCATGTGGGTGTCGGGTGCCAGCAGCACCACGCCCGCCGGCGGCACGGTGGGCGTGTTCGTGCGCGACGGCGACGGCGGAGCGGTCACCGGCAACACGATCCAGGCGCCCGGCCCGGGCTCGGCGCCTGCCATCCCGCAATGGGCCTGGTTCGTCGGCAACGACACGGCCACTTCGAAGCCATGGGTGTTCGGACCGAACTCGATCTACGACCCCGCAGGCTCGGTCTATATCGGCAACGACGCGAACACGAGCGGCGTCCTCGCCCAGGGCAACGCCATTGCCGAGGCGACCCTGCCGGCCAGCGGCACGTCGATCGTGGACGCAACGATGACGACCGCCAGCCCGTTCGGGTCGAACGACTACGTCTTCAACGCCACGCCCTACGGCGACGCCAAGTCGGACGGCACGGGCGATCTCTCGTTCCGGCGGAGCCTGCGCTGCGGTGGCCCGTATGACACCTGCACCTTCACCCAGATCGTGAACGGCAGCACGGTGTTCGCCACCGACGCCTCGGGCGACGTGGCGTCCACCGGCCAGCAGGAGCTCTACACCGGCGGCGGCTATCGCGAGTTCACCAGCGTGGTGTTCGGAACCGTGGCCACGGGCACCACGATGCAGCTGACGCCGAGCGGCGCGTTTCCCACCTTCGCAAGCACCACGGCATCGGCCGCCGTCGCCGCGGCCGCCACCACGCTCACGGTCTCCAACGGCGCGCTGTTCACCACCGGCATGGGTCTGCGCGACACCACGAGCGGGGCGGTCGCCACGATCGCCTCGGTGAGCTCCAACACGCTGACGCTGTCGACCGGCGGCCTGTCGGCGGCGGTGGCCAGCGGCGATGCGATCGCCACCACGCTGCCGACGGCCGCCGAGCTGGGCCTGGGCACGCTCAACGCCAACAACGGCACGCTGACGGCGCGCAACGGCTACTGCGTCAGCGGAAGCACGCGCTTCACCGTCGACCTGACGCAGCTCTACGGCGGCTACGGGCTATCGGGCGCGATGACCACGAGCGCGGTCACCGGGACGATGCCGAGCGGCGTCGCCTTCTCGGCTGGCCGTGACAGCGTCACCGGCGCGCCGGCTCTCCTGATGGCCAACAGCACGGGCGCCTCGATCACCTGCCGCTTCGACGAGACCTTCGCCTCCTCGCCGCTGTAGCGGGCCGCACGACACCACGTCGTTGCTCAGCGTGGTGTCGTGCGCGACGCCCTCGGGACGGGCGGTGGCCTGGGACACGAGCCCGCCGCCTCCGCGTCGATCATGCGGTGCGGGGGCCCG
>CAXTVZ010000141.1:2802-8945 GCA_964247685.1 uncultured Acetobacteraceae bacterium
ATTAGATAAAGTCGTACGCATCCCTGTCGGACCAATAGCGACAAGTCCAGTCTGGGCTCAGCGCGCCGCTACTCGCAAGCATTTAGGGCACGGGGTGCTCGCGAGAATGCTGACAGGCTACCGAAGAATGCGCGGCTCCGCCTGGTCGTCGCTGTGGCGCTCTGGCAACTTCTCGTCGCTGCGGAAGGGAAGGTTGCGATCGAACCCCGAGCCGATCCGCGGCAACTCGGCCTGATGCGATTCGCTGAACTCGGCGCGCCGCTCTCGAAGAAGCTGGATATAAGCCGCCATCTCCGCGACCTTGTGGTCCGAAGAGCGGCCCCAGAAATGCACCATTCCCGTCCGCCGGCCATGATGCGGAAAGTCCGGATGGTGCTGCGTGACGAAAGGGGTCAGGGCGATGCCGTCGATCGCTCCGGTTTTGACAGCAACATAGTTCATTGCCTCCTGGTCGACCCATCGGTTGAAGTCGCGCCCAAAGACGCGGCCGAGCCCCGCAATCGATCTCCGGATCGCTCCCACAATCGCCAGCACTGAAGCTTCAGCGTTGTTGGGAAACGTCATCGTTCCGCCGTTCAGACCGGCCCAGAACCGCGCCTCGACGCCGTCCATCTCGATCAGCGACGCGCCGATGGGGATGTGGTTGTGGGTGCGGTTCCAAACCTCCGCGGCAGCAGCGATCCTGCCGGCGCGCGCCGCCCTGGTAAGCATGTGCTCGATCGGGGCGTCGATGACGATGTCAGGATCCAGATACAGGAGGGGCTGGTGACCGGCCAGCTTCGGCTGACCCTCGATGCTGTATTTGGAACACACGTAGCCCACGAAGTCCTGAGCGGGCAGCGCAATCACGGCGATGTCACCGCACGCGTCTCCGGCTCTGGCGAAAACGTCGCGGATGTCCTGCTCGGACCTGTCGGACATCACCACGATCGGGCCGTCGAATTCGCCGAACTCGCGCAGCGAAACGACGCAGTGGCGCATCTGCTCGAGCACCGCATCGCTCTTGAACGCGGTGATGTAAACCAGCGGATTGAAAAGAAAGAACTGCTCGGTCTTCCACTCGTCCACCACGGCCCTGAAGCCGAACCGAGTCCATCGGCGAAGATCCTGAAGCCTGAGGTCGATGAGCATGTCGCCGATCCGGAAGGCGAACATGCCCGCCCACTCGGCACGGCGCGGCGCGGCGCCGCTCGTACCGTCTTTGCGCACCCATCTGCTGTCCAGGATGTGCCGGATCATCGACAGCTCGGCCTCAGTCAGCGGGAAGAACGTCTCCCAGGCGCTTGCCTCATCTCTGTCGAACCGCAGATGGTTGTTGTAGGGCTGCTTGCACAGATAGTGGCCGCTCGCATCCGAGATCAGCCACCCATGAGTTGGCGCTGAGTAACGAAAGCTCGCCGCGCCGATACCAGGCAGCTCGGCCGTGAAGCCGCCGGGCTCTGGCACGTCGTAGATGAAGACGTCGCTCAGATCTTCAGGCACGGATGGAAAGACGACCGTGAGATTTTCGGCCGACCTGTCGGCCATCTCGCAGGCGGCAATGCCTGGATGCTCGACGCGACCGAGTATCGTCCCATCCCAGCTCAGTAACAGCTTGGGTTCGGACATCCGTGACACTCCCGCGACAAAGCGCAATAACTCGTGCTCCGAAACTTTATCATACGACATTGTCACGGCAAACACCGCGGCTCCTGCATCTATGCGCCACCGGACGCGCCACGCGGCGCCGGCCGGTTCGACCTGCTCGAACCGTTGCATCGCTGCGCGTCCTTGACTGACGGGCCGCGCTGCGCCGCAGCTTGCCCTCGCGCTCGGTCAGCCCGGCGTCGATGAGCCGGGCCAGCGCGACGTTGAGCGCGCGAGCTCTGGACACCGTCGAGCCCCCGGGTGTTGGCGGAGGTGAAGCCTTCAGGGGCGTGGCCGGGTCGGCGGATTGCCGGCGCGCAACGCCCGCAGCATGCGGATCGCGGGGTGATGGAGAAGCTCGCCCTCCTCGTCCACGTCGAGAGGAGCTCCACTCGATCGCCATCAGATCCGTTCTCGACGTTGCACACCGGGCAGGCTGTTGCAATATCGGCGCTGTCGCGTGGGATATGCCCGCCCGCCGGGTGGACGCCGACCCGTCGCGAACGCCGCCCCTTCCCGCCCGCGCGGATCGGTTGGTATAGGCTGGCGCCGGCCCGGAGGGAGTGGCGCCGTTGGTTTCGATCGGGATCGGCATCATCACCTACAGGCGGCCGGAGATGGCCAGCCTGGCCATCGAACGCGTCCAGCAGCTGACCCGCAGCCCCTTCACCCTCGTGGTCGCCGATGACGGCTCGCCCCAGCACGTGGTCGACCATCTCCGCGAACGCGCCCGCGTGATCACCGGCCGCAACCGGGGCATCGCCGGCAACAAGAACCGCGCGCTGTTCTACCTCGCCGAAATCGAGAAATGCGACGTCGTGATCCTGCTCGAGGACGACACCCACCCGACCGTCTATGGCTGGGAGGAGCCCTGGATCGAGGCCTGCCGGCGCTGGGGCCACGTCAACTTCATCGGCAACTGGGGCCACTGGCCGTTCCGCGGCAGTGGCACGCCGGCCGATCCGTACCACTCGGTCTATATCAGCGGCCAGTGCTCGGCCTACGCGCGCGAGGCGATCGCCTGCGTGGGCTATCTCGACCCGCGCTTCCGCGCGTTCGGCTGGGAGCATGTCGAGCACACGGCCAGGCTCGTGCGCGCGGGTTATGGCGGCTATCTCGCCGGCGACCGCGTGGTGGGGCTGCAGATCAAGAGCGACCTGACCATCGACATGTCGGAGAGCTTCGCGAACGCCAGCCAGCTGATCGAGAACGAGGCGCTCTACAAACGCATCGTCCACGAGCCGGTCTACCGCGCGCCCTGGCGCGACGACGAGGGGATGCGGGAATTCCGCCGCGAGCAGAAATCGGCCGGCGGCGCGGGCCTCGGCTGGCTCGCCGAGCGGCATGTCTGGCTCGAATCCCCCTATCCGAACGTGGCCCTCGGCAAGCCCGCGACGCAGAGCTCGATCTCGACCTGGACCCCAGACCGCACGCGCGAGCAGGATGCGGCAAACGCCGTCAGCGGCGTGGTCAATGGAGGCAAGCAGTTCCACACCGACCATGATGACGGGCCGTGGTGGCGGGTCGATCTGGGTGCACCCCACCGCCTCCACGAGGTCCGGCTGTTCAACGCCATGGGCGAGAACGTGGACCGCGCCAACCACGTGGTGATCGAGCTGTCCGTGGACGGCGCGGAATGGACCCTGGGCCTCCAGCGGCAGGACCAGCACGCGTTCGGCGGCGCCGATGGCCGTCCGCTGCGATGGCTGCCGACCGCGCCGCCCATCGCGCGCCACGTGCGGCTGTCGCTGCCGCGCGGGGCCGGGCGCGAGCCGCTGCATCTCGACCAGGTGGCCGTGTTCGGCGAGAAGCTCGACGCGACATAGCTTCTCCCGCCGCCACGCCCCGCCACCGCACGCAACCCCCCCTGGAACGGACATCATGGCATTGTCGGTTTTCACGCGAGGACTGAAACGGATACTCGCGGGCGGCCCCGACGCCTTGTCCGAACCCGACGCGGACGCGGTGGCGATCCCGCCCTCGCCCGAGCCGCTCTTCCCCGTGCCGCAGGGCCGCGTGCCCGTCCCCGACCGCGAGGACAGGCGCGCCCGCGAGGACGTGGACACGGCGGCGGTGCAGCACCAGACGCCGCCGCAGCGGGTCGCCGCCGGACCGCCGCCGCCCACCATCATCGTCCGGCCGATCGGCGCGATGGCCAACCGGATGATCCAGCACATGGTGGCGATGAAGATCGCCTCGCTCGTGCCCGGCGCACGCATCTCGCGGATCCACCTGCCGGAATGGGGCATCGACGAGCCCGACCTTCCGGACGTGCCCGAGCCCGCATTCGCGCTCAACCACATGCAGGTCGACATCGCGGCGACGGCGTTGGCCCTGCGCGAGCAGCGCGCCCGGTCGGTCGCCATCACTGGCTACGTGCAGCACATGAACAACCTGCTCGGGCCCGAGGCCTATCGCCGCATGTTCTCCAAGCCCGATCTCGCAGTCGAGAGCTATGGCGCGGACGTGCTGCTGATCAACATCCGCGGCGCCGAGATCCTCACGGGACAGTATCCCCCCTATGTGCTGGTCCCGATCGCATTCTACCAGCAGATCGTCCGCGAAACGGGGTTGCGGCCCGTCTTCTTCGGCCAGCTCTCCGACTGCCCCTATATGGACGAGCTGCGCGCGACCTTCCCGGATGCCACGTTCCGTCACGGCGCCGGCGTGATCCACGACTTCGAGGTGCTTCGACGTTCGCGGAACATCTGCATGAGCGTCAGCACCTTCTCCTGGGCGGCATGCTGGCTTTCCGACGCGGACCGCATCTTCATGCCGCTCACCGGGCTGTTCAACCCCGTGCACGGGATCATCGCCACCGGCGGCCACAACCTCGTACCCGTCGATGACAACCGTTTCCTGTTCTACAACTTCATGCAGAACGAGGGCGTGCCGCAGGATCGCTACCGCGAGATCCACAAGATCATGGAGGGCAACTGGAAGCTGGTCACGGGGGCCTGGGTCACGAACATGCTCGAGCGGCGCCGCCACGGGGAGCGCAGGCTCGAGGACTACCTCGCCGTGTTCGACGAGGACTACTACCTCCGCCTGCACGGGGAGCTAGCGATGGCCAAGGCCAGCGGCATGATCTCGAGCGGACGCAGCCATTACGAGATGCACGGCTTCCGGGAGGGCCGGCAGCCCTGCCATATGGACATCAGCTACGCGTATCGCCATCCGGATGCGGGCATGGCGGTCTCGAACGGCGATTACCTGGACCTGCTGCACTTCCACGTGGCTCGCGGACGGCAGCTCGGCTACCGCCTCTACGACTGAGCTCAGTCGGCCATGCGTTCGCGGGCCAGTGCCAGCAGGTCCAGCCACGAGCGCGGCCGGTAGTCGAACGCGTTCGACGCCGGCGCCAGGTGATCGATCCAGGCCCGATACAGCCCGCCGCGCACCGGCACGAGCGTCCCGTGCGGATGGTGCGCATCCTGCGCGTTGACCCAGAGCAGCCTGGCGGGACCGTGCCGGCGCAGCGCGTCGTAGATCTCGTCCATGCCGCGCGTGCCGTCCGGGCCGCCACGCTCGTCGCGCTGCACGCGATAGACGAAGATCTTCTCGGCGGTCTCGCAATCGTCGATGAATTTCTGCGCCATGAAGGCGAGCTTGCGGGTCTCCTCCTGCCGGATCCGGTCGCGCGAGATCGACTCCGCGCTGCGCCCGGTGTGGAACACCAGATGCAGCGCCGGCACGGTCGCGATCCACTCGTTTCCGTGCTGCGAGATGTCGACGCAATCGTCGTTGTCGAACACGCGCAGGCCGTCGGCGATGCCTCGCGCGAGTGCCGAGATGTCGCCCACGCCGGCATAGCGCAGGAAGCTCAGCCGCTCCTGGCCGATCAGCCGCTGCACCAGGCCGAACTCGCAATTGTCGCCCATGCTTTCGAACGACATCACCAGCGCCGCCTCGTCGGCCGAGAAGTCGGACCCGCGCGGCATCTGGAACAGCGCGCCGATCGGCCAGCTCAGCCTGCCGCCGTCGGCACATTCGACATGGAACACCGCGGTGGCGAAATCCCACTTCCGCAAGCCCACCGGCTCGACCAGCAGGAACCGGCTCCGTCGCGTCGCCTCGCCGAAGGAATGGCCGTAATGCGGGACGAGCCCCTCGCTGTCGCGCTTCCGGTCGCGGATCTCGAGCGTGGTGCCGTCACCGAAGCGGACCGACATGGAGCGGATCTCCGCATGCGCCAGGAACCAGCCTTCCACGATAATCTCGTCGCCGAAGGCGCCCGGGCGGTCCGAGGCGACGCGGTAGCTTTCCACTGCGCAGACGACGTGAGAGAAAAGCATGGCGGTTCCGGAGGCGAGGAGAGGCCGCCGAGTGATGGCGTGCGCGGCCCGGTGAGGCAAGGCCTTGGAGGGCAAGGCGCGGGCGGCGACGGCCGGAGAAGTCCCGGCTGGCATCCGTGCCCTGTTGGCGGCATGTTGGCGCGCAGCTTCTGGAAGCGAGGTGTCCTCCATGCCTGACCGCGGGCTGTACTGGCTCCCGCCCCCGGCCGACTTCGCCGTGCG
>CAXTVZ010000142.1:0-8828 GCA_964247685.1 uncultured Acetobacteraceae bacterium
TCGCCCGGCATCTGCCAGACAGTCTGCGGCAGCGGCGGCGGCGCGGATGACGCCCCCGCTGACACGTCGCGGGTGTCGGCGGCCGGCGCGCCCGGCGCCGGTGCGACGCCACCCGGCGGCGGCAGGCTCTGCTCGCTGACCGCTCCGAGCGGGGCCGCGGCGACCGCGATGTGCGGACCGCCGCCGAGCGAGGCGGCCAGCGCCTGGCTCGCGTCGCCCTCGATCTCGACGCGCACCGGGGTCGGCCCGTCGCCCATGCCGAGCAGCGTGCGCGCGCGCCCATTCAGCCCGATCAGCCGCCCGGGAGACGCAGGGCCCCGATCGATCGCGCGCAGGAGGATCTGCCTTCCGTTGGTGAGGTCGGTGACCCGGAGCACGCAAGGCAGCTGCAGGGCCTGCACGCTGGCCGCCGGCAGGCCGGGGTCGCGCCCCTCGCCGTCGGCGGCGAGCGTGCCGGGCGTGTCGTCGAGCGGCACGGCCAGGCCCGAGAAGGTCCCGGCAAAGTGCTCGGCCGGGTAGAACCAGACGCCGCCCTGCCCTTGCCACGGCGCGCCCACCGCATAACGCGGCTGGGGTGCTGCCGGCGGCGGTGCGGCGCGATGGCAACCCGCTGGCAGCAGCGCCGTCGCGAGTGCCGCGATCGCATGGCCGAGCCGCATCCTAGCCCGCCGCATTGCCCAGCAGGCCCACCCCCAGCGCGTAGAAATCGGACGGGTTGTAGCGGCGGATCACGCCGAAATTGCCATAGACGAGGAACGCCTCGGTGCCCGGACCGTCCGGCTGCAGCAGCGCGCCCGCGACATCCGCGCGCGAGAACCGCGTGCCGTCGATCCGGCGCACGCCGAGCGCTTCCCAGGCGCCGAGCGTGCGCGGCTGCTCCCGGCCGATCATCCCCGGATCGACCGGCCGGGTCACCTGCACCTGCTGCACCCAGGGCTCGCCGAGCCGCCAGCCACACCGGGCGAGATAGTTGGCGATCGAGGCGAACACGTCGGGCTCGCTGTTCCAGATATCGGCGCGCGCCCCGCCGTCGAAGGCGCGGGCGTAGTGAAGATAGGCGCTCGGCATGAATTGCGGCTGGCCCATGGCACCCGCGTAGCTGCCGACCATCTCGCCGGCGGCGATGCCGCGGGCATCGGCGATGCGCAGCGCGTTGAGCAGCTCGCCGCGGAAGAAGGCCGCGCGCCGCGCATCATAGGCGAGCGTCGCCAGCGCATCGAACACGCCGTAGCTGCCGCTCTTGGTTCCGAAATTCGATTCGAGCCCCCAGATCCCGATGATCACGCCGGGATCGACGCCGAATCGCGCGCGCACCTGCGCGAACAGCGCGGCCTGGGCCGACATGTTCTCGCGCGCGCGCTCGAGCCGGGCGGCCGGCAGCACGCGGGCGCGATACTGCGCCCAGGTCAGCGTGAACTCCGGCTGGTGGCGATCGAGCTCCAGCACATGCGCATTCGGAACCGACAGGTCGAGTGCGGATCGCAGAGTCGCGTCCCCGATCCCCGCCGCCCGGGCCTGCTGGCGCACCGAGGCGAGGAAGGTCGCGTAGCCGCCGGACGCCCGCGCCGGACGGAGCGTGGCCGCAGCCGCCGCCATGGAGGCGAGCAGCGCGCGACGGTCGAGATGCGACGTGTTGGTCATGGATCGATCAGGCACTTTCCGGCCGGGCGGCACGCGGCGGATACTACCCACCCGTGCCGTCCAGGCAACCGCGCGCTCGAGGCCCGCGTTGTCACGCACCCAGAGGTGGTGGAGCAAAGCGTGGCGCAGAACGTCGTCCGGCGGCACAAGGGTCTGACGTTCCTTGGCGTTCTCGTGGTCCTCTGCGTGGCGCTGTGGTTCCTCTGGTCCTGGGACTGGTTCCTGCCGATCGTCGACGCGAAGGCGACCGCCGCCGCCGGCCGGAAGGTCACGGCCCAGCACCTCCATGTCCGGCTGTGGACCACCACCCGGGTCGAGCTCGACGGGATCCGGATCGAGGAGCCGAAGGATTTCCCCGAGGAGAAACCCTTCGCGACCGTGGGTCGCCTGGTCGTGACGCTCCGCCCGCTCGCCTATCTGCACGGCGCCGGCCTGGTGATCCCGACCATCCTGATCGCGGATGCGGACGCCACGATCCGTGGCCTGCCCGACGGCAAGACCAATCTCGACTTCCCCTTCCTGCACCCGGCCGCGAACACGGCGACGCCCGCCAAGCCCGGCCCGTCGCCCAAGATCGGCGAGGTCGAGATCGCCAACACCCATGCTGACGTGAACTGGGCCAAGCTGCGCGCCAAGCTCGGGCTCGACATCCACACGACCGGCACCGGTGATGCTTCGCGGATCGTGGTGCTCGCGAAGGGCACCTATGCGGCGCAACCGATCGACGGACGCTTCCGCGGCGGCGCGCTGCTGACGCTGCGCGACAAGGTCCACCCCTACCCGCTCGACCTCTACGTCGCGAACGGGCCCACGCATGTGTCGGCGAACGGCACGGTGCAGGACCCGCTGCATTTCGCCGGTGCCAACGTGAAGCTCGAATTCGCCGGCCCCGACATGGGGCTGCTCTACCCGCTCACCGGCGTGCCGATCCCGAGCACCCCGCCCTACAAGGTGGCGGGCAACCTCGCCTACACGCGCGGTCGCATCGCATTCCAGGATTTCAGCGGCACGCTGGGCACGAGCGACCTCGAGGGCACGGTCACGGTCGACCCGAAGGCCGCGCCTCCCGATCTCCGCGCCGATGTGCGCTCGCGCGCGGTCAACCTGGCGGATCTCAGCGGCTTCCTCGGCGGCCATCCTGGGCATCCCGAGGAGAACAAGGAGGCGCATCAGTCGACTGCCGCGAAGGGCGGGAGGAACGTGCTGCCGACGGAACCGATCAGCCTGCCCAAGCTCAAGGCGATGAACGTCGATCTCCACTACCGCGCAGGCCACATCGAGGGGCGCTTCGTTCCACTCGACAATCTTACCGCCTGGTTCGTGATCCACGACGGCGCGGTCACCGTCCACCAGCTGGATTTCGGCGTCGGCCGGGGCACGCTCGCGAGCCGCGCCTACATCGCGCCCGAGGAGAAAGGCGTGCATGCGGAGGCGACCGTCGAAGTGCGTGACGTCGATCTCTCGCACCTGCTGAACGCGACGCATGTCTTCCACGGCAGCGGCATCGTGGGTGGGCAGGCCGAGCTGCGCGGCACGGGGACGTCGGTGGCCGACCTCGTGGCCAACGGCAATGGCGGCGTCGCCCTGTTCATGCGCGATGGCGGCAACATCAGCGCGCTGCTGCCCGACATCGCCGGCCTCGAATTCGGCAACGCGCTCCTTTCGGCGATGGGCATCCCGCAGCGCACCGACGTCCAGTGCTTCGCCGCCGAATTGCCGCTGCACGACGGCATTCTGTCCACCAACCTGTTCGTGCTGCAGACCAAGGAGGCCCGGACCACCGGCAGCGGCAGCATCAATTTCCGCAACGATGCACTCGACTACACGATGACCACGCGCTCGACGAATTTCAGCATCGGCTCGCTGCCCGGCCCGATCCATATCGGCGGCAGCCTGACCGCGCCGTCCGTCCTGCCAGGGGCCGAGGTGATCGCGCGCGGGGCAGGTGCGGCCGGGCTCGCGGTGCTCTTCCCGCCGCTCGCGATCCTGCCCACGATCCAGTTCGGCGTGGGTCAGAGCAAGGCCTGCGAGGCCGCGGTCCAGGGTTCGACCACCGCCGCGACCACGCCGGGCACGGGCGCCGCGACAACCCCACCGGCCCGGACGCATCTGACGCCGGCCGCCGTGCACAAAGCGTGGCGCCAGCGCCTGCATCACGGGGGTTGAGCGCCGTCTTCATGACGGAGTGCAACTAAGTCGTTCTTTCTTCGGGCCTTTCCTCCGGGCCGCCGCACCGCGCCGCCGATTGCGGCTTCGGGGAACCTGCTCTAGGAAGGCCGAGATAACAGGTTGTTCGAGGCGGGCACGCGTCTGCCACCAGCACATGCATGGTGTCCGACGATGTGGGCTTTGACCGGATCAGATCGTGAGAACGGGACGCCGGGTTCGGCCGCTGCCCGTCGCTGCCCACCTCCGCAGCCCTGACGATGTTCTCCTTCTCAGTTGCCGCGCTCATGAAGGGCGCGGCCGGCAAGCCGCTGCTGCAGGCCGGCGCCATCGTGGTCGGCACCTTCATCCTCGAGGATGCGGCGACCGTGCTCGCCGGCATGCAGGTCGAGGATGGCAGCCTCGACTGGCACGTGGCCCTGCTCGCCCTCTATGTCGGCATCGTCGCGGGGGATCTCGGCCTGTACGGGCTGGGGCGGCTCGCCTCGCTCTGGCCGCGGTTGGTGCGCTGGGTGCGACCCGACCGTGCGGCGCGCGGCCAGGCCTGGCTGCGCGGGCGGGTGTTCCGGGTGGTGTTCGTCAGCCGCTTCATCCCCGGCGCCCGGCTGCCGACCTACACCGCCTGCGGCTTCCTCGGCGCCGGCATCGTCCGGTTCGGGATGGCGGCCTGCTGCGCCACGGTGATTTGGACCACGTTGCTGTTCGGCGTATCGCTCCGCGTCGGTGAGTTCCTGATGGCGCATTTCGGCGCCTGGCGTTGGATCGGGGCGATCGTGTTCGCGATCCTGGTGATCGCGGTCGGGCGGCTCGCGGCGGGGCTGCAGAAGGAGAAGGGATGAGCGAGTTGTTGGAGGCGGCGCCGGCATTGGCTCGCGACCCGGCCGGACCCGGCGGCACGATCTCTGCCTTCGAGCACTGGCCTGGCTGGCTGTTCTACACGCCGGTGGTGGCGCACTGGATGCTGCTCGGCTTCCGCTATGGGAACTGGACGCTGCCGACCGCCGCGAACCCGCATATCGAGAGCGGCGGCCTCTGCGGCGAGAGCAAGATCTCCATCCTCGACCAGGTAACGGGTGAGGCCCGCGCGCTGCTCGGGCGCTACACCACGCTCGTGACCGGTGCGGACGATCCGTCCCGCGCGTTGGCGGCTATGGAGCAAGCGGGCCTGACCTTCCCCGTCGTGGTCAAACCGGATGTCGGCTGCCACGGCGCAGGGGTGCGGCTCGTGCACGATGCGGCGAGGCTCGCCGATGTTCTCGCGCAGTTTCCGCGCGACGTGACGCTCGTGCTGCAGGAATTCATCCCCTACGAGGGCGAGGCCGGCGTGTTCTACGTGCGCCATCCCCACGAGGCGCGCGGGCGGGTGACGTCGCTCACGCTCAAGCACGCGCCGGTGCTGCGCGGCGACGGGCGGCGGACGATCCGCGAGCTGATCCTCGCCGATGAGAGACTGCGCAAGACCGCCAAGAAGTTCTTCGCGCGGTTCAAGGGACGCACCGAGGAGGTGCTCGCGGCGGGGGCACCGCTGCAGCTCGTCTTCACCGGCAATCACTGCAACGGCTCGGTGTTCCGCGACGGACGCGCGGAAATCACCGCCGCCCTGACCGAGCGGATCGATGCGATCTGTCGTGCGCTGCCGGATTTCCACTTCGGGCGCATCGATCTCCGCTACCGTGACCTGCCGTCCTTGCGCGCCGGCACCGGGTTCCGGATCATCGAGATCAACGGCGTGGGGTCGGAAGCGACCCATATCTGGGATCCGCATGCGCGCCTGCTCGACGCGTATCGCACGCAGTTCGAGCATTACGGTGCGGCCTACGCGATCGGTGACGCCATGCGCCGCCGCGGCCACCAGCCGACCTCGCCGCTGGCACTGCTCCGGTTGTGGATGCGTCAGAGCCGGCTGATCGCGTCCTATCCGCTGAACGACTGAGCGGCCGCGCCGGTCAGTTCTCGCCGAGGCCGCCAGTGCCGAAGATGTAGTTGCCGACCTGCTGCTCGAGGCTCTCGGCGGGGATCGTCGCGGTCACCACCGCGCCTTGCGCGAGATGCGTGGCACTGCGGCCCGGCTCGATGGCGAGCACGCCGTCGCTGCCGCTGCCGCCCTGGATCGCGAAGCGCGAGTCGCTCGGCACCGCGAGAGTCGAGGCGAGCTCGAGATCGACATCGGCGACATAGGTCGAACGGTCGAGCCGCACCGACAGGACGTGCCCGACCGGGATGCCGGCCATCACCACCGCGTCGCCCGCTTCCAGGCCGTCGCTCGAGGGAAACACGGCGCGCAGCCGCAGACCGCCTGCGGCCTGACCTCCGTTCCCCGTCGTGGTCAGTGCGAGCGCGACGAAGCCTGCCGCCACCAGCACGACGACGCCGCTTCCCGCCACCGCGCCAAGCCCATGCCGTGCCACAGATCCCCCTTCTCGCCGCCCGCTCTGCCGAGAGGCGCATGGAAGCAGAGCGCGGCCGGACGCGATAGTCCGCGCCATTTTTGAGGGCCGCCGCGCCCGATTGCGGGCCTGGGAAGAATCGGCCACCAAGGGGCCGGACCGGGGGGAACGGAGATGCAACTCAGCCAGGCTCTGGCGATCGCGGCTATCCAGGGTGCGACGGAACTGTTCCCCGTCAGCAGCCTCGGGCATGCCGTGATCCTGCCGCGCGTGTTCGGCTGGGATCTCGACCAGCGCGGTGCCGCGTTCCTGCCGTTCCTCGTGCTTCTGCATGTGGGCACGGCGGCGGCGCTCTTCGCGTTCTTCGCGCGGGAGTGGTGGACGCTCGCGTGCAGCCTGCTCGGGATCGGTCCCGCCTGGCAGGTGGCGGAAGGCCGTCGGGTCGTGAAGCTGCTGGTGATCGCGACCATCCCCGCCGTGATCCTCGGCTTCGCGCTCGAGCATCTCCTGCGCGCGATCTTCGGCACGCCGCAGGTCGCGGCACTGTTCCTGGTGGCCAACGGGGTCTTGCTGATCGGCTGCGAGCGTCTGCGCCTCGTGCGCGCCGCGCGGGGAACCCAGCGCGCGGCGTCCACGCTCGGCACCGTCGACGCGCTGGTGATCGGCCTGTGGCAATGTCTGGCGCTCCTGCCGGGGATCTCGCGTTCGGGTGCGACGATCGTGGGCGGTCTGCTGCGCGGCATCGACCACGAAGGCTCGGCGCATTTCTCGTTCCTGATTGCCCTGCCCATCATCCTTGCCGCGACCGTGGCCGAGGTGCCGAAGCTGCGACACGCGGACATTCCAAACGGCACGTTCGAAATGGCGCTGATTGCGGCGGTCGTGGCGGGCATCGTGGCGCTCGCCAGCACCGCGATCCTGATGCGCTGGTTCAAGCAACACGATCGCTGGGCGCTGACGCCGTTCGGCCTCTACTGCATCGTCGCGGGGGGTGCGGCTTTCTTCTACCTGCATGGAGGCTGAGCCGGCCATGCGCGCCCTGGTTCTGCTCGCACTCCTGTTCGCCGGCGCGTCCGCTGCCATGGCGGCTCCGGCCTCGATCGCGACGGCCGACATCTCGCGCATGTCCACGCCGTGGTGGGCGGCACGTTTCGCGGCCAAGCAGCACGAGCTCGACAGCGGTCCGTCGGACCTCGTGTGGCTGGGCGATTCGATCACCCAGAATTGGGAAACGGACGGGCCCGAAGACTGGCGCCGGTTCGCGCCCGTCTGGCAGCGCTTCTACGGCGACCGTCATGCCGTCAATCTCGGCTTCAAGGGTGACAGCACCTGCCATGTGCTGTGGCGGCTCGACCATGGCGAGCTCGCGGCGATGCACCCGAAGCTGGTCGTGCTGCTGATCGGTGCCAACAATTTCGGCCATGTCCATACCGACGCGGCGGCGACCTATGCGGGCATCCGGCTGATCCTCGATCGGCTGCGGTCGCATGCGCCCGCGCCGCGGATCATCGTGATCGGCGTGCTGCCCTCGATCCGTTCGGCCTGGGTGGACGCGAACACGCGCGCGGTCAACGCGATGCTGGCGCGCGGCCTGGCGGGCGAGCCGGGCGTGACCTTCGTCGACCTGGCGCGGTTGTTCATGCACGACGGCGCAATCGACGCGCGCGCATTTCTCGACCCGCACCTGCAGCCGCCCGACCCGCCGCTGCATCCGACCGCCGAGACGCAAGCGCGCATCGCGGCCGCGATCGAGCCGATGGTGGCAACAGCCCTCGGAGACCACCCGCACGGCTGACGCCGGCGTTTACCAGGGCTTCATCCTCGGCGTGCAGAATTGGCGCACCAAAACGGTGCGTCATGAGCGAAGCCTCGATCCCGAACGTCATGCTGGCGACCCCCTGCTACGGCGGCCTGGTGACGCAGGTCTACATGCAGTCGGTGATGGCGCTGACCACCGAGGCGTCGCGGATCGGCCTGCCGCTCTCGCTGGCACTGCTCGGCCAGGACGCGCTGATCACCCGCAGCCGCAACACGTTGGTCGCGCGTTTCCTCCGAAGCCAGGCGACGCATCTCCTGTTCGTCGACGCAGACATCGCGTTCGCGCCTGGCGACGTGCTCCGGCTTCTCGGCCACCGCCGGGAGGTGATCGGCGCCCCCTACCCCGTTCGCCAGCATGTCTGGGATGCCAGCACGATGAGCCAGGTGCGCGCCGGTGAGCCGGTCGCGTTCGCGGCGCTGCGCTATGTGGGAGAGCCTTCGGGGGAGATGACGGCCGACGGTCTGCTGCCGGCACGTTACGCGGGCACGGGCTTCCTGCTGATCGCGCGGACTGCGCTGGAGAAGCTGATCGCCGCTTATCCCGAGACGCGCTGCCGCCACAACCATGTGGCCGCTCGAACGGAGGCGGAGGAAGCCTGGGCGCTGTTCGACTGCCTGATCGATCGCAACACGGGTGATTATCTGAGCGAGGATTTCGCGTTTTGCGCGCGCTTCCGCGCGATCGGCGGGGAGCTCTGGCTGGATCCGTCGATCCGGCTGACCCATGCGGGCATGAGCGAGTTTAACGGGCGGCCCGATCTGCGTTGGAAAGAAGCAAGGGGCTCTGCCCCTTGAACCCCGCCAGGAGGGAAGGCC
>CAXTVZ010000143.1:0-6619 GCA_964247685.1 uncultured Acetobacteraceae bacterium
GGGCGGGGTTCGGCATTGGTGATGATCTGATCAAGGACATCTTCTGACGGCAGGAAGCCGAGGTCTGGGGGTGAAGAAGGCCAGGGGCGCTGCCCCTGGACCCCGTTAAGGGCGCGGCCCTTAAAACTCCACACTAAGGCTTGGGTCGCGGACGAGCATCCGGAGCACCCTGAACAATCAGGGTTCCAAGGGACGACTGTCCCTTGGCGGGTCCAGGGCAGAGCCCTGGCCTTCCCTCCGCGACCACGAGCTGCCCAACTCGCTGATCACGATCGACAGCAGAACGCACACGATCCACCACCAGGCGAGCTGCACCACCAGCCATCCCGCCATCGTGCGGCCCGCATCGCCACCCCACAGCGCCACGACGACCAGCGCACAGGTGAGGCGATAACCAACCCGCGCCGGGCCTTCGGGCGCCACCCGGACGAGCTCCAGCAGACCGGGCACCGCCAGCAGCAGAAGCACCGCCCGATAGCCGATGTTCTGGTGCGCGAAGAAGCAGCCGACGCACAACACCGCGCCGACCAGCAGCAATGACCGCGAGCGCGCGTCGACCTGCTCGAGCATGCGACGCAACGCGGGGTCGCGTCCGCGCATCGCCGCCTGGCGCAGGCACTCCACGCTCATCACGACCAGCATCGGCCAGGCGACCAGCATCGTTCCCCCGCCTCCATCCGCGGGCCGGGATAGGCGCCAGAGCTCGACCGTGCCGAACGGCAGGGTGCGGGCCCCGAACATGCCGCCGAAATTTCCGGCAGCCATGTTCGCGCCGATCCGCGACAGCTCGGCATGGAAGCCCGCGAAAAACGCCACAAGCACCGCGCCGCACAGGCCTCCCACCAGCCATATGCGCTGCCGGTTCTCGCGCAGGGCGAGCCCCAGCAGGACCAGCGGGTAGAATTTCAGCAGGCCTGCGCCCAGTACGAGCGCATATCCCGCGCTCCGGGCCCACGCCGACCGCGTCAGCAGATGCGCGAACGCCACGGCGGCCGCGAACATCAGCAGATCGGTGTTGCCGCGCTCGACCGCGAACGCCGTCGACCATGACACGACCGAGAGCACTGAGACGGCGCCATCGAACCCGCCCGGGAGCCGCCACGGCATCGCGAACAGCGCTGCGAAGAACACGAGCGCGACCCCGAGCCCGAAAACCGGCGTCCAGCTGTCCGGCCGCGCCAGGAACCGCAGCCGCAGCCAGAGCGGCGAGTAATCCTGCAGCCGCCCGAGCGGATCACACGGGTTCGTCGCATACACGTCGACGCCGCGTTGCCAGCACTCCGCCTGCGCCGTCACGAAGCGTGTGTCGAGAAACGGCGTGGAGAAGGGATGCGCCTTGATCGCGTTCAGGATCAGGAAATACGACGGACTCCCGTTCACATAGAGGACGATGAATACGGCGAACAGCATCGCGGCCAGTCCCGGGACCAGGTAACGCGTCCTCACATCCGGGCCGGCCTCGCGCATGCTCCTGTTTGTGGCAGGGAAACCTTTCCAGCCGGTTTCCACGTCGTTGTCCGGGTTCGAGCACCGGAAACGAGGCGTCGGGCGGCCGGGGAGAACGGAAAGTCACCCCACTATTTGGCGGATGTCACTTCGTGTTCGAGGGCTGGATCGCGGCCCGTTTCATCACTCCTTCAGCCGCCCGAAACCGGCGCTCGCACGCCTCTGCGTTCGACGGGCGGTGGTCGGTACGTCGCACGCGTTTCCGGACCGGACCAACTCCGCGAGACCGGACCTGGCGAGATATTGCTGTTGCTCAACCACGGCCACCGACTGGCCGATGTGCCGTGTCGCGCTCTTCCACGCCTTGAACGAGGCGACCGACATGGTGCTCGGCGCCTGATCTCGCTGCGCGTTCTCAACAGGGCATGACATGTAGGCGCCGACCATATCGAGGGCGCAGGATCGCCGTCGCTGATCAAACAGATGCTGGCCGACCCGGATATCGCCGACTTGCACTCCCACTCGCCAAGCACGGTATGCCGGTCTGATCGAGCGCAGCTCAACGGATGGCAGGGGTCTGGGGAGCGCCTACGCTCCCCAGCACTTTCCCTTCTTCCGACTACTCGATCTTCTCGACCCGCAGCGTGTTCGTCGTCCCCGCCGTCCCGAACGGCACGCCGGCGGCAATCACGATCCGGTCGCCTGCTTCCCCCAACCCCACCTTCCGCGCGATGCCCACCGCGCGCCGCGCGACGTCGCCCATGGTGATGGCCGGGTTCGACTGTTCCAGCGACACCGGGTGGATGCCCCAGACCAGCGCCATGCGGCGGGCCGCCTCGACATTGCCGGCGATCCCGATGATGGGACAGGCCGGCCGTTCGCGGGCGATGCGCAGCGCCGACTTGCCCGACAGCGTGTAGGCGACGATCGCGGCCGCATCGATGTTCTCGGCGACCTGGGTGACGGCGGCGGCGATCGCGTCGGCGGTGTCGCCGTGCACCGCGGGCGGACGCGAGGCCTCGATCAGGGCGCGCCAAGCGGGGTCCTTCTCCACCCGGCAGATGATGCGGTCCATGATCGAGACCGCCTCGACCGGGTAGGCGCCGACCGCGGTTTCGGCCGAGAGCATCACCGCGTCGCCGCCGTCATAGACCGCGGTCGCGACGTCGGACGCCTCGGCGCGGGTCGGCGTCGGGCTCGTCACCATCGACTCGAGCATCTGCGTCGCGACCACCACCGGCTTGCCCTGGAAGCGGGCGGCGCGGACGATGCGCTTCTGCTCGAGCGGCACGTCCTCGGCGGGGAGCTCCACGCCGAGATCGCCGCGCGCGACCATGATCGCATCCGAGATCCGCACGATCTCGTCGAGGCAGGTGAGCGCCTGCGGTTTCTCGATCTTGGCCAGCACCCAGGCGCGGCCGCCCACGATCTCGCGCACCTCGGCCACGTCCTCGGGGCGCTGCACGAACGAGAGTGCGACGATATCGACGCCGTGATGCAGCGCGAAGGAGAGATCCGTGCGGTCCTTCGGCGTCAGCGCCGGGATCGGCAGCACCAGGTCGGGCACGTTCACGCCCTTGCGGTTCGAGAGCGTGCCGCCGACGACCACCTCGGTGTCGAGGTAGTCGAGGCCGCACTCGACCACACGGAGCCGGAGCTTGCCGTCATCGAGCAGCAGCGAGGCGCCGGGCTGGCCGGCCTCGATGATCTCGGTGTGCGGCAGGCGGCAGCGTCGCTGGTCGCCCGGCGCCTCGTCGAGGTCGAGCCGGAAGCGCTCGCCCTGGCGCAGCGTCACCTTGCCGTCCGCGAACACGCCGACCCGCAGCTTCGGGCCCTGCAGGTCGCCGAGGATGCCGATCGCCCGACCCGTTCGCGCTTCGAGCGCGCGGATCGCGGTGATCGACGCCGCGTGATCCGCGTGGCTGCCGTGGGAAAAGTTGATGCGGAACACGTCGACGCCGGCGACGAACAGACGCTCGAGCATCTCCCCGTGCGAGGAGCCCGGGCCGACGGTGGCCACGATCCGGGTCCGCCTGCCGCGTCCGAGATAGTTCAGGGGCATGCTGTGGTCTCTCCCGGCGCCGGCCGTTCAGACGTTGGCTGCGGCGTCGGTGCCGAGATTGGAGTTCACCCAGGCCTTGAGCTGGCTCTTGGGCATCGCACCCACCTGGGTCGCGACCGGCTTGCCGTCGCGGAACAGGATCATGGTCGGGATGCCGCGCACCGCGTAGCTCGAGGGCGTGGCCGGGTTCTCGTCGATGTTGACCTTGGCGACCGTGAGCTTGCCCTTGAGCTCGGCGCCGACCTCCTCGAGGGCCGGCGCGATCATCTTGCAGGGGCCGCACCACTCCGCCCAGAAATCGACCAGCACCGGCTCCTTCGACCGCAGCACCAGGGTCTCGAAATTGTCGTCGGAGACGGCGACCGTGTTCTCGCTCATGTCAAAACACTCCTGTCCAAGGCGGGAAATGGGGGCAGAGGGGGGTGCGGATCAAGCCGGGTGGTGGTCCCGCGCCGGCGCGTGCTCGCCGGCCGCGGGCGCGTGGCGATCGAGCAGCGCGTCGGGCAGCGCCATCACCGAGCCGGTTGCGGTCCAGACCAGCGTGCACTCCACGGGCGAGCCAGGCCGGATCGCCTGCAGCACGGCGCGATAGGCCGCCATCTGGCGCAGATAGGCAATGGGGGTGCTGGCCGGGTCGTCGGGCGGCCGGCGGCCGCTCTTGAAGTCGACGAGCAAGGTGCGATCGGCGGTGATCGCCACGCGGTCGACCACGCCGCTCACCGCGATGGAGCCCACGCGCCCGGCCAGCCGCTGCTCGGCACGGCCCTCGGGGCCGAACACGCGGGCCAGGCGCGGATCGGCGATGACGCGCAGGGCCTCGGCGGCGACGCCGGTGGCGTCCCGATCGAGACGGGCGGCGGCGAAGCGACCGGCGGCCAACGTGCGCGCCTCCGGGGGCAGCGAGCCGAGATGCTGCAGCAGCGCGTGCAGCACCGTGCCGCGGGCGCGCGCTTCCGCCCGACCCTGGCGGGCACGCGGCGAGGTAGCGGGCGGGGCCGGCCCCCACTCGACGCCCTCGGGCCGCGACGGGGTGATGGAGCGTGGTGGCGTGGGCTCGGGTGGCGGTGGGCGCCCCAGCCAGGCGGGCAGTCTCGCCGCGACGGCGGGCGCGATCGGAACGCTCGCCGCAGGCGTGCCGCGCGCGGCGCCATGGACGAGGTGCCGGCCGGTCCAGCCGTCCGGAAAGGGGGCGGCGTCCTCGGTGCCCGGGAGGGCGGCGAGGCCGCGGGCGCAGAGCTCGTACCAGCACCGCTCGGGCAGGGCGGCCCGCTTCGGCTGCGCGCCCACGATCAGGAGCCGCGTCTTGGCACGGGTGAGTGCCACGTAGAGCAGCCGGTTGTATTCGGCGAGCAGTTCGCGCTCGGCGGCCGCCGCCAGCCCGGCCACAGCCGCGCAGTCATGCGCCTTGGACGGCACCCAGACCGGCAGCGAGCCGGCATCCGCACCGCCGGTCCAGAGCAGGTCGCCGTCGGGGCGGGGCAGCGAGGTGGTGTCGGCCAGCACCACGAAGGGCGCCTCGAGCCCTTTGCTGCCATGCACGGTCATCAGGCGGATTTCGTCGGCGGTCTCGCCGGCCTCGCGCTTCACCTCGGAGCCCGACAGGCGCACCCAGTGCACGAAACCCTGCAGGCTCGGCACGTGCGCGGCCTCGTGGGCGAGGCTTGCCGCCAGGAGCTCGTCGATCGCCTCGCCGGCCTCGGGGCCGAGGCGGGCGAGGAAGCGGGCGCGGCCGCCGCCGTGGCCCAGGATGTCCACCAGCAGCGCGTGCGGGGTGGCGAAGTCGGCGCGCCGGAAGCGGGCGTCGAAGAAGCGGTGCGCCGCCTCCCATTCCGGCCGCTCGTGCGCGCGCTCGGCGAGGCGCTCGCGGAGCGAGGCGGGGCGGCCGAGGGCGAGCGCCATCAGGCTCTCGTCGTCGATGCCGCCGAGCGGGGAGGTGAGGAACGTCGCGAAGGCCAGGTCGTCGTCGGGCAGCAGCAGCGCGTCGCAGAAGGCGAGGAGGTCGGCGATCGCCAGCTGGTCGGTCAGCACCATGCGGTCGAGGCCGGCGACCGGCACGTGGCAGCCCTTGAGCTCGCGCATCAGCAGGCGGGCGAAGGCGCCGCGGCGGCGCACCAGGATCAGCACGTCGCGCGGGGCGACCTCGCCTCGGCGGATCAGCTCGGCGAGATGGGCGGCCAGGGCGGCGGCCAGGCGTTCGTCGCCGGTGCGGCCACCCCGGGCGGTGACGGTCTCCCAGGGCGACTGCGTTCCGGGCTCGCTCGGATCGGGGCAGGCGAGCGGCCAGAGCTCGACGCGGCCGCGGAGCTCGGGATGGGCGCTGCGGTGGTGCAGCACGGCCCCTTCCGCCACCACGCCGTCGCGCGCCTCGCCCGCGGCGAACACCGCGTCGACGCAGCGCAGGATCGCGGGCGCCGAGCGGAACGAGACGTTCAGCTCGGGCTCTTCGAACCTGCCTCCCGCACTCTCGACGCGCTCGCGGAAAATCGCGCGCCACTGGTGGAAGCCGGCGGGATCGGCGCCCTGGAAGGCGTAGATCGACTGCTTGGCGTCGCCCACCGCGAACACGGTGCGCGGGTTGGGATTGGCCGAGCTGCCGGCGAAGAACTCTTCGGTGAGCTTGCCCACGATCTTCCACTGGCTGGCCGACGTGTCCTGCACCTCGTCGAGCAGCAGATGGTCGAGGCCGCCATCGAGCTTGAACAGCACCCAGGCCGTGCCCGGATCGGCGAGCAGGCGTTCGGTGGCGCCGATCAGGTCGTCGAAATCGAGCATGGCCTCGCGCTGCTTGCCTTCAGCGTAGGCCGCGAGCGCGGGACCCGACAGGGTGAGCAGGGCGGCGGTGGCCTCGACCACCAGCACGGCACGCTTGCGGTCCTCGATCGCGACCAGCCGCTCGGCCTCGCGGCGGAAGGCTTCTCCCAGTTCGGGGTTGTCCTTGGCGAGCCTGGTGTTGGACGCGGGAACCTGGCGCGGCTTGCCGTCGGCGGTGAGGAACCACTTCGCCCAGGCGTCCGGATCGTGAAGCTCGAGGAGCGTCATGCCGGCCCGCGCGGTCTCGGCCATTTTCGGGGTGCCGCGCTCGGCCATCATCCCGAACGCCGCGCGCAGGGC
>CAXTVZ010000143.1:6719-8801 GCA_964247685.1 uncultured Acetobacteraceae bacterium
GTCTCGCTCATCCTTCGTCCTCGAGCAGCCGCCATTCGGCGACGCGGGCCAGCACCGCATAGGGCGCGAAGCGCGGCGGCCGGGTGCCGATCGGCTGCGCGGGATAGGGGGTCGCGGGGTCGTCGAAGGCGGCGATGCGGGCCTCGAGTCCGCCCCAGGCATCGGCCACGATCGCGGCCACCTTGTCGCGGCCGACGGTCAGCGCCTCGCCGCCGGCGAGCGTGCCGGAGAGCTTCCAATGCGCGAGCTCGCCCGGTTCGGCGAGGCGATAATCCTCGCCGAACGCGCCCTGTGCGGCCATCGCCGCCTCGAGCGGGAGCTGCGGCGCCCAGCCGGCCTCGATGTCGCGCTTGGGCGGCGGCGTGCCGGTCTTGTAGTCCAGCACGGTGAGCGTGCCGTCCGGAGCGAGCTCGATGCGGTCGGCCTGGCCGGTGAGCGTGAACGGACCGGCGGGCCCGTCGATGGTGACCAGGCCGCGCGCCTCGGTGCTGAGCGCGCGCGGCGACCCGCCCGCGCGCCGCGCCGCCTCGGTGCCCGCCACCCAATGGGCGATCCGCTCCAGGCGCGGCCGCCACCATGAGGCCACCGCCTCGCGCACCTGCGCGCGGTCGAGTGCCGCGCGCAGGCAGGCGGCGATGTCCCCGGCCGCGAGCGTGTCGTGCCGATACGCGTCCGACAGCCCCTCATGCACCACCGTGCCGAACAGGGCGTGATCCGCCTCCTCCTCGATCGCGGCGAGCTCGCGCAGGCCCAGGACGTAACGCGCATAGATCGCGTACGGGTCGGTCAGCCAGGTCTCAATCGCGGTCACCGACAGGCGGCGCGGACGCGCGGCCACCGGCGGCCGCGGCATCGGCGGCCGCGCCGGGCGCGGCGCGCCGTCGGGCTGGTCGAGCAGCAGCGCCCAATCCCGCGCCGGGTGGGCTGCGAGCGGGATCGCGCGGCCGTGCAGGCAGGCCTCCAGCCGGGCGATCCAGCGCGACGGCACCGCGGGCGCGCGGTCGCGGCGCTTCGGCCAGGAGAGGATCACCTCGGGTGCGGCGCAGGCCAGCGCCACCAGGTCGTGGGCCGCCTCGCCGATCGCGGCATCCGCCGGCGGGAAGCCCACCTGGTGGCGCATGTGCCGCCCCATCCACGGCCCGGGATCGACCTGCGCCGGCCACGTTCCCTCGGTCAGGCCACCCAGCACCAGCAGGTCGGCCGCCTGGCCGCGCGCCTCGATCAGGCCCCAGATCGCCACGCGCGGGTGGATGGCGAGCGCGTCGCGGCCGCGCAGCGCCCGCCTGCCATGCACCGTCACCCCAGCCAGCACGGCGTCGAGCAGCGACGGCAGCACCGCGGGGTCGCCCGGCGGCAGCAGCGCCAGTGCCGCGGTGACCGCGGCCATGCGGGCGGCGAGCGCCTCGCCCTCTTCGCCCTCCCAGAGGGCCGCGCCGGCGGCGCGTTCGGCGGTGTCGAGCAGCGCCTCGAACAGCGCCTGCGGGGCGACCGGCGCGCGACCGTCGAGGAGCGCCGTCAGGGGTGCCCAGGCGTGCGCGAGGCGATCGAGGAACGGCCCGCACTTCGCCGCCGCCCGCGCCCGCAGCCCGTCGATCCCCGGCCGGGGCCGCGGTCCGCGCAAGGCCGCGCGCTCCAGCATCCGCGCTTGGTGACGCGCGGCCGGGGGCTCAAGCCCCCAGGTGGCGAGCGGGTGCTTGAGCGCGCCCAGCAGCACGGCGGGCGCGAAACCGCTCGCGGCGGGCCGGGCGAGCAGGCGCAGCAGCACGGCCGGCGGCGTGTCGGCCAGCTTCTCGCCGGCGCTGTCGTCGGCCACGATGCCGAACCGCGCGATCTCGGTCGCGACGCGCGCGGCCAGCCCCCGGTCGGGCGTCACGAGGGCGGCGCGACGGCCCGGGATCTCGACCGCGTCGCGCAGCGCCATCGCGATCGCGACCGCCTCGGCCTGCTGGTCCGCGGCCTCGAGCACGAACAACCCTGCGGTCGAGGCGGGCGGCTCCGCGCGCCAGACGCGGGCGAGCGAGGCCGCCGGCAGCAGCGCGCGCCGGAACAGCGCCTCGCGGGCGGTGTCGGCGTCGGTCGCGA
>CAXTVZ010000144.1:0-8628 GCA_964247685.1 uncultured Acetobacteraceae bacterium
GCCCGCGAATACCGCGCCGATCGACAGCAGCCCGAGCGGCAGCAGCATGACGACCGGGCTCTCATGCACGTGCGCCGCCGCATGGCGGTCGACCCGCGACGTGCCATGGAAGGCCAGGAAGATCAGCCGGAACGTGTAGAACGCGGTCATCGCCACAGTCACCACACCCAGCACCCAGCCATAACCCGCGACCCAGCCGCGCGCGTTAAAGGCGGCATCCAGGATCGCGTCCTTCGAGACGGCGCCGGCGAACGGCGGGATGCCGGACAGCGCCAAGGCTCCGCACCACATCGCGGCGTAGGTGAACGGCAGCCTGCGCCAGAGCGCGCCCATTCTGAACAGGTCCTGCTCACCCGACAGTGCGTGGATCACCGAGCCCGCCGCCAGGAACAGCAACGCCTTGAAGAACGCATGCGTAAAGAGGTGGAACATGCCGGCGTTGTAGGCGCCGACGCCGCAGCCCAGGAACATGTAGCCGAGCTGCGAACAGGTCGACCACGCGATCACCCGCTTGATGTCGGTCTGCACCAGCCCGATCGTCGCCGCGAAGAACGCCGTGCTCGCCCCGATAAAGGCGACCAGCGCGAGTGCCGCAGGTGCGGCGGAAAACAGCGGAGAGAACCGCGCCACCAGGAACACCCCCGCCGTCACCATCGTCGCTGCGTGGATCAGCGCGGAGACCGGCGTCGGCCCTTCCATCGCGTCCGCGAGCCAGGGATGGAAGAACAGCTGCGCCGACTTGCCCGCCGCCCCGATGAACAGCAGCACGCCGATCACATCGAGCGACGGCACGGCGAAGCCCGCAAGGTGATAGGCCGTATGCGCGACCGACGGGATCGCGCGGAAGATCTCCGCGTATTCCACCGAGCCGAACAGCAGGAAGGTAAGTGCGATGCCCACCATGAAGAACAGATCTGCGACGCGATTGAAGATGAACGCCTTGATCGCCGCCGCATTCGCCGACGGCCGGTCATACCAGTAGCCGATCAGCAGATAGCTCGCGAGGCCGACACCTTCCCAGCCGAAGAACAGCTGGATCAGATTGTCCGATGTCACCAGCATCAGCATCGCGAAGGTGAACAACGACAGATACGAGAAGAACCGGAACACCGGCCGTTCCTCGTGGCTCATGTAGCCGACCGAATACAGGTGCACGAGCATCGACACGAACGTCACCATCGCGACCATCGCCGCCGACAGCGTGTCGCCGTGCAGCCGCCAATCCGCGGTGAAGCCGCCCGCGCGGATCCACACGCCGAGCCCAACGGTTGGGTATGAATGGCCGAAGAACGCGATCGATCCCGCGAGCGCCGCCACGATCATCAGCCCCACGCTCACCGCGCGCGCCAGCGCGTCTCCGAGCACGCGGCCGAACAATCCCGAGACGATCGCACCGAGGCCGGGTGCGAGAACGGCGATCGCATACATGCCGGTCAGCCCTTCATCAGCGTCACGTCCTCGACCTCAATCGAGCCGCGATTGCGGAAATACACCAGCACGATCGCGAGCCCGATCGCCGACTCAGCCGCCGCCACCGTGAGCACGAACAGCGTGAAGACCTGCCCGGTCAGATCGTGCAGCACCGCCGAGAACGCGACGAGGTTGATGTTGGCGGCGAGCAGGATCAGCTCGACCGACATCAGGATGACGATCACGTTCTTCCGGTTGAGGAAGATACCGAACACCCCGAGCACCAGCAGGATGCCGGACACTGCGAGGAAATGGCCCACGCCGATCGGCATCGCAGTCAGCTCCGTTCCACGACGCGCGACGCATCGAAGCGCCGGATGCCGCCATTCTCGGCCACACCACCGCCGATCGGCAGGTCCAGCAGCCGCATCGTGTCGCCCGGATACCGCCGATGCTGCACGCTCACATCCTGGCGCCGCACGTTCTCCTTGTGGCGCAGCGTCAGCACGATCGCGCCGATCATCGCCACCAGCAGGATCAGTCCCGCCGCCTGGAACAGGAAGATGTCGTCGGTGTAGATCAGCCGCCCGAGCGCTTCGGTGTTGCTGATCCCCCCGGGCGTCGGTGACGCCGCGACCGCATGCAGCACGGACGCGCCCGATGTCTTGATCCACCCCGTCAGCGTCAACGCCAGCTCGCCCAGCAGCAGGATCCCGAGCACCACCCCGATCGGCGCGTAGCGCTGAAATCCGCTCCGGAGCTGATCGAAATCCACATCCAGCATCATCACGACGAACAGGAACAGAACAGCCACCGCCCCCACATAGACGATCACCAGGATCATCGCGAGGAACTCGGCGCCGGCAATCAGGAACAGCCCCGCCGCGTTGAAGAAGGCGAGGATCAGGAACAGCACCGAGTGCACCGGATTGCGCGACGTCACCACCGCCGCCGCCGATCCCACCAGGATCGCCGACAGGACATAAAAGACGATCGAGACGATCATGCCCGTTCCCCGATCATCGATACGGCGCGTCGAGCTCGAGCCGCTGCGCCAGGATGCTTTCCCACCGATCGCCGTTCGCGAGGAGCTTGTTCTTGTTGTAGAGCAACTCCTCGCGCGTCTCGGTCGCGTATTCGTAGTTCGGCCCCTCGACGATCGCATCCACCGGGCAGGCTTCCTCGCACAAGCCGCAATAGATGCATTTCGTCATGTCGATATCGTAGCGCGTGGTGCGCCGCGATCCGTCGTCGCGCGGCTCCGCCTCGATGGTGATCGCCTCGGCCGGGCAGATCGCCTCGCACAGCTTGCACGCGATGCAGCGCTCTTCCCCGTTCGGATACCGGCGCAACGCATGCTCACCCCGGTAGCGCGGCGACAGCGGCCCCTTCTCATAAGGGTAGTTCAGCGTCGCCTTCGGCTTGAACATGTAGCGCAGGGTGAGCGCCATTCCGCCGAGGATCTCGGTCAGAAGAAACGAACGCGCGGTCCGGTCGAGAACACCCATGACGAACTCCGATCAGACCTGGTTCGGCAGCAGGCCGGTCGCGGCCAGGAAGCCCGCGGTCAGCACCATCCAGACCAGGCAGAGCGGCAGGAACACCTTCCAGCCGAGCCGCATGAGCTGGTCATAGCGGTAGCGCGGAAAGGTCCCGCGCACCCAGATGAAGGCGAACAGGATCGCGCACATCTTCAGGATCAGCCAGATCGGCCCGGGGATCCAGGTGAACGGCAGGATCCCGAACGGCGCGAGCCAGCCGCCGAGGAACAGGATGGCGGTCATCGCACTCATCAGGATCATGTTCGTGTATTCGCCGAGGAAGAACAGCGCGAAGGTCATCGAGCTGTACTCGGTCATGAACCCGCCCACGAGCTCGCTCTCGCCCTCCGGCAAGTCGAACGGCGCCCGGTTCGTCTCGGCCAAGCCGGAGATGAAGAACACCACGAACATCGGAAGCAGCGGCAGGCAGAACCAGACATGCCGCTGCGCCAGCACCACGTCGTTCAGATTGAGACTGCCGACGCAGAGCAGCACCGACACCAGCACGAAGCCGATCGAGACCTCGTAGCTCACCATCTGGGCCGCCGCGCGCATCGCGCCCATGAAGGCGTATTTGGAGTTGCTCGCCCAACCCGCGATCAACACGCCGTAGACACCGAGCGAGGAGATCGCGAGCAGATACAGCACACCGACATTGATGTCGGCGATTGCCCAGTGATTGTTGGTGGGAATGACGGCCCAGGCGATCATCGCCAGCGAGAACGTGATCATCGGCGCCAGCACGAACAGCACCCGGTTCGCCCCTGACGGGATGATCGTCTCCTTGGTCAGCATCTTCACCGCATCGGCGAAGGCCTGCAGCAGCCCGAACGGGCCCACCACGTTCGGGCCTTTCCGCAGATGGATGGCGCCCAGAATCTTGCGCTCGGCCCAGGTGAGATAGGCCATGCCCACCAGCACCGGCACCAGCACGGCCAGCGTCTGAAGTACCGTCAGGATCACGTAGCCTGCGGTGGTGTGAAGGAAGAACTGTCCCACGGACTACTCCGCCGCCTCGGCCGGCGCTTCGCCGAACGGCGAATGGATGACCGCCTGACACTCGTGCATCACGTTGCTCGCGCGGCTGATCGGGTTCGTGAGCCAGTAGCTCTCGATCACCGCTGAGACCGGCGCGTCGCCCAGAGCCGCACCGCGCGTGGCGGGTCCCGCACGATCGGCGACCCCGAAACGTGGCAGACCCTCGCGGCCAAACACCGGATTAATCGCCTCCATGCGCGCACGAACCGCATCGATGTCGTCGTACGGCAGGCGCACGCCCACGACATCGCCGAACGCGCGGATGATGCGCCAATCTTCCCGCGCCTCGCCCGGCGGATCGCTCGCGCGGAACGCCCGCTGCACGCGACCTTCGGTGTTCACGTAGGTGCCCGGCTTCTCCGTCCACGCGGCACCGGGCAGGATCACATCGGCCCGCGCCGCACCGCGATCACCATGGCTTCCCTGGTAGACCACGAAGGTCGACGCCGGGATCGCGGCCGCCTCGAACTCGTCCGCCCCCAGAAGCCAAAGAACGTCGACGCCGCCTGCCGCCATCGCACCGGCATCGAGCCCGCCCTTGCCCGGCACCAACCCCAGATCGAGCGCGCCCACACGCGCGGCCGCGGAGTGCAGGACGTTGAACCCGTTCCATCCCGCCTCGAGCGCTCCGAACCGCTCCGCCAGGCGCCACGCCGCGGCGAGGATGGAGGCTCCGTCCGCGCGTGCCAGCGCTGCCTCGCCCACGATGATCATCGGGTTTTTCGCGGCTGCCAACGCGGCGCCGAACCCGTCATCGTCGGCCGTGAGCGCATCGATCAGCGCCGGGCTGTCGCCCAGAACCGTCACGTCATAGGTGAGGTCGATCTCCGCATCGCCGATCGCCGCGATGGGATACGGACCTGAGAGGAAACGCTTGCGGATGCGAGCATTGATCACCGGCGACAGCCGCCGCGGGTTCGCCCCCAGCAGCAGCAGCGCATCGCTCTCCTCGATCCCCGCGATCGAGCTGCCGAACGTGTAGAACTCCCGCCGGCCGACATCGAACGCCGCGCCATCCTGCCGGCAATCGAGATTGGCCGATCCGAGTGCCAGCACGAGATCGCGCATCGCCGTCATGCTCTCGGTATCGCAAAGATCACCCGCAATCGCGCCGATCTTTGCCGGCACCGTCGCGCGCATCCGCTCGGCGATCACGGCGAACGCTTCCGGCCAGGTCGCGGCAACCAGTCGGCCGCCTCTGCGCACCCAGGGCCGATCAAGACGCCGCCGCTTCAACCCGTCGAACGAGAACCGGCCCTTATCGGCCATCCACTCCTCGTTCACCTCGTCATTCGTTCGAGGCACCACCCGCAGCACTTCGGGACCGCGCGATTCGATCCGCGTGTTCGTACCCGTCGCATCCATCACATCGATGCTGTCGGTGCGTGCGAGCTCCCAGGGCCGCGCAACAAATGCGCCCGGTTTGGAAGTCAGCGCGCCGACCGGACAGATGTCGATCAGACAACCGGACAGCTCCGACGTCAGCGACTTTTCGACGTAGGTTCCGATCTCCATGTTCTCGCCACGCGCCGTCGCACCGAGTTCCGGCACGCCTGCGACCTCGGTCGCGAAACGGATGCAGCGCGTGCACTGGATGCATCGCGTCATCACGGTCTTGACGAGCGGACCGAGATACTTGTCCTTCACCACGCGCTTGTTCTCGGCGTAGCGCGAGTGGTCCATTCCGTAGGAATACGCCTGGTCCTGCAGGTCGCACTCGCCACCCTGGTCGCAGATCGGGCAATCCAGCGGATGGTTGATGAGCAGGAACTCCATCACCCCGCGACGCGCGTCGCGCACCATCTTGCTGTCGGTGCGCACGACCATCCCGTCCGCCACCGGAAACCCGCAGGACGCGACCGGCTTCGGCGCCTTCTCGACTTCCACCAGGCACATCCGGCAGTTGCCGGCGATCGACAGCCGCTCATGATAGCAGAAGCGCGGGATTTCTTTCCCGGCCGCTTCGCAGGCTTGCAGAACGGTCGAGCCGTTCGCCACCTCGATCTGCGTCCCGTCGATCGTGACCTTCGCCATGGCTCGGCGCTCTCCTATTCCGCCGCTGCGGGAAGATTGCTCGGCGTCACCACCATCGGCGCCGCCTGCCTGCGGTTGATACGCTCCTCGATCACGGGGCGGAAATGACGGATGAGGCCCTGGATCGGCCAAGCCGCCGCGTCACCGAGCGCGCAGATCGTGTGCCCCTCGACCTGACGCGTCACCTGCTCGAGCAGGTCGATCTCCTCGATCTCCGCGCGACCCGCCACCATGCGGTCCATCACGCGCATCATCCATCCCGTCCCTTCGCGGCACGGCGTGCACTGCCCGCAGCTCTCGTGCTTGTAGAACTTCGAGAGCCGCCAGATCGCCTTGATGATGTCGGTCGACTTGTCCATCACGATCACCGCGGCGGTGCCGAGACCGGACTTCACCTCCCGCAGACTGTCGAAATCCATCAGCACGTCATCGCAGATCGACTTGGGCAGCAACGGCACCGACGAACCGCCCGGGATGATGGCGAGCAGGTTGTCCCACCCGCCCCGCACGCCGCCGGCATGCCGCTCGATCAACTCGCGCAGCGGAATGCCCATTTCCTCTTCGACATTGCAGGGCCGGTTTACATGGCCGGAGATGCAGAACACCTTCGTGCCCACATTCTTCGGTCGCCCGAGCCCCGCGAACCAGCCCGCGCCGCGCCGCAGAATGGTGGGCACGACCGCGAGGCTCTCGACATTGTTGACGGTTGTCGGACAGCCATAAAGACCCATCGCCGCCGGAAATGGCGGCTTCATCCGCGGCAGGCCCTTCTTGCCTTCGAGACTCTCGATCTGCGCACTCTCCTCACCGCAGATATACGCGCCCGCACCCCGATGGACATACAGGTCGAAATCCCAACCCGATCCACAGGCGTTGCGCCCGATCAGCCCGGCCTCATAGGCCTCGTCGATCGCCGCCTGCAGGTTGAGATGCTCGTTGTAGTATTCGCCACGGATGTAGATGTACGCGACATGCGCACCCATCGAGAAGGCCGCGATCAACGCGCCTTCGACGAGCTTGTGCGGATCGTGCCGCATGATGTCGCGATCCTTGCACGTGCCAGGCTCGCTCTCATCCGCGTTGATCACGAGATACGCAGGCCGGCCGTCCGATGCCTTGGGCATGAACGACCACTTCATGCCGGTCGGAAAGCCCGCGCCTCCGCGGCCGCGCAGCCCGGACGCCTTGACCTCTTCGACCAGCGCCTCGCGTCCGCGTGCCAGCAACGCCGCGGTGCCGTCCCAATCGCCACGCGCACGCGCGCCGGCGAGCCGCCAATCGGCCTGCCCGTAGAGATTCGTGAAAATCCGGTCCCGGTCGTTCAACATGGGTCAGTCCGCATTCCCGCTCGACGCCTGCGCACTCTCCTGGAGCAGGGTCGTCCGGCCACCCTCGGGCGCCGAGTTCAGCCGATCGATCGTCGACCCGGGCTTCGGCCGCACGCCGGTGCGCAGCGTCTCGAGCAGTTCGGCGCAGCGCGCCGCGTCGAGATCCTCGTAGTAATCGTCATCGACCTGCAGGATCGGCGCGTTCACGCAGGCGCCGAGGCATTCCACCTCGCTCATGGTGAACATGCCGTCGGCGCTGGTCTCACCAAAACCGCCGACCCGGCCAACCCGCTTGCACGTGTCGACGATCGCGTCCGATCCGCGCAGCCAGCATGGCGTGGTGGTACAGACCTGCAGATGATAGCGACCGACCGGTCGCGTATTGTACATCAGGTAAAAGGTGGCGACCTCGTACACCCGGATCGGCGCCATTCCGAGGCGGCGTGCGATCACGTCCATCGCCACGCGCGGGATCCAGGTGCTGCCGGCCAGCCGCCCCATCTGCCGCTGCGCAATGAACAACAGCGGCATCACCGCCGAAGCCTGCTTGTCCGCCGGGTATTTCACCAGCGTGCTGGCGATCGAGCGCTCGCTCTCGTCGTCGAACGCGAACGACGTCACCTCCGGCATCTCGCGCTTCTCGGGCGCATGCCCAGGCGCCGCGTAGCCGATGTTCTCGGCCGCAGCCGCTCCGCCGGAAGGTCCGCCGGCAGATCCGGTTCCGATCCCGCGTTCGCTCACCGATCAACCTCGCCGAACACCAGATCGAGCGAGCCGATGGTCGCCACCGCATCCGCGAGCAGATGCCGCCGCGTGAGCTCGTCGAACGAGCCGAGATGCGCAAACCCTGTCGGCCGGATCTTGCAGCGATACGGGCGATTCGTGCCATCCGCCACCAAATACACGCCGAACTCACCTTTCGGACTTTCCACCGCCGTGTAGGTGGCACCCGGTGGCACGTGGTAGCCCTCCGAGAACAGCTTGAAGTGGTGGATCAGCGCTTCCATCGACCGCTTCATGTCCTGCCGGCTCGGCGGCGCGATCTTGTGGTCCTGCACCTTGACCGGACCTGGCCGCAACGCCGCCACCGCCTGCTGGATGATGCCGACGCTCTCACGCATCTCGGCCACGCGCACGAGATAGCGGTCGTAGCAGTCGCCTGCCGCTCCCACCGCCACCTTGAACTCGACCTCGTCGTATTTGTCGTAGGGCTGCGAGCGCCGCAGGTCCCACGGCACGCCGCAGGCCCGCAGGTTCGGCCCCGACCATCCCCAGCC
>CAXTVZ010000145.1:0-6018 GCA_964247685.1 uncultured Acetobacteraceae bacterium
CGCGTCGCAGCCTGCCGATACTGGCATGAGGGAAAGACTGATGTCCGCGGCGGGATTCGAACCCACGGCCCCAGGATTCAATCCCACTTCGGCTTTCGCCGCCGGACCGCATGGCCCGTTCGTGGTCTGGACTGTCCCTTCACCGTAGGCTCTCGCCCTTAGGTGCCGCCCTTCCAGTCTCTACACCTTCCCCGACCGTTTCCGGAGGGGGCTTGGCTCGGGATCGGCATGGCGCGAGCGCGCCGAAGCGTTCCCCGATTTTGAGCGGATCCACGGCGCCGTTTCCGGGCGCCGCGCCCAATTATCGTTCAGGAATCCTGTGCTCTATCCTGCTGAGCTACGCGGACATGCGTGCACCGGCGGGAACATAGCCAGTCTCGCGCGGAGCGCCTAGTCGGTGAAGAGCTGCCACACATAAAGGGGTCTGGGGCCAAGGCCCCAGCGGGGTCCAGGGGCAGCGCCCCTGGCCTTCTTCTTCACCGCGCCGCCCGCGCCGCCTGCCGCGCCACCAGCCCCAGAAAATTCCGCACCAGCAGCAGGTCCGGCGCCCCCGTCTGCTTGCAGGCCAGCTCCACCCGGTTCGCCTCGCGCGCCGCCCGTCCCAGCCCGTCCGGGCTCCACAGCGTCAGCGCACGGGTGAACGCGGCGGTGCGTTTGAAGAACACCGGCGGCCGCGCGCCACGTGCCGCGTCGGCCGCACTCATGCCGTCGGCCATCGCCTCGCGGGCGGTGCGCAGCCGGCCCAGATGGTAGAGCGCGGCCCGCACGATGCCGACCGCGGCGGCGCCGTCGGCGATCGCGCGTTCCAGCGCCCGGTCCGCGCCCGCGACGTCACCGGCGGTGGCCGCGAACAGCGCGTCGTCGAGCGAGGACGCGGAGGCATCGGCCACCACCGTCTCCACCGCGTCGACGTCGATCGTGCCGCCCTCGCCCACGTAGAGCACGAGCTTCTCCACCTCGCTCCGCGACGCCAGCCGGTCGGCGCCGAGGCTGCCGGCGAGCCAGTCCAGCGCGTCGGGCGCGATGCGGCAGCCTGCGGCCTCGACCATGGCGCGCAGGCTGGCGCCGAGCTGACGGCCCTCCTCGGGGTAGCAGGCGATCACGGCCGTGTCCTCGCGGGCCTCGAGGGCCGCGCGGAGCTTCGAGCGCGAGACCAGCGCCGGCGCCTCGATCACCACCAGCGTGTCGGTTCGCGTGTCCAGCGACCGCGTGAGCGGGGCGAGCAGATGGTCGCCACCGTCGCGCACGCGCACCACCCGCCGGCCGCCCATCAGCGAGCGCGCGGTCGCCTCCTCCTCGAGCCGGTCATGGGTGTCGCGGTCGAGGGTCGCGACCGCGAACGGATCGTCGAGCGTGCCGGCGATCAGACGCGTCAGCGCGTTCGCCCGCTCGCGCGCGAGACCGGTGTCCTCGCCGTGCAGCAGCACCGCGCGGCACAGGCCGGGGTCGCGCAGGAAACGATCGATCGAGCGGGCCTCGAGCTTCACCCCCGGCCGCCCGGCTCACGCGTGCGCGGCGGCAGACGGCAGTGTCGGCGGCGGAGAGGGCGGATGGAGGTGGTGGTCGCCATCCTCGTGCTCGCGTCTGAACCAGGCGGCGACCTGCAAAGTGATCGCATCGGCCAGGTTGGCGGCGATGCGGGCCTGGGTGGTGTCGCTCGAGACGGTCGACTGGAAATACTGCTGGTCGATGTTGTTGTAGCCGTCCAGCGTGCGCGCACTCCCGCTGGCCAGCGTGCGCGGCGTGATGCCGACGGTCTTCAGCGTCCAGTTCGCCGTGCCCACCAGGCGCGTGTAGGTGCTGGAGTTGTCGGGCTGGATCGCCACACCTTCGCTCGTAAGGTTCGGATTGACGTCGAGCGTGTAGAGGCTGTTCCCGCCCGAGACCGGCAGGTCGAGCCGTTGCTGCAGGTTCTCGCGGACCAGCTGGCCGTAGCGGCCGCCGATATTGTTCACGTAGACCGAGGTGAGGTCGCCGTCCGGATCGTCGCCGCCGCGCGCGTAGAGCGGCTCGAAGCCGCAGCCGGCGAGCGGCAGGAGAGCGAGCGCCGCGAGCAGGTGGCGTCTCATGCGGGGGCGACCACGAAGTTCACGATCCGGCCGGGCACGTGGATGCGCTTGACGATGCGCGATCCCTCCAGCAGGCGCGCGACGTTGGGCTCGGCGGCGGCGGCGGCCAGAACCTGGTCGGCCGCGTCGTCGGGCGCCACCGCGATCGTGCCGCGCAGCTTGCCGCCGACCTGCACGCCGATGGTGATCCTCGTCACGGCCAGGAGCGCCTCTTCGGCCACGGGGAATGGACGCTCGGCCGCCAGAAGGCCGCCGGGCTCGAGGCTGGCCACGATCTCCTCGGCGAGATGCGGCACGATGGGGGCGGCGAGCAGGGCCGCGATCAGCACGCCCTCGCGCCGGGCCCAGGCGAGGCCCCCGCCGGACAGGGCGTCGTCGGACAGGGCGTCGTCCGCGGGCGCGCGCTCGGCCTCGCCCAGGGCGGCCGAAAGCTCGTAGAGGCGGGCGATCGCGACGTTGAAGGCGAAGCTCTCGATCGCTTCGGTGACGGCGGCGATCGTGCGGTGAGTGGCGCGGCGGAGCGTGTCGGCGGCGGGGCCGAAGGCAGCGGGTTTCTCGCCCGCTTGCAGGGTCGACGCGTTCTCGGCCAGGCGCCACAGCCGCTGCACGAACCGCCAGGCACCGGCGACACCGGCCTCGGTCCATTCGAGATCGCGCTCGGGCGGGTTGTCGGAGACCACGAACCAGCGCGCGGTGTCGGCACCGTAGCGCGCCAGGATCGCGGCGGGCTCGACAACGTTGCGTCGGGACTTGCTCATCTTCTCGACGCGGCCGACCGTCACGGGGCCGCCGTCGCCGACGCGGATGGCCTGGTCGCCCCGAAACTCGACCTCCTCCGGATAAAGCCAGCGGCCCTCCTCGTCACGGAAGGTCGCGTGCGTGACCATCCCCTGCGTGAACAACCCCGAGAAAGGCTCGTCGATGTCGAGCAGGCCGAGCCGCTTCATCGCGCGGGTGAAGAAGCGTGCGTAGAGCAGATGCAGGATCGCGTGCTCGATGCCGCCGACGTACTGGTCCACCGGCAGCCAGGCGCGTGCGGCGGCGGGATCGACCGGGATCGTGGCGCGCGGCGAGGTGAAGCGCGCGAAATACCAGGCGCTGTCGACGAAGGTGTCGAGCGTGTCGGTCTCGCGCGTGGCGGGGCCGCCGCAGGTCGGACAAGCGACGTGCTTCCAGCTCGCATGATGGTCGAGCGGGTTGCCGGATCGGGAGAAATCGAGATCGTCGGGCAGCACCACGGGAAGCTGCGCGCGGGGCACCGGCACCACGCCGCAGGACGCGCAGTGGATCACCGGGATCGGGCAGCCCCAGGGGCGCTGGCGCGAGACGCCCCAGTCTCGCAGGCGCCAGTTCACCACGCCCTCGCCGGCGCCACGCTCGGCGAGCGCCGCGATCGCGGCGGCCTTGGCCTCGCTGGTGGCCAGGCCGTCCAGGAACCCGGAGTTCACGAGGTGGCCGGCACCCGTGTGCGCGGCGTGCGACACGTCGGGCACGGCGCCGTCCGGCTCGGCCACCACCGCGCGGATGGGGAGCGCGTATTTGGTCGCGAACTCGTGGTCGCGCTCGTCATGCGCGGGGCAGCCGAACACCGCGCCGGTGCCGTAGCCGGCGAGCACGAAGTTCGCGATCCAGACCGGAAACGTCTCGCCGGGCAGGAACGGGTGCTCGACGCGCAGCCCGGTGTCGAAGCCGCGCTTCTCGGCGGTCTCGATCACCGCCTCGCTGGTGCCGAGGCGGCGGCACTCGGCCACGAAGGCAGCCGCCGCGGGGTTCGTGGCCGCGACGGCGGCGGCGAGCTTGTGCTCGGCCGAGATCGCGAGGAACGACATGCCGAACAGCGTGTCCGGCCGGGTGGTGAACACTTCGACCGTCTCGCCCGCGCCGCCTGCGACCGGGAACCGGATCCGCGCGCCCTCGCTGCGGCCGATCCACTTCTCCTGCATCAGCCGGACGCGCTCGGGCCAGCGGTCCAGCGTCGCCAACCCCTCGAGCAGCTCGGGCGCGAACTCGGTGATGCGGAAGAACCACTGGCTCAGCCGGCGCGTCTCGATCGGCGCGCCCGAGCGCCAGCCACAACCATCCACCACCTGCTCGTTGGCGAGCACGGTCTGGTCCACCGGATCCCAGTTCACCAGGCTCTCGCCGCGATAGGCGTATCCGGCCGCCATCATGTCGAGGAACAGCGCCTGCTGCTGGCCGTAATACCCGGGGTCGCAAGTGGCGAACTCGCGGCTCCAGTCGACCGACAGCCCGATCGGCTTGAGGGCGGCGCGCATCGCCTCGATGTTGCCGTAGGTCCAGGCGCGCGGACTGACATTGCGGTCGCGCGCGGCGTTCTCCGCAGGCAGGCCGAACGCGTCCCAGCCCATCGGGTGCAGCACCATGAAGCCGCGGGCGCGCTTGTAGCGGCTGATCACGTCGCCGATCGTGTAGTTCCGCACATGCCCCATGTGGATGCGCCCCGACGGGTAGGGGAACATGTCGAGCGCGTAGTAGGTCGGCGCGTCGGCGGGGGGCACGTCGGGGACAGCGAAGCAGGCGCGCTCGGTCCATGCCTGCTGCCAGCGGGCCTCGACGGTCGGGGGGTCGTATTCGCGCGCCATGGCCCTGTTCAGCCCCCCGCCTTCAACCTGACGTGCCAGCCCGCAGCTCGCGGGCGCGCGTCAGCACCTTGTCGGTGATGTCGGTCGCGGTGTTGCCGGCGACCGGCGCGTCCACCCATTGGCCGCCCTGCTGGACCTGGCGGAACACGGCCACGCGCACGTCGCTGGCGGCGAGCTCACGGCCGAGGATGTAGGCGGTCGCCTTGAACCGCTCGCCCGAGACCGTGGGCGGCGTGTACCAGTCGGTGATGATCACGCCGCCGATCGGGTCGGCCGAGACGAACGGCATGAAGCTCAGCACGTCGATGGCACCCCGCCACAGATAGGCGTTCACGCCGCCGCCATTGGGCGTGGACGAGGCGAGCGCGGTGGGCCCCTGGGTGTTGCCGAGCAGGTGACCCTTGTCGGGCACGGCAAGCCGGTTGGTCTCGTCCTGGTCGCTGCACGCCGCCAGGAGAAGCAGACCTGCCGCCGCCACGAGGGTTGCCCCCGACCCTGCCATCCTGACCAATCGCCTCTTCATCGAGCACTCCGAGCAGGTCCACGCGCGAACCGTAAGGCCACATCGGGCAAAGAGGGGGCGTTCTAGAGCGGAATGGTCCCGAGCGTAAACGGGCGGGGCGCCCCCGTGCGTTGTGGCGACGCGCCGGGTTACCTTCGCTCGAGGCCGGAGCGGCGGACTACGTCGTCAAGGCCCTGTCTTCGAACTGCTGGTGGCCGCGGTCGGCCAGGCCGTCGAGCAGCGCGTCCTACAGCGCGCGAAGGAAACCGCCGAACAGGCGGCGCGCGAGGGCTTGGCCCGGCTCGAGCTGCCGGCCCAGCAGCAGGCGGTTCTTCTGCGCGAGATGAACCACCGCATCGCCAACTCGCTCCAGCTCATCACGGCGCTGCTCGGGATGCACGCCCGCCCCAGCGACCACGAGACGATCAAGGAGGCGCTCCGTGAGGCGTCCGAGCGGGTCGAGGCGATGGCCAGGATCCACCGTCGGCTCTACAGCTCGGCTGACATCGTCCCTGTCGACATGGACGACTCCCTCCACGGGCTGCTCGCCGAGATGGAGCGGGTCTCGTCCGGCTCGTTCGCCCGCATCGTGCTCACCTGCGACCCCGTCAGGCTGGCCATCGACAAGGCGGTCTCGGTCGGGCTGATCGTGGGCGAGCTCGTCACCAAGGCCGTGAGATACGCCTACGCGCCCGTCCAGCACGGCAAGCTCCGCGAGAACGGCTGGCGGCTGCGGGTCGAGGATGACGGGCCGGGCTTCACGCCCGACGCCGAGCCGCACGGCGCCGGGCTCGGCACGAGCATCGTCGACACGACCGCCCGTAACCTCCATGCGATCATGCGC
>CAXTVZ010000145.1:6118-8588 GCA_964247685.1 uncultured Acetobacteraceae bacterium
CGCTCGATCGGAGCGGGCGTGAGCGCGTCGCTCTCTCCGAGATGCGGCGCGATGGAGGCGACGTAGTTCACCGTCTCGTTGGGCAGCCCGCCCTCGCCCGCCAGGTAGTCATCGACCCGCGCCGGGCCGGCATTGTAGGCGGCGAGGAAGCCGGGCGAGCCGTAGCGCTCGTACATCTGCCGAATGTAGCCGGTGCCGGCCATGATGTTGTCGTGCGGGTCGTACGGGTCCGAACCGAGGCCGTACTGCGCCTGCAGGTCGGCGTAGGTCGCGGGCATCAGCTGCATCAGGCCCATCGCGCCCGCAGCCGAGGTGATGGGCTGGCCGTCGAGATATTCGTGACCACCGGATTCCTGGTGCATCACGGCGCGGATCCACGGGGCCGGCACGCCGAAACGCTGCGAGGCCTCGCGGACGTAGGGCCGCCAGGGGTCGTTCTCCGGACCGGGCGCCGGGTAGGTGCTGCGCTCGGGCGCGTAGGAGAGCGGGGACGTGCGCGGGCCGGCACAGGCGGCGAGGCCGCAGGGCAGGAGGATGCACAAGACCCGGGTGAGCGTGCGCGCCACGTCTTTTCCGCTCCGCGAATGCGTCTGTGGTGCGCTTGTGCGGGGCCTGGCTTCAACTCTCAGAAACGCGACGGGCGTTCTGGAGGGCGCGCTGTGGCCAGGCGGACACAGAAGATGGCGGCAAGCGCCCCAGACCCGCATTCCTCAAGTCATGCAGGTCCAGGACCCGCCTGGGTCCTGGTGGGGTTTGGGGCAAAGCCCCAACCTTCTTCGCGCCCCACCGCGTCGCCCAGACGCACAACCCCGGCCAGGCACACGCGCGCGGTCACCCCGCCATGCCCGCGCACGGCATTGTAGCCGCCGGTTCCGAACGTCTCCTCCATTCGCGAGCAGGGATGGCATTCGCCGGTGATCAAGAGCTCGGCCTCGCCGATCCGCACGCGCGCATCCTTCAGCGCATGAAGGTTGATGCCGGAAACGACGATGTTACGGCGCAGCGCGGCGGGTGCGACATGGGCGCGTCCGAGGAACGAGGCGATCGCGGCGAGTGCTGCCGCATCGATCAGCGTGACCTGACGCTTGGGACTCCGCGCATGGTCGCCCTCGATCCCGAACGCGGGGTCGAGCGCGATCGCGTCGACCTCGCGCAGCGCCATGCGCCGCGCCTCGCGCACGCCGATCCATTCGACGCGGCCGGCGCGCATCGGGGCTTCGAGAAGGCGGCGGAGCGACGAGCCGGGTGCGAACATGCGGGCGGTGTCTCCCGGGAAAATTCCGGCAATCGGTTGATCGGGCTCAGGGCTTTGACCAAATCACGGCGCGAGGGCGGGCGTTGCCATTGGGGCGCTCTCCCGCTGGTTGCCTTGATGAAAGGGACAAGCGCATGAATTTCGACAAGCTGACCGAACGCAGCCGGGGTTTTATCCAGGCAGCGTCGACCATCGCACTGCGTGACTACCATCAGCGTCTCACCGCCGCCCATCTGCTGAAGGCGCTCCTCGACGACGAGGAAGGGGCGGCGTCCGGCCTCATCCGCGCGGCCGGCGGCGATCCGGCGCGCGCCAGGACCGCGGTCGAGGCCGAACTCGCACGTCTTCCTCGGGTGGAAGGCCCGGGCGCCGGCCAGCCGCAGGCCGATCCGGATTTCGTCCGCGTGATCGATGCCGCCGAACAGGCCGCAGCGAAGGCCGGCGACGAATACGTGGCCCAGGACCGCATCCTCGTGGCCCTGAGCGCCAGCCAGAGCCCCGCCGGACGCGCGTTGCGCGATGCGGGCGCCGACCCGCAGGCGCTCGAGCGCGCACTCGCCACGATCCGCAAGGGACGACGCGTCGAAAGCGCCAACGCGGAAGCGGGCTTCGACGCGCTGAAGAAGTATTCGCGTGACCTCACCGAGGTTGCGCGTGCGGGAAAACTCGACCCGGTGATCGGCCGCGACGAGGAGATCCGCCGCACGATCCAGGTGCTGGCCCGCCGCACCAAGAACAACCCGGTGCTGATCGGCGAGCCCGGCGTGGGCAAGACGGCGATCGTCGAGGGGCTCGCGTTGCGCATCGTCAACGGCGACGTGCCGGAGGCGCTGAAGAACAAGCGCGTGCTGGCGCTCGATCTCGGCGCGCTGGTCGCGGGGGCAAAGTTCCGCGGCGAGTTCGAGGAACGGCTCAAGGCGGTGCTGAAGGAGATCGAGAGTGCGGCCGGCGAGGTCGTGCTGTTCATCGACGAGATGCACACGCTGGTGGGTGCCGGCCGCGCGGATGGCGCCATGGATGCGTCGAACCTGCTCAAGCCGGAACTCGCGCGCGGCGCGCTGCACTGCATCGGTGCCACCACGCTCGACGAGTATCGCAAGCATGTCGAGAAGGACGCGGCCCTCGCACGGCGCTTCCAGCCGGTGTTCGTGGGGGAGCCCACGGTCGCCGACACGATCTCGATCCTGCGCGGCATCCGCGAGAAATACGAGTTGC
>CAXTVZ010000146.1:0-5248 GCA_964247685.1 uncultured Acetobacteraceae bacterium
TCCTCGAGCGACTTGCCTTCAGCATCCACACCGATCGTGAACTCCGCGATCGCCCCCGCCCCCATCAGCACCGCCGCGATCAGGTAGCCGATGCTGACCGACCACGCGTTGCCGGTTCCGATCAGCCGGCCGAGCACGTAGGGCGCGACCAAGCCGCCGGCTGCGGTGCCGAATGCGTAGAACACGGCGATCGCCAGGGCGCGGGTTTCGAGCGGGAAGATCTCGCTCGCGGTCAGGTAGGCGCCGCAGGCGGCGGAGGATGCGACGAAGAAGATCGCCATCCAGAGCAGCGTCTGCGTCATCGCGGTCAGGTCACCGAGCCCGAACAGGATGGCGGTGATCGTGAGCAGGACGGCGGATGCGGCGAAGGTGCCGCCGATCATGCGGCGGCGGCCCCAGGTGTCGAACAGCGGTCCGAGCAGGAACGGGCCGAGCAGGTTGCCGGCGGCGAGCGGGAGGATGTGCAGGCCCACATGGCTTGGGAGCACGTGGTAGAAATTCGTCAGCACCATGCCGTAGGTGAAGAAGATCGCGTTGAAGAGGAACGCCTGGCTCAGCATCAGGATGATGACGAGCAGGCTGCGCTGTCGGTGCGTCACGAACATCGCGTGAAGAACGACGCCGATCCCGAACACCTTTCGGGGGCGGATTGTCATGGTCTTGTCGGGATGCGACAGGTGGTAGCCGAGCAGCTCGACGCGCCGCTCGATCGCGGCGGTGGCGCGTCGCGCGTCGCGCTCGTAGCCGTGGGTGATGAGCCAACGGGGGCTTTCGGGGACGAAGCGGCGGAGCCAGATCACCGGCAGGCCGAGCAGGCCGCCGACTGCGAAGCCGACGCGCCAGCCGATCCCTTGAGGGAGCATGCCGCCGCCGGTCAGGAGGAGCGAGGCGCCGGCGCCGATCGCGGCGCCCGCCCAGTAGCTCGCGTTGACCGCGAGGTTGATGCGGCCACGGAGGCGGGCCGGGACCATCTCGTCGACCGCGGAGTTGATCGCCGCGTATTCGCCGCCGATGCCGAGGCCGGTGACGATGCGGGAGAGCGCGAAGGTGAGCGGGTCGACGGAGCAGGCGGAGCCCAGCACGCCGAGCACGTAGATGCCGAGGGTGACGGAGAAGATCGCGCGCCGGCCGATCCGGTCGGTGAGCCAGCCGAAGAACAAGGCACCCACCACCGCGCCGCCGACATAGGCTGAGGCGGAGGCGCCGAGCTCGCCCGCGGTCATGCTCAGCGCCTTGTGCGACTGCAGCGACGGGCCGATCGATCCCACGATCGTGACCTCGAGCCCGTCCAGGATCCAGGTGACCCCGAGGGCGACCAGCACTTCGATGTGGAAGCGGCTGAAGGGCAGCCGGTCGAGGCGGGCCGGGATGTCCGTGGTGATCGTGCCGCCGGGTGTCGCCCTGCCGGCGTGCGTGTTCGCGTCCAAGCGCTTCCCTCCCCTTTTTGATCTGAGGTCCGCGCGCCGCCGAAGGTTCCCTCAGGCCGGCACCCCGATCATTCGTTGCCTTGGCCCCAGGTGAGGACACGGTAGGGGGCGGGCGCAACCCCTGGTTCGAGCTGGACGATGGCGCGACGGGTGAACCGCGCGCCGACGGCGTCGACCGTGACGGTCAGCGAGACCACGGTGTCGCCGTCGAGGTCGCCGGGGGCGGCGGCGGTCTCGACCTCGCCCGTGGCAGCGGCGGCGCGTCGCACGACCGGGTCGGCCAAAGCGAGGACCGGATCGCCCAGGCCGAACACCGTCACGTGGGGGCGCAGGCGGTCCACCAGGCCGGGCGTCATGCCGTCCACCAGAGCGAGCTCGTCGACGGACTGGAACGGCTCGCCCGGGGGACCGTAGGGGCGGCCGGCCTGCCGGTAGGGCGCCAGCAGCGTCGCAGCCTGGTTGGGGGCGACCGGGGTGCGCCAGGCGGCGATCGATTGCGCGAGGTTGGAGGCGGCTTCCGCACTCTCGCCGAAGCTCTGGAGAAGGCCCGCGAGCAGCGCCGGGGACGCGTTGTTGATGTCGATCTTGCCCGCCTCGTTGGCGACCGCGACGACGGCATGGCCGCCGGCGACCGTCAGGTCGTGGCGCCCACCCGCGAGCGACCAGCCGCCGTTGCGGTCCATCAGGCGCACGCAGGCCTCGGCGAAGGCGCCATCCGCGTCGGCTTCGGCGACCGCGGCTTTTCGCAGGTTCGAACCGAGACGCGCCTCGCCGCTGCCGGAGGCCGACAGGCGCAGCACCAGCAGCGAGATGAGCACCAGCGCCCAGAGCACCACGAGGAGGGCGAAGCCGCGCTCGCGGGCCACCGTCAGGCGGCGGCGGGGCTGCAATCGGGACTCACGGAGAGAGGCCGAGGCCGTGCAGCACGCGGGCCTGCGGATCGGAGAGGCCCTCCTGCTTCATGCCCTGGAGCGCACCCGGCACGCCGGCCGCGAACGGCATCTGCTGCTCCATGTCGGCGGTCACCGAGCGCGCGTCGTGGGCGTCGCGCTCCACATGCGGGGTGATCATGATCAGCAGCTCGGTGCGGGAGCGGGTGTTGGCCTGCTGGCCGAACAGCGAGCCGATCACGGGGATGTTGCGGAGATAGGGGACGCCCTGGTTCTGGCGGCTGTCGGTGTCCTGGATCAGGCCGCCGACGCCGACCGTCTGGCCGTCCTGCACGACCACGCGGGTCTGCACGTTGCGGTCCTGGAAGGTGGGGGAGGACGAGGTCGAGCCGGTGGTGGTGGTGATGCCGAGCGAGGAGCTGACCTCCTCGGCGATGTCGAGGGTGACCTGGCCGTTGTCGTTCACGCGCGGGGTGATCTGCAGCATCACGCCGGTCTGGACGTAGGAGACCGAGTTCACGATCGAGGCGTTGGTGGTGATGGTGGATTGCTGCTGCTCGGACAGGACGGGGATGTCCTGGCCGACCTGCAGGCGGGCCGGCTGGTTGTCGAGCACGACGAGCTCGGGCGAGGACAAAACGCGCACCTTGCTGACCGATTGCAGCAGGTCGATCGCGGCCTGCTGGGCGTTGCCGCCGGCGAGCAGGAAGCCCTCGAAGCCGCCTCCGGTGAGCGCGTCGCCGGCCGCGGTGAACGCGGGCGCGAGCGTGCCGCCGGTGCCGGTGGCGGCAGCCGACGTGGTGCCCGCGGCCGCGCCGATCAGGCTCGAGGTGGTGGAGCCCGCCTGCTTGAAGAAGAACTGGGTGCCGTATTCGAGGGCGTTGTTGAGGTCGACCTCGGCCACGGTGGCGTCGATGCGCACCTGGATCGGCACGATGTCGATCTTGCGCAGCGTGTTCTCGACGGTCTCGAGCTCCTGCGGGGTGCCGTAGATCAGGATCGCGTTCTGCTGGTCGGCCGGGATGATGCGCATCTCGTCCTTCGTCGCACCCCCCTCGCCGGTGCCGCCGGCATCGAGGCCGCCGAGCAGCGGGTTGGCCGAACTCCCCCCGCCGCCCTGCGGCTGCGTGCCGCCCTGGGCGCCGGACTGGCCCGCGATGCTGCCGATGCCGCCGGAGACGCCGGTGCCCGAGCTCGAGCCGAGGCCGCCCGAGGTGCCGCCGGCGCCGCCGAGGCCGCCCGACGTGCCGGAGCTGCCGGTGGAGCCGAGCTGCTGCAGCTGGTTCTGCTGGGTGGGCTGGGCGGTCACGTGGTCGGGCGTGAAGGCCTGCTGGAGGACGTAGGCGACGTCGTTGGAGCGGCCGTTCTGCAGGTAGTAGACGTGCCAGGCGCGCACGGTCTGGCGGCGCTGGTCGAGCACCAGGCCGTAGATGCGGCGGACGTCGTTCATCATGCGGGCATCGGGGGTGACCACGAGCACCGCGTCGATGCGCGACATCGGCACGACGCGAACGAGGTTGGCGAGACCGTGGCCCTGGTCGGCCGACAGCACCTTCTCCAGCGCGGTCGAAAAATCCTTGGCGTCGCCGCTGTCGACCGGCAGCAGCGCGAAGGACTGGCCCGCGAGCGCATCGATGTCGAAGGCGTGGATCATGTCGACGATCGCGCTGCGCTGGGTGGGGTCGGCGCTCACCACCAGCGCGTTGGAGGCGGGATCGGCGGTGATGCGGGCGCCGTTGCCGGCATAGGGCTGCAGCACCTTGGCGAGCTGCTCGGCACTGGCCGAATGCAGCGGCACGACGGTGGCGCCGAGCGAGGCGGCGCCGCCCGGGCCCTGGGGGAGTTGCTGCACGCGATAGAGGCCGCCCGACTGCACCAGCGTGGCGCCCACCTGGGCGAGCAGGACCTGGAGTGTGGGGACCAGCTGGTCCCGGCCGATCGGCTGGGAGGTGTGCAGGGTGACGGTGCCCTTCACGCCGGGATCGATCGTGTAGTTCGCGTGCAGCATGGTGCCGAGGATCTGGGCCGCGGCCTCGCGGATGTCGGTGTCGGCGAAATCGAGCGAGATGTCGCCCGTGGCGCCGGCGGAGTACTGCGCCTGCGGGCCCTGCACGCCGGCGCCGCGACCGTAGCTGACATTGGCGCGCGCGATCCCGTGCAGCGAGCCGAGGGCGGCGTTGGTCTGCGGCGCCGCATAGGGCGTGCCGGGGCGCACCGCCGGCAGCGGCACCGGGGCGTCGGGCTTTTCCACCGGCGCGCAGGACGCGACCGTGGCGAGCAGCAGGAGGGTCGCCGCATTCCTGCGCATCATGGCGCCTCCCCCGCATCGGCGGTGTCGGCGCCCGCATCCGCCGCCCCGGCGCGGTAGCCGATCACCGTCATGGTGGCATCGAGCGGTGGGGCCGCGTCGTGGTTCTGCGCCACGATGATCGGCGAGGTGTGAAGCTGCAGGTCGTCCACGAGCATGCGGGGTGAGCTTCCGTCGAGGGATTGCAGGAGCTGCACGAGCACCGGCAGCGTCGCGTTGAAGGAGATGCGGAGTGCGATGCGGCGATACGCACCCTCCTGGCGGGCGGGCAGCGCCTCGGTGGACGAGAGCGCCGTGCCGGCGCCGGTCGCCATGTCCTGGATGCGGCCCTGCAGGTCGGCGGCCGCGATCGCGTCGGTGCGGCCGGCCAGCAGCGCGGACTTGGCCGGGCCGGCGCTCCGCAGGGTTACGACCTGGCGCCGCAGGGTCGGCAGCGAGGCCGCGCGCAGCTCCATCCGGGCGGCGAGCAGGCGTCGCTGCGCCACCTCGTCGGCGCGCTGCTCGTACCAGCCGATCAGCGGGGCGGCCACCGCCTCCCACACCAGCAGAAGGGCGATCAGCGTGACCGCCACCGCCAGCGCCTGGCCGGCGCGGCCGGTGGGGAGGCGTTGGGTGAGCGTCAT
>CAXTVZ010000146.1:5348-8504 GCA_964247685.1 uncultured Acetobacteraceae bacterium
CCTCATGGGGCGAGCTCGGCGCGGATGGAGAACAGGTCGGTGCGCGTGGTCTCGAGGCGGGTCACGGGGGCGGCGAAGGTCGGGTTGCGCCAGACGGGGTTGGCCGAGAGCACGCCGATCAGCTTGGCGGCCGAGGCGGACTGGCCGTTGATCGTCACCTTGCGGCCGGTCATCGAGAGGTCGGTGAGGAAGGTGTCGTCGGGCATCGCGGCGGTGAGGCTGGCGAGCGTGGCCAGCGCGTCGCCGGTGTCGCGCGAGGCGGCGGCCAGCACGTCCGAGCCGGCGGTCGCGGCCTCGATGCGGGTGCGGATCGCGTCGGCCTGGCGCACGGCCGGGCGGAGGGCGTTGATGCGGTGCGAGACCGCGGCGAGCGCCATCTCCTGGCGCAGGAAGGGCGCCGCGATCACGAGCAGGGCGAGCACGCCCACCGTCGCCCAGGCGGCGATCGCGAGCGCGTGCTCGCGCTTCAGCCTGCGGTCGCCGTCATGGGCGAGCGGGATGCGGCGGCGTGTCCCGTCCGCGTCGATCCCTTCGAGCGCGTCGGCGCGCAGGCCGAGGCCCGCGAGTGCGGCCAGCGCGCGCTCCACGGCCTCGCGCGGCACCAGGGAGAGGCGGAGCAGGAGGCGGCCGGCGGCGCGGTCGCGACGCGTCACAGCATAGCCCCAGCGGAGCTCGGCGGCGGTGAACGGGGTCAGCCGGTCCATCTCGAAGCCGAGCACAGCGGCGAGGTCGCGCTCGGCGGCGAGCGGCAGCGTCACGTCCCGGCTCAGCACGGGCTGGCTCGCGGGCAGGCGGAGCAGCAGGTTGGGCGCGCGTGGCCGGCCGCCGAGAAGCGAGGCGGGGGCGACGCCGGGCTCGAGCGCGCCGAGCAGCTGCTCGTGCCCGTCCTCGCGCAGCGTGATCCGGAAGCGGCCGGGGGCGTCGAGGCGGTCGGGCTCGGCCAGGAGAACGGGGGCGCGATCGGCGCCGGCACCGCGCCAGCGTTCCGGAAGAAGATCCCGCCACTGGGCGAGCCACCAGGCCGCAAATTCCTCGAGCATCCTGATCGCCACGCCATAGCGGCCGCCGGGCCGCGGACGTGACTATCGGCGCCCCGGGGCCGTGTCCAGGGTTTCCTCGGCGTTATTCACGAGAATGCGATCACCGTGCTGCCGGTGACGTCACGCGTCGGCAAGCGTGAAGTCGATCCGTCCGGTGAGCGTCTCGCCAGGGTGCAGGACGCGCAGGCCCGCATCGGGGATGTCCATGCGGTTCACCGCGTCGGTCATGTTGGTGGCGGGCTCGACCGCGACATAGGGCTTGCCGGGCGGCGTGAAGACCACGAGGTGGCCGAAGGGCGGGGTGGCGCAGATGCCGAGGCGGCGGCCGGTTGCGGGCCATTCGAGCGAGGCGCAGCCGAACCAGGAGTTGAAGCAGTTGTCGATCGCGGTGGCGCCCACGTCGCGCGGCGGGTCGAACGACCACTCGCCGGTGGCGGGCAGGCGCGCGTCGGGGAGCGAGTCGGGACCGACATGCCAGACGCTGGCGGCCGAGAAGCCGAGGCGGATGCCGGCGTCGCGCGGCATGTAGGGGTGGAAGCCGCAGCCGACCGGCTGGGCGCGCGCGTCGGTGTTCTCGATGGTGAGGGTCACCGTGAGCGCGTCCTCGTCGAGTTGGTAGGAGATCGCGGTGCGGTAGGCGAACGGCCATTCGGACGCGGCGCCGGGCCGGGTGGGGTCGTGCAAGAATTGCAGGCGGGCGCTCGCGTCTTCCTGGGCGGTGATCTCCCACTTGTGCATCCAGGCGTTGCCGTGGATCGTGTGCGGGTGGTCGCCGAAGTTGCGGGCGAGCTGGTAGTCGTGGCCCTCGAAGGAGAAGCGGCCGTAGGCGATGCGGTTGGAGAACGGGACCAGGGGATAGGCGGCGAGTGCGGCACCGCGCTGCGCGCCGAGCATGGGGTCGATGACGGGGTGGAAGACGGGGACGCCCGCGACCTCCCAGGAGGCGACGGCGCCGCCGAGCTCGGGGGCGAGGACGAGGTGGGCGTTGCCGCGGCGGAGCTCGATCATGTGGATTGTCCTTGAAGAAGGCCAGGGGCGCTGCCCCTGGACCCCGCTAAGGGCTGGCCCTTAGAACCCATTTGTTGAGTCATGGGATCCAAGGGGCGAGCCCCTTGGCGGGTCCAGGGCAGAGCCCTGGCCTTCACTTGCGCGCCCGCCGAGCACCGCCGCGGCGCTTCTCCGGATCGTAACCGCCACCTCCGGGCCCCATCGGTTCGGGCGTGCGGCTTTTCGTGGCCTGGCGGGTGGGCGCCGGCGGCGGCTCGAGGCCGAGATCGACCGCTTCGAGCCGCTTGATCTCGTCGCGGTAACGCGCGGCGGTCTCGAACTCGAGATTGGCGGCGGCGTCGCGCATGCGTTTCTCGAGCTCCGAGATCGAGCTCTTCAGGTCGCGGCCGACGAACTCGGCGGCGCCCCCGCCGCCGCGCACCGGCTTGACGGTGACGTAGTCCTGCTCGAACACCGAGTTGATCGCTTCGGCGATGTGGCTCTTCACCGATTGCGGCGTGATGCCGTGCGCCTCGTTCCAGCTGTGCTGCTTCTCGCGGCGGCGCGCGGTCTCCTCGATCGCGAAGACGAGGCTGTCGGTCATGTTGTCGGCGTAGAGCAGGACGCGGCCTTCGACGTTGCGGGCGGCGCGGCCGATGGTCTGGATCAGCGAGGTGCGGGAGCGGAGGAAGCCTTCCTTGTCGGCATCGAGAATGGCGACCAGCGAGCATTCCGGGATGTCGAGCCCCTCGCGCAGGAGATTGATGCCGACCAGCGCATCGAACACGCCGAGGCGGAGGTCGCGGATGATCTCGATACGCTCGAGCGTGTCGACGTCGGAGTGCAGGTAGCGGACGCGGATGCCGTGCTCGGTGAGGTATTCGGTGAGGTCCTCGGCCATGCGCTTGGTGAGCACGGTGATGAGCGCGCGACTGCCGGCGGCGCTGGTGGCGCGAACCTCGTGGAGCAGGTCGTCGACCTGGCGTTCGACGGGGCGGATCTCGGTGACGGGGTCGATCAGGCCGGTGGGGCGGATGACCTGCTCGGCATAGACGCCTTGCGTGCGCTCGAGCTCCCAGGGGCCGGGGGTGGCGCTGACGAACACGGTCTGGGGACGGAACAGTTCCCA
>CAXTVZ010000147.1:0-8457 GCA_964247685.1 uncultured Acetobacteraceae bacterium
CGCAGTCGGGCGCCGCAGGCTCCAGCGTTCTGGTGAACGCCTCCGCGGCGACCGGGAACGAGGCCTTCTGGGCGGGTTCCGGCAACGTCACGCTGGTCGGCGGCAGCGGCAATGACACCTTCGCGGGTGGCGCGGGCGCCGCGACGATCACCGCGGGCACGGGTGCCAATGCGATCGCTCTCTTCAACGAGGATGCGACGGCGTCGACCGCGCTCACGGTCAGCAGCTTCTCCGCCAACGACTATATCGGCCTGGTCGACTTCTCGTCGGGCACGACCTACTCGATCAGCCAGACGAACGGGAACGACGTGTTCTCGCTCTCGAACGGCTCCACGATTACGCTCGTCGGCTACACCAACCTCACTGCCGAGCAGATCCGGGTCAACAACGGCAACGTGGCGCCCAGCACCACCAACACCTGATCCTCGGATCAACCACCCTTCCGATGGCCGGGCCGCAAGCCCGGCCATCGTCGTTTCAGGCGCCCGCAATCCGGTCCCGCAGCAGCCTCCACCGGTCCTCCCGGACCAGGATCTGCAGCATCGACTGCCGGAGCGCGAGCCCGCGGCGGGGCGGATGCGCCGTCGGGATTTCGGCGAGCCAGTCGCCGGTCCAGCCGCGCGCCCGCACCTCGTCCCGCCACCGCGCCGCGCCGATGATCCGCGCCGGATTCCGCTCGATCAGCTCGCGCTTGAGGAACGGCACCCCCGCGTCGAGCATCTGACGCCACCGGAAATGCATCGGGTTGGTCGCGATCGCCTGGCTCGGGCGCAGCTGGAACTCGCTCCGCCACACAGCCCCGACATCGAGCGCCTCGGCCGCGAACGCCGCCGACAGGCCGAGCTCGCCGTGCACGATGATCTCCTCCTTGCCCATCGCTGCGAAATCCTGCGCGAACACCCGCCGCACGGCCGGACGATCGAAGCTGGGGCGCGTCATCAGCACGAACCAGGACTGCAGATGCGGCCGCCCTTCGCGGCTCAGCACCATCCCCCATGCGTCATATCCGGCCATGCGGCGCAGGATGGGTGCCAGGGGCTCGAACGGCCCGAGCACGCTGTCATTGGCGATCAGGATCTCGTCCGCGCCGTCCGCCGCACCCTGCGAGATCAGTTCCGACCAGGCGCCGAAATCGAGCCCCCGGTTCGGCCGCGGCCAGGCGGTGACCCCGAGTTCGGCGAGCGTCGCACGATCGGCCTCGTCCACCGCCGACTTGCCGGACAGGGCCGCATGGACCGAAAACCCCGCATCCCGCAAGGCGCGCCAGGTGTGGAGCACGGGCGGCGGGACGCGGGGACCGGCGTTGTATTGCGCGAAAAGGCAGACCCTCGCGCCGCTTCTGCGTGTCAGCACACACGCTCCTGCTGTTTGTTATGTCAGGGACGGATGGTAACGGCGTCGCTTCTTGCCCTTTCTTGCAGACGGGACATGAACTGTGGCCGAGGCAACGCATCTTCGCTGAAATAGGCGGCGTTTTCTCGGAGGCGATGCCGCTGAGCATTGGCAACGAGGAAGCACCGGCCCTAAAAGCGCACCGCGTAGACAGATCAGATCGAGTCGCAGGCGCGCCGATCGGTCCCATCGTCTGCAAGAAGGAGCTGCAAGAGTCCATGAGCAAAGCATTCATCGCGAGCGTGCTTCAGGAATCCATCGACTGCACCGGCGTCGCTGCCAACCAGGCGGCAGCCGACCTGATCTCCGCCATCGTTCGCGAGCTCAAGAAGGAGGGCGGCTTCACGCTCCCGTCCTTTGGCACGTTCACCGTTCGCAAGACGAAGGCCCGCAAGGCGCTGAACCCGCGCACGGGAGAGCCGGTGAAGGTGAAGGCGGGGAAGACGGTGCGGTTCAAGGCGAGCCCGAATCTCAAGAAGGCCGTCTGAGAAAGGCCAGGGGCGTCGTGCGAAGCAAGCTTCCAGCGTGACGCCCCTGGACCCCGCTGGGTCCTTAACCCCCAGAGCCATAAATGGGGGTCCAGGGCCCCCGGGTCCTGGCGGGGTCTAAGGGGCAGAGCCCCTTTGCTTGGCTGGGGCGGGAGGATTCGAACCTCCGCATGGCGGAATCAAAATCCGCTGCCTTACCACTTGGCGACGCCCCAACAGCGCGGCTCCCGTCTACGTCGGCCGGTGCCCGCGATCAACCGCCCGGCTCATACGTGCAGCTCTGCCCGAGACTCGCCCGCCGCACGATCACGCGAGCCAGCATCGGCAGCATCGGCCGCACCAACTCGAAAATCCACCTGGCCAGGTTCTCCATCGTGCCCGCGCCGAGCCCCTCGACCTCGTCGAGCAGCCGGTGATCGAGCTTCCCCCGCACGGCCGCGATCGCGCGCTCCACATGGCCAAGATCAACCAGCATGCCTGTGGCCGGATCCGCCTCGCCGCGCAGCACCAGCACGCCGGCATAGGAATGCCCGTGGATGCGCCCGCTCGCCTCGGTGTCGATGCGTCGAAGGAGCGAGTGCGCCGCCTCGAAGCCGAACTCCTGGGCAAGCTCGATCATCGGATCCCCACCGTCTTGTGGGTCTGCACCGACAGCCGCCACTGCGGATGCGCCAGGCAGTAGCCGATCGCGGCCGCGGTCGCCGCATCGCGGTCCGCGCCGTCCATCGGCTGCAGCAGGAAGTGGCGGAAGTCGAGTGCGGCGAAACGATCAGGTCCTGCCTCCGCCTGCGGGAACACGAGCTTGAGCTCGTCGCCGGCCGTGACGAGCAGCGGCGCTCCCGCCTTCGGGCTCACGCAGATCCAGTCGATCCCCGGCGGCGGCGCGATCGTGCCGTTGGTCTCCACGGCGATCGCGAAGCCGCGCTCGTGCAGCGCCTCGGTCAGCGCCGCATCGACCTGCAGCAGCGGCTCGCCGCCGGTGAGCACCACCAGCCGCCGCGCCCGCTCCGCGCCCCAGCACCGCTCGACCGCGTCGGCCAGTGCTGTCAGCTCGTAGCGGCCGCCATTCTCGCCGTCGGTGCCCAAGAAGTCGGTGTCGCAGAACCGGCAGGTGGCATCCGCACGGTCCCCCTCGCGGCCGGACCAGAGATTGCAGCCGGCGAAGCGGCAGAACACCGCGACCCGGCCCGCATTGATCCCCTCGCCCTGCAGCGTCAGGAAGATCTCCTTGACCGCATAATGTCGCCGCCCCGTCATGCGCGGCGCTCTACGCGATCGGCGCGCCGCCGGGAAGGGTCAGGTGGGGGAAAGGACCTCTTCGCCGGCCGCTGCCCCGGGCGTTCCACGCGCGAACACCGCGTCGAACCCGCCGATCCGGTCGAGCGCGCGGTCCAGCGCCGCCATGGCGCCCGCGAGGTCGGCGCTCTCGTCCTGCCGCCACGCGCGCACGGCGTAGAGCCAGGCGCCCACCAGCAGCGGGATGCGGAGCGGGCTCGCCGCCGACCCGCCCGTCTCGAGGCCCGCCCCCTCCAGCATCCAGGCCATGCTGCGCGCGGTGGCCGCCGCGAGCGCGATCGCGCTCACCGGGTCGAGCGGGAGGGCGTCGAACAGAGCCAGCACGCCGGCGCGGTTCTCCTGCAGCACGTCGAGCCGGCGCATCAGCATGTCGAACAGCAGTTCGCGCGCCGGAAGCGGCGTGGCCGCCTCGCTCTCCGCGCCGGCACCCTCGAGCGCCACGCGGTCCGCCTGCTCGCCGAGCCGCATCAGAACCGTCAGCCGCACCGGAAACCGTGATCGGGCGCGGGCGAGCGGCAGCCCCGCCCGGTGCGCGGCACCGGCGACGCTCATCGCGCGCCACCCCTTCTCTCCCGCCTCGGCCAGTGCCGCGGCGACGAGGGCGTGGTCGAACTCGTGGTCGGTCATCGTGCGCGTCTCACTGGGACAGCTCGCGCGCGCGGGCCGCCGCGGCGGTGACCGCCTCGCCGATCAGATGCGGCCAGGCGCCCTCCGCCATAAGCACCGCGAGCGCGCGCTCGGTGGTGCCGGCCTTGCTCGTCACCGCCTCGCGCATCGAGCTCGCATCCTCGTCCGTCTCGGCGAGCAACGCGCCGGCGCCAGAAACGGTGGCACGCGCGAGGCGGCGGGCGACCGCAGGCGAGAGGCCCGCCCGCGTGCCGGCCTGCTCGAGCAGCTCGGCCAGCAGGAACACGTAGGCCGGGCCGGATCCGGACACGGCGGTGACCGCGTCCATCTCCTCCTCGTTGTCGAGCCAGACGACCTCGCCCACTGCGCGCAGCAGCCGCTCGGCGAGCCCGCGGTTGCTCTCGCCCACTGCCGGCGAGGCGTAGAGGCCGGCGATGCCGCGCCCGATCGCCGCCGGCGTGTTGGGCATGGCGCGCACGACCGCGGCCGCTCCGGTGGCGAGCTCGATGCCCGCGATGGTGCGTCCGGCCATGATCGACAGGAACATGGCGCCGGGAAAGCGCTGTCCGGCCTCGGCGAGCACCTCGCCGGCCTGCTGCGGCTTGACGGCGAGGACCACGCAGTTGGGTCGGAAATCGGCGGGCACGGCGGCGAGGCTGGTCGCCTTGCGGTGCGGGGACGCGACCGGCGCACCTCCCGGATCGACCACGATGGAAGGAGAAAGTCCTTCGCGCAGCCAGCCGTCGAGAAGAGCGCCTCCCATTCGGCCGCAGCCGATCAGGAGGAGCGGCGGTATCGGGTCGCGGGCCGCTCCGCTCAGGCCAGGGCTCTGCCCTGGACCCGCTAAGGGCGAGCCCTTAGAACCCGTTTGTTGTCGAGGGGATCCAAGGGGCTCGCCCCTTGGCGGGTCCAGGGCAGAGCCCTGGCCTTCCTCGCCGCTCAGGCTTCCCCCGCGCATTCGAGCATCGCCGCTTCCAGCGCGTCGGTGGGCGACTTGCCCCCCCAGAGCACGAACTGGAAGGCGGGGAAGAACCGCTCGCACTCGGTGATGGCGATGTCGACCATGTCCTCGAGGCTCTCGCTCGAGGCGCCATGCGTCCCGCGCAGCAGGATCGAGTGGCGGAACAGCGGCATCCCGTCATCCGGGTCCATGCCGAAATGGCCGAACCAGAGGCGCTCGTTGGCCAGCGCCAGCAGCTCGTAGAGCTCCTTCCGCCGCGGCGCCGGGACCTTGAGGTCGAAGGTGCAGGTGAAGTTCATCGCGCTGATCTCGCGCGACCAGCTGAAATAAAGCCCGTAATCGCACCATTTGCCGGGCGCCTCGGCCGCCATCTCGGAGTCGCTTCTCCGATCGAAGGCCCATTCGTTGGCAGTGACGATCTGCTCCATCTGGTCGATCGGATTGGCCGCGTGGTCGGTGTGGGTGGATAGGCTCAGGGCGGACATGCGGGTCTCCCCAGCTGGAGGAAGGCCTGAGCCGCGCACGTCTTGCCCCAAAACCAAGAACTGGGACTCAGAAGCGCAAGCGGCGTGTGAAGCGTACGGTCCAAGCCCTTCGTCTGCAAGCCCGGCTTGGTTTTAAGACAGCCGGCACTTCACTCGAGCGGCGGCGGGCCGCCCACGCCACCCTCGTTCTCGAGATGCGGGTCGGCGGGGCCGCCATGCGACTCGGGCGCGGTCTCGGCGATCGGATCGATCATGGTGAGCTTGTCCAGCGCGTCCACGCGCGCCTCCAGGGCGGCGAGCCGCACGAGGGCGTCCTCCTGGCCCGCGCGCGCGTTGGCGGCGAGCTCGGCCACCGCGTCGAACTCGTCGCGGCGCACCAGCTTCAGGCGGGCCAGTGCCTCGTCGACGCGGGCGCGCACGAGCTGCTCGACCTCCTCGCCGAGCCCGGACAGCGCCGAGAACGCGCCCCCGGCCATGCCTGCGATGTCGTCGAAGATCTTCGGTCGCGTGACCATGTGTTCCTCCCGGGACGTCGTGCGATTGCAGGTGGTGTTCGTAGCACCCCGACTGCCTATAACGTCGCCCTATGATCTTGGTGACGGGTGGTGCGGGTTTCATCGGCTCGAATCTGCAGGCAGCGCTCGCGGCCGCAGGGCGGGCGACCGCGATCGTGGACCGGCTCGGCGCGGACGCGAAATGGCGCAACATCGCGCGCCACCCGCCCGGGCAGCTGATCGCTCCCGACCGGCTCCGCGCCTTTCTCGACCGGCGCCCGACGCTCGAGGCGGTGGTGCATCTGGGGGCGGTGAGCGACACCACCGCGCGCGACGCCGATCTGGTCTGGGCGACGAACGTCGTGCTGTCCGAAGAGCTGCTCGACTGGTGTGCCGGATCGGGCACGCCGTTCATCTACGCGTCCTCGGCGGCGACCTACGGCGACGGCAGAAACGGTTTCTCGCCCGAGACCACGGCGCTCGCGCCGCTGAACCTCTACGGCTGGAGCAAGCACGTCTTCGACGGCAAGGTCGCCGCACGCCGCAGCGCCGGCCTGACGATGCCGCCGCAATGCGTGGGGCTGAAGTTCTTCAACGTCTACGGGCCCAACGAGTACCACAAAGGTCACATGGTCTCGGTGGTGAAGCGGAAATGGGACGAGGTGCGCGAGGGCCGCCCGCCCACGCTGTTCCGCGCCGACCGCCCGGACCTCGCCCACGGAGCGCAATCGCGCGACTTCGTCCATGTCGACGATTGCGTGGCCATCATCCTCTGGTTGCTGGCGCAACGGCACGTCTCCGGCCTCTTCAACGTCGGCACTGGCGCCGCACGCAGCTATCTCGACCTGGCGCACGCGGTGTGCGACGCCGCCGGCGTGCCGCGCGAGGTCGAGTTCGTCGACATGCCGGCGGCACTCCGCGGCCAGTATCAGTCTTTCACGCAAGCGCCGATGGATGTGCTGCGCCGGGCGGGCTACGACGCGCCCTTCATCCCGCTCGAGCGCGGGATCGAGCGCTACATCCGCAACTATCTCGCGACGCCCGACCCCTACAACTGAGACCGCATGCATCCCCTGATCTTCCCGGACTTCGATCCGGTGCTCGTCTCGTTCGGCCCGTTCGCGATCCGCTGGTACGCGCTCGCCTACATCGTCAGCCTGATCCTGGGCTGGCGGCTGATGCGCGGGCTCTGCCAGAGAACCCCGGTGGTCGCCTCGACCCTGGAGGTGGACGATTTCCTCACCTGGGCGGTGCTCGGCGTCGTGCTGGGCGGACGGCTCGGCTACGTGCTGTTCTATCAGCCGGGCGCGTTTCTGGCGCATCCCGGACGCATCCTGCAGGTCTGGCACGGGGGGATGAGCTTCCATGGCGGCGTGCTGGGCGTCGTCGCCGCGATCCTGCTCTACTGCCGCCGCCATCGCATACCCGTGCTGGGTTTTGCGGACCGGCTGGCGATCGTCACCCCGATGGGACTCGGGATCGGCCGGTGCGCGAACTTCATCAACGGCGAGCTCTGGGGCCGGCCCGCGCCGGACTGGGTGCCGTTCCGGATGATCTACCCGCGGGTCGACATGGTGCCGCGCTTTCCGTCGGAGCTCTACGAAGCGTTCCTCGAGGGCGTGGTGCTGTCGGCGGTGATGTGGTTCGCGGCCGCCAGACCGGGCGTGCGGGCGCGGTTCGGGTTCCTGACCGGGCTGTTCCTGGTCGGCTACGGCGTCGCGCGGTTCACCGCCGAGTTCGCCCGCGAGCCCGACGTGTTCCTGGGTTTCCTGGCGTTCGGCCTGTCGATGGGCCAGATCCTGTCGCTGCCGATGATCGCGATCGGGATCGTGTTCATGACGCTGGCGCGACCGCGCGCGGTTGCCGAGCAACCCGCCGCGACCGCCTCCCTGAGCCCATGACGGCCGAGCGGCTCGACCGGTTCATGGCGCGGGCGAACGCGGCCTATTATGCGGGGCACGACCCGTTCCGCGACTTCACCACCGCGCCCGAGATCGCCCAGGTGTTCGGCGAGCTGCTCGGCGCCTGGTCGGCGGTGATGTGGGAGGCGCTGGGGCGTCCCGACCCGGTGCTGCTGGTCGAGCTCGGTCCCGGGCGAGGCACGCTGATGGCGGATGCGCTGCGGCTGGCGCGCGCCACCGCGCCCGGCTTCGCGGCCGCCCTGCGGCTCCACTTCGTGGAGACCTCACCGCGGCTGCGCGGGCTGCTGGCGGAGCGCTTCCCCGATGCGGTGTTCCACGACGGGCTCGGCACGCTCGCCGCTGGCCCGGCGATCATGCTCGCCAACGAGTTCCTCGATGCGCTGCCGATCCGGCAATGGGTCAGGCAGGGCGAGACGCTCCGGGAGCTCGTGGTGGCGGACGGCAGCCGCCGCGAGGGCGAGGCCGTTGCCGACGTCGTCCCGATCGCCGAGATGGAAGACGGCGACATTCTCGAGCGATCCGACGCGTCGATCGCGGTCGTGACCGCACTCGCCGCGCGCCCCGCGACGGTCACGCTGCTGGTCGATTACGGTGGCGAGAAACCCTTCGGCGACACGCTCCAGGCGCTGCGTGACGGGCGGCCGGCCGACCCGTTCGCCGCGCCCGGCTCGGCCGACCTCACCGCCCATGTCGATTTCGCCGGCCTCCGCCTTGCTGCCGAGTCCGTGGGTGCGGCCGTGCACGGGCCGCTCGCGCAGGGGATTTTTCTCACCCGCCTCGGCCTCTACCAGC
>CAXTVZ010000148.1:0-6519 GCA_964247685.1 uncultured Acetobacteraceae bacterium
CCGCCGCCGAGGGCCGCGGACACGGTCTAGGAAGGCCAGGGGCGCTGCCCCTGGACCCCGCTGGGGCCTTGGCCCCAGACCCCTTTACGATTGGCAGGTCCAGGAGGGCCTTCCCTCCCGGCGGGGTCAAGGGGCAGAGCCCCTTGCCTTCTTCCGCCCACACACCCCATCTCGCCGCCCCATGCGAACCCTCCGCGCGCTCGCCTTCAACGCGTTCTTCCTCCTCCTCACCCTCGTGCTCGGCCTCGCCGGCCTCGTCGTGCGCCTCGCCGCGCCCGCCCGCGCCTTCGCGCTCGCCCGCACCTGGATCCGCATCACCATCGCCGCCCTCCGCGTCATCGGCGGCATTCGCGTCATCGTCACCGGACGCGAGAACCTCCCGGCAGGTGCCGCCGTTATCGCCTCCCAGCACCAGGCCGGGATCGACACGCTGCTCTGGTTCACCCTCGTCGATCGGCCGAGCTACATCATGAAGCAGGAACTCCGACGTATCCCCCTCGTGGGCCCGCTGCTGGAGCCGGCCGGCATGATCCCGATCGACCGCGCCGGGGGCGCCGCCGCCCTCCGCGACATGCGCCGACGCACCGACGCGGCCCTCGCCCAGGGACGCCAGATCGTGATCTTCCCCGAGGGCACCCGCCTCGCCCCCGGCACGCGCGGCCGGCTTCACCCGGGCATCGTCGCACTCGCCGGACGCGGCGCACCCACCATCCCCGTCGTCACCGACTCGGGACACGCCTGGGGGCGCGGCATGCTCCTCCGCCTGCGCGGCCGACACCGCGATGTGATCCGGGTGCACATCCAGCCGCCTCTGCCCCAGCCTTCCGCGCCAGACCAGCCCTTGCCATCATCCGCCACGCGCGCCGACATTCTTTCCGGGATCGAAAGCTCCTGGCGGGACGGCGAGGCCGTCATGAACCAGGAGGCCTGTGGACAACTCTGTGCATGACGGGACGGGAAGGCTGGGGGAAATGGCCGGGAACGCACCGCAAGCCCCTCGTCCAGCGAGGTTCGCGCCACCGACCGTGTTGCCGCCAGCGGCAGCGCCGGGCGGCGGCGCCGTCATAACAATCCTGAATCTTGAAGCTGAGATCCCAACCTTTGACGACCGTCCGGTCCGCATCCCCCGCCGGGCCGCGCCGTTGCCGCGCCGCGTGACCCGCGCCTGGCGTGCGCCGACGCCGCCCGTGTTACGACACGTCTCGCCTGTGGATGACCGGTGACGGGAATCCTCCGGATAAACAGGGGCTTGGCCGTTCTGGTCGTTCTGGTCGGCGCCGCGGTGACCGGTCAGGTGGTCGCGGACACCACGCTGCGTCCCGGTTGGAACGACATGGTCGCGACCGCGGCCGAGCACGGCCTGATCCTGTCGGGCCGGCCCGACCCGCTCTGGAACGGTTTGCGTGTGACCGACGCGACGCTCACCGGCACGCCATCCCTGCCGAACGTCGCGACCGGGGCCGTCACGCTCCACCGCTCGATCTGGAACCTGTTCCGCCTCAGCGTGGCACTCGACAAGCCGGTGACGCTCATCTTCCCCAACGGGAGGCAGCTCGATCTCTGGAGCCGCGGCTTCCGTTTCGTCAGCGCCGGGGCGCGCTGGCATTTCGCGGGCGACGGGGTGGGAATCGCCCTGCATGGCGGCGGCCCGGACGACGTCACCGGCGCCGAGACCGTGCGCGGCGACCTGCGCGACGTGGCCGGCGCCTGGGAGCTCGCGACGGAGGCGCAGGACATGACGCTGCCGGCCCGCGGGACCTGGCCGAACGGCCGGCTCGTCGAGCGCGCGGCGGTCCGATTGCGGCTCGGCGCCGGGTTCGACAAGGTGGCCCTCGAGCGCGCCGCGATCTCCTGGAACGGCCAGGCGGCGCGGATATCGTTCAACGGCATGCTCGACGACCGAGGCCTGCTCGACGGCACCGGCATGGTGGCACTCGGGCCGGGCTGGGCGGCGACCCTCAAGCGGGCCCACGCCGTCGGCGCGATCGATGCCGGCGAGGCAGAGGCCGCGATCGGCTTCCTCGGCCTGCTCTCGCCCGACGATCGCTCACCGGTCTCTTTTCCGGTAGCACTCGTCGGAGGTCATGTCAGAATCGGCCGCACGACCTTGATGTCGCTACCGCCCTGTCCCGTCGCGCGTTAGGTCAAGGCCTCGACCACGGGCCGAGATCGTCATCGATCCGTCCACTTGCACGGCGCGGCAAGTGACTAAGATCATCGTTCAGGCGAACGACCACCGGTCGCACCGCGGAGTGCCACATGCTCGAGAACACCCCATCCGTCTTGCTGTCGCGTCTCGACTTCGGATGGATCACCACGCTTCACATCCTCTACCCGCCGCTCACCATCGGGCTGGCGGCGATGCTGTTCGTGGGCGAGCTGTTCTGGGTGTGGACCAACGAGGAATACTGGTATCGGCTGTCGCGCTTCTTCGAGCGGCTGTTCATCATCAACTTCGCGGCCGGCGTGGCCACCGGCATCACCATGGAGATGGCGTTCGGCATCCTCTACGGCCCGTTCTCGCAGGCCGCCGGCCCCTTCTTCGGCCAGGTGCTCGGCTATGAGACGATCTCCGCCTTCATGTACGAGGCGGGCTTCATCGGCCTGATGATCTTCGGCTGGGGCAAGATCGGCAAGAAGACGCACCTGTTTGCCACCTTCAACGTGGCGCTCTCGGCCTCGATCTCGGCCATGTGGATCCTGGACGCGAACTCCTGGATGCAGACGCCGCGGGGCATCACGCTCCAGGGCGGCGTGTTCCACGTCAAAAGCTGGCTCGCCGCACTGCTCAACCCGGACGTCATCTACGGCTTCCCGCACATGCTGGTCGCCGCCTGGGAGCTCGCGATCGCCTACGTGCTGGCCGTCTCCGCCTGGTATCTCCTGCAGGGGCGCCACACGGTCATGTTCCAGCGCGCGATGAAGGCGTCGATCCTCGCCCTCCTGATCATCGCCCCCCTGCAGATCTGGCTCGGCGACAGCCTCGGCATCACCGTGCTCGAGGACCAGCCGACCGTGCTGGCCGCGATGGAAGGGCACTGGCACGCCAACAACCCCGACGGCACTGTCGACAACGCCTGGAACGTGGTCGCCTGGCCGAACGCGGCGGGCGACGGCAACGCCTGGGCGATCAAGATCCCGCACGTGCTGAGCCTGCTCGAGACCCACACCTGGAACGGCTCCGTGCGCGGCATGGACGAGTTCCCGAAGAACAACCGGCCGCCAATGCTGATCCCCTTCTACGGCTTCCGCGTCATGGTCGCCTGCGGCGGCTTCATGTTCATGATGGCGCTCTGGGGCACTTATCTGATCCTGCGCGGCCGGATGCAGACCTGGACCGCGGGCGCCAACAAGTGGTTCCTGCGCGCGACGGTGTTCGCGGGCGTCGTTCCCTACATCTCGGTCTGGGTCGGCTGGTGGACCCGCGAGGTCGGGCGCCAGCCCTGGGTGGTGTTCGGCCTGATGCGGACCGAGCAGGGCGTGAGCCACATGACGGTCAACGAGGAGGTGGCTTGGCTCGTGCTCTATGCCGGCTTCGAGCTGATGGTCTGGGGGGCGACCTGGTGGTTCTTCGCCAAGATCGTCCAGAGCGGACCCAACATGGAGGCACCCGTCGAGCATGGTGGCGACCAGCGGCTCGGCACGCTCGGCGCGGGCTCTCAGGAGAAGGGCGAGCGCGAAACGCCGAAGGCGACGCATGCTGCCGGTCCTGGCCTGCCGCACCCTGCATGACCTCTCCCGCGTAAGGCCCCCGATCGGAGCATTCGCCTGATGGAACCGCTCAACCACGCCCAGGACCTGCTGGCCATCGCCTGGTGGTTCACGGCCGCGTTCTCGATCCTGGCCTACATCGTGCTCGACGGCGCCGACCTCGGCGCCGGCATCTTCTCGTTGTTCCTCCGCGACGAGCACGAGCGCGGCGCGATCATGCAGGCGATGGCCGGCACCTGGGACGCCAATGAGACCTGGCTGATCATCGCCGGCGGCGTGCTGTTCGGCTCGTTCCCGTTCGTCTACGGCTCCGCCTTCCCCTACCTCATGGTCCCGCTCACCTGGGTGCTCCTCGCGATCATGGCCCGCGCCGTGGCCCTCGAATACCGCCACCTCGCCTCGGACCGGACGCGCCGCTTCACCGACTGGGCGTTCGGCCTGGGCAGCCTCACCGTCACCTTCTTCGGCGGCATGTGCGTGGGCGCCCTGCTGCACGGCTTCCCGCTCACCCACGCGCCCAACCAGGTGCCGACCTATGTCGGAGGCACGTGGCGCTTCATCAGCCCGTTCAGCATCTGGATCGGCATCGCGGCCGTGGTCGCGGTCTCGCTCTCGGGCGGCCTGTTCGTGCGCGCCCGCTTCGAGCACGGCGAGGAGGTGCGCGCCCATGCCGCGACCTGGACCAACCGGGTCTTCTACCTGGCCGTCGCCGCGGTGCCGATCTCGACGCTGTGGATCGCAATCGAATTCCCCTGGGCGTCGCGGACCTGGTTCGGCCATTACTTCTGGCTGTGGTGGCTGATCCCGGCCGCGGCCGTCATGACCTCGTTCCTGATGCGGCACTACTCCAAACGCGACCGCGACGTGCTGGCCCTGTTCTGGCTCAACGTCACGATCGCCATCATGGCCGGCGGGCTGCTCGCGACCATGTGGCCCGACATCGTTCCGGGCACGTGGACGATCGAGACGGGTGCCAGCCGGGAGATCTCGCTGCGCACCTTCGCGCTCGAGGTCTGCGGCTTCTATCCGGTGATCCTGCTCTACAATTTCTACCAGATCTGGGTGTTCCGGACGCGCATCACCAAGCTCGGCTCGTACCACAATTGACCCCAACCCCTCGCCTGACCCGTGACGACCGCCTGGCGCGCGCGCGCGTCGTCCTGTGGAACCTGCGCGGCATGGCGCTGCTGGCGATCGGCCCTGCGGCGGGGGTCGGCCTCGGCGCCCTGATCTTCGGCCTGCCGCCGGACCTGCAGTTCGCCGCCGGGGTGATGTTCGTGTTCGGCCTCGGCCTATGCGCCATTCTTGCCAAGGCCGAGTGGCGCCGGCTGGAACAGAACGCGGAGGTCCGCTTCGGGAGCGACCCGCCGTGACCACCCACGCCCCGCCGAGGTCGCGCGCCGAGACCCGGACACTCGAGGGCTTCCTCCGCCGCCAGTCTCCGCTCGCCCGCATGCCCATCGCCGCCGCGACGGTCGCGGGTGCGATCGCGGGCCTCACCCTGATCGCGGAGGCCTGGCTGCTGGCCCGGATCGTCGATGGGGTGGTGATCGGCGACCGTGGGCTCGGCGCCGCCTGGCCGTTCCTCACCCCGCTTCTCGCGATCTTCGTCGGACGCGCCGTGCTGACCGCCGCCGCCGACGCGTTCGCCTTCGAGGCGGGTGCGGCGGTGGCGCTCTCGATCCGCGCCCGGCTCCAGGCGCATGTGGCAGGCCTGGGCCCGTCCTGGACCCGGCGCCAGCGCACCGGCGACGTCGTCAGCACCGTGTTCGACGCGGCCGAGAGCATCCGCACCTACTATGCCGGCTACCTGCCCCAGCGCCTGCTGACCAGCTTCGTGCCCCTGGCGATCCTTGCCTTCGTGCTGCCGACCGACTGGGTGTCCGGCCTGATCCTCATCCTGGCCGCCCCGCTCATCCCGATCTTCATGATCATCATCGGCCGCGGCACCGAGGCGCTGAACCAGGCGCAGTGGCGCAAGCTCGCGGTGCTCGCCGCCCATCTGTTCGACGCGATCGAGGGGCTGACCACGCTGAAGCTATTCGGCGCGAGCCGCGCGGAAATCGACGCCATCGCCCGCTCGTCGGAGGACTATCGCCGCACCACGATGGACGTCCTGCGCGTGGCGTTCCTGTCGTCGCTGGCGCTCGAGTTCCTCGCCACCGTCAGCATCGCCATGGTCGCCGTCTATATCGGCTTCCGCCTGTATTACCGCGAGCTGCACTTCCTGCCCGGCTTCGCGGTGCTGCTGCTCGCCCCCGAGTTCTTCCGGCCGCTGCGCGCGATGGGCACGCAGTATCACGCCCGCATGGAGGCGATCGGGGCCGCGGAGTCGATCGTTGCCCTGCTCGACACGCCGGTCCCGCCCAGCCTCGCGGGGACGGCGACGCTTCCCGCCGGCCGGGTGCGCAGCATCCGCTTCGAAGGCGTCTCGTTCTCCTATGACGCGACCCCGGCGCTCGCCGGCCCCGCGATAGGAGGAATCGACCTCGTGCTCGAGCGCGGCCGGCACACGGCGCTCGTGGGCCCGTCGGGCGCCGGCAAGTCCACGCTCACCCAGCTGCTGCTCGGCTTCATCGCTCCCGACGCCGGCCGGATCACCGCCGACGGGATCGACGTCGCCACCATGGCACCAGCCGAGTGGCGCGCCCGCATCGCCTGGCTGCCACAGCGACCGACCCTGTTCCACGGCACCGTGCGCGACAACATCCGCCTCGCACATCCCGACGCCGATCCCGAGCGCGTGCGCCGCGCCGTCGAGCGCGCGGAAGCGACCGCGCTGGTCGCCCGCCTGCCGCTCGGCCTCGA
>CAXTVZ010000148.1:6619-8358 GCA_964247685.1 uncultured Acetobacteraceae bacterium
ATGGGCCTGCCGCTGCGCGCGGAGACGCGAGCCACCGCGTGAGGGACGTCGTCCGCCTCGTGGCGCTGTTCCGCCCTTACGCCGGACGCCTCGCCGCGGGGATCACGCTCCAGGTCGTCGTGGTCCTCTCCAATGTCGGCCTGCTCGCTCTGTCCGGCTGGTTCATCGCCGCGATGGCCCTCGCGGGTCTGGGGCGTGTCCCGATCGAGTATTTCGCACCCGCCGCCGCGATCCGGGCACTCGCCATCATCCGCACCGGCAGCCGCTACGGCGAGCGCCTGGTCAGCCATGACGCGACGTTCCGCCTTCTCGCCGGCCTGCGGGTCTGGCTCTACGCGCGTCTCGAACCGCTCGCCCCCGCCCGGCTGCAGACGAGCCGCGGCGGCGACCTGCTGAGCCGCGTCCGTGCGGATGTCGACAGTCTCGACAACCTCTATCTCCGCGTGCTCGCGCCCACGATCGCGGCGGCACTCTCGGCGGTGGCACTGGTCGCCTTTCTCGCCCTGTTCAACGCGCCGATGGCGACGATGCTCGCCGCGGGCCTGCTCGCCGCGGGCGTGCTCCTGCCGCTCACCGCGCTCCGTCTCGGGCGCGGCCCGGGCCTGCGCATGGTGGCGCGCCGCGCCGAGCTGCGCGCAAACCTCGCCGACTTCGTGGGCGGTCTCGGCGAGCTCCTCCTTGCGCGCGCCGAGGGGCGCCAGGCCGCGACGGCGATGGCGCTGGGCGGCGACCTCGTCGGTCACCAGCGGCGGCAGGTGTGGATCGGCAGCGCCGCCAACGCGCTCTGCGGCCTCGCCGCGCGGCTGGCGCTCTGGGGCGCGCTGGTGATCGCGATCCCGCTGGTGGGCGCCGGCCACCTCACCGGTCCGGCGCTCGCGATGGTGGCGCTGACCGTGCTCGCGAGCTTCGAGGCCGTGGCCCCGCTGCCGGCCGCCTGGGCGGCACTCGGCGAGAGCCGCGCGGCCGCGCGCCGCATCTTCGAGCTCGTGGACGCCGCCCCCGCGATCGCCGAGCCGGCGGCGATGCTGCCACGCCCGGAACACGTCGCGATCCGCATCCGCGACCTGCGCCTGCGCTACGCCATGGACCTTCCATACGCGCTCGACGGCCTCACGCTCGACATCCCGGAGGGCGCAGCCCTCGGCATCGTGGGCCCGAGCGGCGCGGGCAAGACCAGCCTGTTCAACGCGCTGCTCCGCTTCTGGGACTACGAGGGCGAGGTCACCATCGGCGGCACGCCACTCCGGCAGCTGTCAGGCGATACGGCGCGCGCGCTGTTCGGCGTCGTGTCGCAGCAGACCCACCTGTTCAATCGCAGCGTCCGCGACAACCTGCTCATGGCCCGTCCGGGTGCGAGCGACGCCGAGCTCACCGACGCGCTGCGCGCCGCCCATCTCGCGGACGACATCGCGCGGCTTCCGGAGGGGCTCGACACGCTGGCCGGCGAGAACGGGGCGCGGTTCTCGGGCGGCCAGGCGCGGCGCCTGGCGATCGCGCGCGCGCTGCTGAAGGACGCGCCGATCCTGCTGCTCGACGAGCCCACCGAGGGGCTGGACGCGGCCTCGGAACGGGCGGTGCTCGACGGGCTCGCGGTGCTGATTCGGGGGCGCACGACGTTGCTGATCACGCACAGGCCGGCGGCACTGCGGATCGTCGATACGGTCGTGACGATCGAGCACGGAAGAGAAGTAAGGGGCTCTGCCCCTTAGACCCCGCCAGGAGGGAAGGCCCTCCTGGAC
>CAXTVZ010000149.1:0-8352 GCA_964247685.1 uncultured Acetobacteraceae bacterium
GCGGCGGCGTTGCGCGCGCTGGCACTTCCGCGCGAGGTGCTGCCGGCGATGCGGTTCGACCCGCGTTTGCCGGGGTTTTCCCCGCCCGCGTCGGCGGCCCCCGCTGCGCTGCCCGAGGCAGGTCCGGTGCCGGCGGATGACGAGGCGCTCGCTCTGGCACCTGCGTGGCGGCATGCGGCGTGGCTGCGCGGGGGAGAGGTCTCGGCGCGACGGCTCGCGATGCTGTTCCTTGAGCGCATCGACCGGCGCAACGGGTCGCTGCTCGCCTACGCCACCGTCGCGGGCGAGGCGGCGCTCGCGCAGGCGGACGCGCTCGATGCGCATCTCGCCCGCACGGGGCGAACGGTCGGCCCGTTGCACGGCGTGCCCTACGGGATGAAGGACATCGTCGACACGGCCGGCGTGGTGACGGATTGGGGCGCGGAACCCTATCGCGGGCGCGTGCCGGACACCGACGCGCAGGTGACGACGCTGTTGCGCGACGCGGGCGCGGTGCTGCTCGGCAAGACGGCGGTGGGCGCGCTGGCCTATGGCGATCTCTGGTATGGCGGGCGCACGCGCAACCCGTGGAACGAGGCGGAAGGTGCCAGCGGTTCGTCGGCGGGGTCGGCGAGCGCTGCGGCGGCGGGGCTGTGCGCGTTCGCGATCGGGACCGAGACGTACGGGTCGATCGTCTCGCCGGCGACGCGCTGCCGCTGCGTGGGGCTGCGTCCGAGCTTCGGGCGCGTGTCGCGTCGGGGGGTGATGTCGCTGTGCCCTTCGCTCGACAAGGTGGGCGTGCTGGCCCGCGCGCCGCTCGACACGGCGCTCGTGCTCGCGGTGATCGCGGCGCCCGACCCGCAGGATGCGGCACAGATCGCGATGCCGTTCGCCTCGCCGCCGACGCTCGCGCCGGGCGTGCGGATCGGCTGGCGCGCGGACGAGATCGAGGCGACCGTGCGCGCGGAGATCGAGCGTCGTGCGGGCGCGTGCGGCGCGGTGCTGGTCGAGCTCGCGCCTCGGCCGGCGCTGCCCTGGGAGGCGCTCGGCGCCATCCTCGAGGCGGAGGCGGCCGCATCCTTCGCGGATCTCACCGCGAGCGATCGCGACGACCTGCTGGCCTGGCAGGACGAGCCGGCCTGGCCGAACACGTTTCGCCGCGCGCGTTTCCTGTCGGCGGTCGACCATGTGCAGCTCGACCGGCTGCGACGGGTGGCGATGGAGCATGTCGCCCACGACCTGGCGCAGGTCGACGCGTTCGTGTCCTCGCCCGGTTGCGGCCCGTCGCTGCTGCTCGGCAATTTCACGGGGCATCCGTGCCTGAGCCTGCCGGGATACGGTGCCGACGGCGCGCAGTCGGTGTCGCTGCTCGGCCGGCTGTTTGCGGAGGCGAGCCTGGTCGCGCTCGGGATCGCCCTTACCAGCGTGTGAGGCGCGGCAGCAGGAGACGCGCCGCCAGCGTCACGCCGCCGCAGCCCACCGTGTACCAGACCGCGATGTAGAACGGATCGTTCGAGGGGCAGGCGAACACGAACACGAAGGCGCCCCAGGCCGCGGCGGCGAGCCCGGCCACGACGGCGGTGGCGGCCGCGTCGGTCGCCGCTCCGCGCCGCATCAGCACGGCCATGCCGATCATCGGCGGGATCGCCAGGAACGCCATCTTCGCTGCACAGCCGAGGCCGTTGCGCCAGTCGAGCCTTGCCAGCAGGTGGCCCGTGCCGCCATGCGCGGCATCGACCGCCCAGCCGGCGGCGAACACGCCCGCCACGAGCGCCGCGAGCAGGCCGAGCGCGCGGCGCGGCGTGCCGGGCGGACGGAACGACCGGATCGCCGCCGCGCCGCTCACGGTCGCGATCAGAAGCAGGCCCACGAGCTTCCACCAGAACGACGGCTGCCCGATCGGCATCTGCGCCATAGGCATGGGCATCGGCATGGGCGTCAGGCCCGGCATCCGGTCCCGCATCATCGGCAGGAGGAAGAACAGGGTGAGCTCGGCCAGGCAGACGATCGCGATCACCGCGAGATCCTGCCCGCGGCTCCGGGGGCGCACGGGCCGGAGCCCGGCGGCGAGACGGTCGATCAGGTCGTCACTCGCCATCCGTCTGCCTCCGCTCACTCGTCATCCGCGCGTCGCCGCACGAGCGCCGCGAGCCGCCCCAGCCCGCGATGGATGTTCACCTTCACCAGCGACGCGGTCTGCCCGGTCCGCGCGGACGCCTCCTCGATGCTGTAGCCTTCGAGCTTCACGAGGCGGATCGCGTCGGCCTGCGCGGGCTTGAGCGTGCCGAGCAGGCGTTCGAGCGCGCGTGCGGTGGTGACCGCCTCGCCGTGATCGGCGACCGACGCGGTGTCGTCGAGCGTCTCGGTCCGGTGCCGCTGCATGTGGCGCAACCGGTCGATCCATTTGTAGCGGGCGATCGCGGCGAGCCACGGCTCGAAGGGTTGCGCGGGCGCGAAGGTGTGGCGCTTCTCGTGGATCGCCAGCAGCGTGTCCTGCACGGCGTCGTCCACGATCGCGGGCGGCAGGCGGCGCGCGAAATACCGGTGCAGCCAGGCGCCGATCTCGACGAGCAGGCGGCGATAGGCGCGCGCGTCGCCGCCCTGCGCCGCCACCATGAGCTCGCGCCAGTCACCTTCGGCCACGCGCCGCACCTCCCGTCTTCGGTTCCGGAGGCGAGAGTGGCGCGTCGCCCGACCCGACGCCATCGTTCGATCGGGCGCGGGCCACCCGGAACGTGCCCGCCACTGTCGGCCGTCCCGGGTGCGCGGGCCGGTCAGGAGTGTGGGGCGCTGTCCGCGGACGGCGCCATCGTGTCGCCATGCGCCATCGAGTGGCTCGCCATCGCGCCGCCGCTCATGCTGTCGTGTTTCTTGCTGTGCATGGCGCTCTTCGACATCGAGGCGTGCGACATGCCGGTAGAGGCCATCCCGCTCTTCGACATGGAGGCGTTGTTGCTCATCGTGTCCTGCGCGATCGCGGGCAGGGCGGCGAGCGGTGCCAGCAAAGCGAGGGTTGCGATCGTGAAACGGAATGACATGTCGTGCTCCATCGTGTCGGCGCCGGCGAGGATCGCCGACATGTCATTCTTCGCCGGCGACGCCGGGCCGGTTACGGTGCGTCGTTACGAACCGCTGAACCAGTTGTAGCCCTGGTCTTCCCAGTAGCCGCCCGGGTATTTGTCGGTCACGTAGAGGCTGGCCACGTATTTGGGATTCTTGAAGCCGAGCTTGGTGGGCATGCGGATCTTCAGCGGCGCGCCGTAGAGCGGCGGCAACGGATCGGTTCCATAATCAAGTGCGAGGATCGTCTGCGGATGCAGCGCGGTCGGCATGTCGATGCTGGTGTAGTAGTCGTCGAAGCATTTCACGCCGACATATTTGCACCGGAGATCGGCGCCGACGCGCTTGAGGAAATCCGACAGGCGCACGCCCGACCACTGTCCGATCGCACTCCAGCCTTCGACGCAGATGTGGCGCGTGATCTGGCTTTCCTGCGGCAGGGCGCGGAGTGCTGCGAGCGACCAGGGCCGCTTGTCGGCGATGCTGCCGCCGAGCTCGAGGCGCCAGGCGCTGGCGTCCACCGTGCGGATGTCGTCCTCGCCGTAATAGGCGTTGAACGGGAACGGGCGGGTCATCGCACTCGCCGGGAAGGTGGCGGCGAGCCGGTTCGGGTTGAACATGACGGCCTGCACGCGGTCGTTGAACCGCGACATCGCGGCGAGCGCGCGGTCGACCGCATTGCCGTCGGTGACGTCGCAGCCGGTCAGCATGGCGAGCCCGCCGAGCGACAGACCGTTGCGGAGCAGCAACCTTCGTTCGAGCCGGACGAGCTCCGGCTTCGCGTCGGTGAGGCGTGGTGGCTTCATGATCGCTTCCCTTCCGCGTTCGCGGGCAGATGCGCGCCGCCCGTGACCATGCCGACCAGCGTGCGCGGCACCAGCGCCACGAGGGCGACGTGGATCACCAGGAACGCCACGATCGCGCACATCAGCGCGAAATGGACGTAGCGTGCGGTGTCGTAGCCGCCGAACAGGGCGGCAAGCCAGCCGAACTGCACCGGCTTCCAGATCGACAGCCCCGAGGCCACGATCAGCATCACCGCGACCAGCACGCCGGCGTAGAGCAGCCGCTGCACCGCGTTGTAGACGCCGCGCTCGTGCTTCAGGCGGAGTCGCAGTGCGGCGGAGAGATCACGCCCGAACTCGCGCGGGCCGGCAGGCCAGATGTCGCGCCGGAAATGCCCGGTCGCGACGCCGTGCACGAGATAGATCGCGCCCGCGACGATCAGCGCCCACATCGCCGCGAAGTGCCACTGCAGCGCGCCGCCCAGCCAGCCGCCGATGGTGAGGCCGGGCGGGAAGGTGAACGGCAGCAGGAGCGGCAGCGGCGAGGCGTCATAGATCCGCCAGCCGCTGGTGATCATCGCCAGCATGGCGAATGCTGCGACCCAGTGCGTGATGCGCACGATCGCCGGATGCTCCCGTCTCAGCCCCCGTTGCCGTTTCATCGCCTGTCCCTCCGGTCGCTGCTTGTTCGCGGCTGAGCCGTGCCCGGTTACAGCCCGGATGCCAAGGATGCCACGATCCAGGCGCCGAGTGCTTCAGCACTTGTGGTGTCGGCCCGTCTGCGCCAGTCGGCGAAACCCGTGGCGAGCGCGTCCCGCAGCCGGGCGCGGCGCGGCGGGTCGCCGGCGAGATCGCAGGCCAGTGCGACGAGCTCGTCCTCGGTGCGGGCGATCAGCTCGGGCACGCCGATCGCGCGCAGGATTGCACTGCCGTGGCGCGCGCGCAGCGTCGCCCCCTCCAGCGTGACCAGCGGCGTGCCGCCGGCGAGGCATTCGAGGGTGGAGTTGCAGCCGGCCCAGCTCGGGCTGTCGAGCACCAGGTCGCAGAGCGTGGCGGCGGCCACGAAATCCGCCTGGTCGAGGCGGTCGAGGAAGACGCAGCTTCGGTCCGCATCGAGGCCGGGCTGGCTCGCGAGCCGGGCGCGCATCGCGGCGCGCACGCGGCCGCCGTGGAAGGGCTCGACGAACACGAAGCGCGCGTCCGGCACGCCCGCCGCGATGCGGGCGAGCAGCGCGTCGAACGAGGGTCGGTATTTGTAGAGAGACTGACCGCAGAACAGGAGCGTGCCCTCCGCCGGCAGGCCGAGGCTCTCGCGTGTGGCGCTCGACGGTGCCGGCGGGGGCGGCCGCCAGCTGAAGCCGAGGCCGGGCAGCCGCACCAGACGCTCGGTGTAGAGGCGCTCGGCGTCCGGCGGCTCCATCGCGTCGCTGGTGAGGAAGGCATCGATCGTCGGCAGGCCGCTGGTTTCCGGATGACCCCAGGAGACGCATTGCAGCGGCGCCAGGCGCTGCGCCGCCAGTCGGAACGCGGGGCTGTCCATGCCGGTCTCGGGGAAGATCAGCACGTGCGGGGCGTCGCGCGTGATCTCGCGGCGCCAGGCTTCGGTGTCGAGCGGGCCCTGCACGAAGCGGGTGCAGAGCGTGCGCGCGTGTTCGGTGATGGCGTCGGTGGGCTCGCCGGTGTGATAGCCGAAGATCGCGAACCGGGAGCGGTCGAGCCCCTCCATCCAGCCGCCGAGCGGGATCTTCCAGTTCGAATGGTCGCGCATGTAGCCCGAGACGAAGCCCACGCGGATCGGCGCGCCGGGGCCGGGCGGGGCCGCGATCCGTGCCTCGCCGTGACGCGCGCGCATGGCGTCGGCGACCAGCCGGCCATGCGTCCGCTGCAGGGCGCGGTTGTCGTCGCCGGAGTAGGGGAGAAAGAACGGCTGCACCGTGCCCGCCACGTCGGCGAAGGCGGCCAGGCGCGCGGTGCCGCCCGCGCGCACCCAGGCGTCGAGCTCGTCCAGCGCCTGCCCGTAGGACGCGCGCGCGGCGAGGCGCTCGTCGTCGCGGCCGTAGAGCGGGCGCAGTTTGGCGATGGTGGCACCGAGCCGGAGCAGCGGGTCGTCGGGGCTCAGCGCCAGCGCTTCGGCGAGCTCGGCGTCGGCGCGCTCGACCTCGCCGCGCGCGCGCAGGGTCTGGGCGAGCGCCACGCGGGTTTCGGTGTGCAGCGGATGGCGGGCGAGCACCCGGCGGAACAGGGCCTCTGCCTCGCGATCGGCGTCGCCGCGGGCGCGCAGGAGGTTGCCGAGATTGTGCAGGCTCGCGTGATGCTCCGGATTGCGACGCAGCGCCTCGCGGAACATCTCGGCGGCGCGCTGCGGAAAACCGGTGCCGCGCAGTGCCAGGCCTGCGTTGCAGAAGGGCTCGGCGAGGTCGGGCGCGAGCTCGGCGGCGCGCCTGGCATGCGCGAAGGCGTCCTGTGGGCGACCCTGCCGGAGCTTCACGCCCGACAGGTTCAGATGCGCACCGGCATGGTCGGGGGCCAGGCGGAGGGCGGCCCGGAACGCCGCCTCGGCCGCGTCGAGCTCGCCCAGGGTCTCGAGGCCGCCCCCGAGATTGTAGTGCGTCTCCGGCCGGTCGGGCGTGGCCCGCACCGCGCGCCGCATCAGCTGCACGCCGTCGAGCGTGCGGCCCTGGGTCAGGCGCAGCACGCCGAGCAGGTTCAGCGCGCCGGGATGGCCCGGCTCGTAGCGCAGCACGCGCGCGTAGAGCTGCGCCGCGGCATCAAGCTCGCCCGCCTTGTGCAGGCGCAGCGCCTCGGAAAAATGGTCAACGGCCACGCGCGGCTCCGCCAGGACTCCGGCACGCGGCGGATGCAACGGACGGCGTGTCGGCGCGACCGGTCGATCGCGCCGGGCGTGTGAGCCTCGGCCGGCTGCACGCCTGCCGCACCCGCGAGCGCGCCGAGGGCGCCGCCGCGCGCACGATCACGCGCGCCGCCTCCGGCATGTCGGCTGCGTCCATGCCGCGGTCATGAGGCTCGCGGAGGATGCGGTGGCGCCGCTCCCGGGGCCGGATCCGGGCGCCGATCATCAGGCTCCGGAGCGTCACGCCCTGCGCACCCTCGCGCGGCCGCAGGTCGCAATCCGCTTCGCCGTTGCCGGCCTCGATCGCCCCGGCGGCTCGATCGCCGGCGCGCGGCGCAGGCTCCCGTCCATCGCCATCCTGTGTGTCCTTCCGCTCACCGCACGAACCCGCTCGCGACCTCGACTCGCCGCATGCCTTGTGGCGCGCCGCACGGACCGGCAAAAGCGTCCGATGAGGTTACGATCCCGCGTGCGCCGCGTCGCGCCGTCCGCCGTTCGCCGCATAGTACCGGTGGGAGGGGCATGAGCGCCACCCGGACGGAGGGCGGCGCCACCGTCCCGGCGCGCGGCTGGTCTCCGGTTGTGATCGTCCTGCTCGCCTTCGCGGGCATGCTCGACTTCATCGACCGCTTCGTGTTCTCGACCGCCAATGACGCGATCAAGCACGATCTCCACCTGACCGACGCCACGATCGGGCTGCTCGGCGGCACCGCCTTCGCGCTGCTCTACGGCATCATGCTCATCCCCTTCGCGCTCGGCGGCGACCGGGGCTTCGCCGCCCGGCTCGCCGGCACCGGCATCACGCTCTGGAGTGTCGCGACCGCGCTGATGGGGCGGGCGAGCAGCGTTCCCGTGCTGGCCGCCTCGCGGATCGGCGTGGGGCTGGGACAGGCGGCCTACTCCCCCAACGTGTCGGCTCTGCTCGCCGCCTATTCCACGCGGGCCACGCGCAACACCGCGTTCGCGCTGTGCTACGGCGGCTCCTATGTCGGCTACATCATCGGGCTGGCGGGCGGCGGCTACGGTGTCGAGCATATCGGCTGGCGCGCGACCTTCGAGCTCGTGGGCCTGCTCGGGCTGCCGGTGGCCGCCCTGATGTTCGTCTTCATCCGCGAGCCGCAGGCGCCGCATGCCGCGCCCGAGGCGGAATCCTGGCGCGCGCTGCTCGGCAACCGCCCGCTGATGAGCCTGCTGCTCTACGGCGCGACCAGCAACGTCGTCGGCTACGCGCTCACGCTGTGGGGCGTGAGCTTCTACATGCGCTCGTTCGGCCTCACCTCGGGAGAGGCCGGGCTCTGGTTCGGTTTCGCCCTGGGCGGCGCGAACGTCCTGGGTACGCTGATCGGCGGACCCATCGCCGACCGCGCCGCGCGCCGGGCCGGCGGGGTGTCGGGGGCGATCCGCTTCGCCTTCTGGGCCTACCTGGTCGCCCAGCCATTCGGGCTGGTGCAGGTGCTGACGCATTCGCTCGTCATCTCGCTGGCTGCCCTGGTGCTCAACGGCGTGATCGCCGCGCTGTGCGCCGCGCCGATCTACGCGGGCATCCCGACCGTGGTGCCGGTGCATCGCCGGGCCACCGCGACGGCGCTCTTCGCGCTGTGCGCCAACGCGGTGGGCATCGGTGTCGGGCCGCCGCTGTTCGGCTGGATCAGCGACCTGCTGACCCCGCATTTCGGC
>CAXTVZ010000150.1:0-8177 GCA_964247685.1 uncultured Acetobacteraceae bacterium
AAAGGGGTCTGGGGTTAAGACCCCAGCGGGTCCAGGGCAGAGCCCTGGCCTAAATACCGTTCGAACGCCTCCTGCACCTCCCGCGCCGTCTTTTCCATTCGTCGTTCGACTGCCACCAAGTCCATCCCCATCGACTGCTCCAGCGCGGTACCCGGTTGCGCGCCCAACAGACGCAACAACGACTGCAGCCGCCGCCAGAACCGGTCGGCTTCGGCGAGCCGACGCGCTTCCGCGCGCGAGATCAGGCCCGCGCGCGCGAGACCGGCGAAGCTGCGGCCGATCGAGGCATTGCGCGGCGCGCCTGGTCCGAGCTGCAGCGCCTCGGCGATGAACTCCACCTCCACCAGGCCGCCCGGCCGCCATTTCACGTCCCACGGGCCCGGCGCACGGTGCTCGGCGGCCAGGCGCCGGCGCATCGCGGTTGCGTCGGCGGCGATCGTGGCGCGGGAGCCGGCGCCGTCGAGCGCGGTCTGGATCGCGCCTGCGACGAGGCGGCGCAGCGGTGCGGGCCCCGCCACCACGCGCGCCCGGGTGAGCGCCATCCGCTCCCAGGTCCATGCACTCTCCGCGTGATAGGTGCGGAAGGCGGCGAGCGAGACCGCGACCGGCCCGGCGCGGCCCGAGGGGCGGAGCCGCATGTCGACGGCGTAGAGCGCGCCCTCGGCACCGGGGGCGGTCAGGGCGGCGATCAGGCTCTGGGTGAGGCGCGCGAAATAGGTGGGCGGCGGGAGCGCGCGGCCGCCGCCGGTGCTCGGCGGGGCGTCCGCGTCGTGGTCGTAGATCAGCATGAGGTCGAGGTCGGAGCCGGCGACCATCTCGCGCGAGCCGCATTTGCCCAGCGCCACCACCACGGCGGCGCCTCCGGCCACGAGGCCATGGCGTTGCTCGTGCTCGGCGCGGATGCGGGCCAGGAGCAGGGTGACGGTGGCATCCGCCAGGCCGGTGCGGGCGCGGCCGGCGCGGTCGACGTCGATGCGGCCTTCGAGCTCGGCCAGTGCCAGGCGGAGCTCTTCGCCGCGGACGAAGCGGCGGGCGGTCTCGATCGCGACCTCGAGCGACGCCGCATCCGGGCGCCCGTTGAGCTCGCGCCTCAGCGCGGCGATCGGATGCGGTGTCACGTCGGCGCGCGTGAGCAGGCCCTCGAGTGCCGCCGGCACCGCGGCGAGGTGGTCGGCGAGCACGGGCGAAGCGCCGAGCAGGAGCGCCACGAGCTCGAGCAGCTTCGGGTTGCGGGTCAGCAGCGAGAAGACCTGCACGCCGGATTGCAGGCGCTCGAGCAGCCGGTCGAAGCGGGCGAGCGCGGCGTCCGCGTCGCGCACGCGCCCGATCGCGGGCAGCAGCGTCGCGAGCATCACCGGCAGGAGACGTTGCGTGCGCTCGTGGCGGAGCGCGCGCGGGGGTGCGGTGGTCCAGCGTTCGATCAGGCGGGCGGCGTCCGCGGGCCTGCGGAAGCCGAGTGCTGCGAGAGCGGCGGCATCGGTGGCCGGGGGTGCCAGACCGAGCGCGGCCGGGTCGCGGAGGTTGGCCGCGAACACGGCGTGGACGCGCTCGGTCGCCTGCGCGAGCACAGCGGTGAGGGCGTCGGCGTCCGCGTGGCCCATGAACCGGGCGAAGCGCTCGAAGCCGGCTGGGCCCGCGGGCAGTCGGTGGGTCTGGCGGTCGGCCACCATCTGCAGCCGGTGCTCGGCGGTGCGCAGCAGGCGGTAGGCGTCCGCGAGCGCCGCGGCATCGTCGCGCGCGAGATGGCCTGCCTCCGCCAGCGCCTCGAGTGCCGCGATCGTGCCGGGCGCGCGCAGGCCTGCGTCGCGGCCGCCCCAGACGAGCTGCAGCGTCACCGCGGTGAACTCGATCTCGCGGATGCCGCCGCGGCCGAGCTTGAGGTCGCGTCCGGGGAGTGCCGCGCCGGTCGCACGCGCGCGATCGATGCGACGCTTCATGCCGCGCATGTCGGCGATCGCCGCGAAATCGAGATGGCGGCGCCACACGAAGGGTTTGATCGCCGTGAGGAAGCGCCGGCCGAGTGCCAGGTCGCCCGCGATCGGGCGCGCCTTGATCATCGCGGCGCGTTCCCAGGTCAGCGCCAGGCTCTCGTAATAGGTGCAAGCGGCGGCGAACCCCACGACCGGCGGGGTGGCGCCGGGATCGGGGCGGAGGCGGAGATCGACCCGGAAGACGTAGCCGTCGGCGTCGCGCGTCTCCATAAGGTCCACCAGCGCGCGGGCGAAGCGCGCGAGAGTGTCGGTCGCGACATCCGCGCGGTCGTGCAGCAGGAAGAGGTCGACATCGCTCGAGTAGTTGAGCTCCCGCGCACCGAGCTTGCCCATGGCGAGCACGGCGACACCGCGCGTGAGACCCTGGGCGCGCAGCAGATGCGCGGTGGCGAGACCGAGCGTGTGCTCGGCGAGCGCCGACAGCGTCGCGGTCACCTGCTCGAGCGGCCAGGCACCGCCGAGATCGCCGAACGCGGTGGCGAGCGCCACGACGCGCCGGGCCCGGCGCAGGGCGGCGGCCACCGTGGCCTGGGGGCTGGCGGGCGTCGCCTCGTGGCCGAGCCGGGCGAAGGCGTCGGCCGAGACCGCCGCCGGCCCGCGCTCCAGGAGGTCCAGCAGGGCCGGAAGCTCGCGCGCGGCGAGGTCGGCGAGATACGGGCTGTGGCCGCCGATCGCCGCGATCGCGGCTTGGGCGACCGGGGTTTGCAGAGCGGTGGCGGCGATGCCGCGCGCCGCCGCCTCGGCCACGAGCCGCTCGGCGAGGATGGCGGCGGCGCGCGGGTCGCCACCGGTGGGCCAGGCGTGCGGCGGCGGTGCGGCGGACATGCGCGTCCTCCTACAGGAGGGGTCGCCGCGAGGGGAGGCCGGCGCGCGCCATGAGGTGGATCCGGGCCACCGCGCTGCTCCGGCACACCCTGGTGTGGCTGGCGTGGAGCGTGCTGGTGGTGGCCGGGCTCGGCGTGCTGTCCGGGCTGCTGCTGGCCTGGCGGCTGAACCGGGGGCCGCTCGACATCACCGGCGTGGTGACGCGCCTGATCGTGTCGCAGGACCTGCCGGTGGCGGTGCATGTGCGGCGCGCGACGCTCTCGTGGAACGGGGTGCGCGAGGGGTTGGCCGCGCCGATCTCGTTGAGCCTCGACCAGTTCGCGGTGGCCGACGCGCAGGGCCACACGCTCGATCATGTGGACCATGCCGCGATCGCACTGGCGCCGCGCGCGGTGATGGCCTGGCGGATCGCGCCGTTCTCGGTGGAGGCGAGCGGCGGCGCGCTGCGGCTGCGGCGGCGCGCGGACGGGTTCGTGGAGCTCGCACCCGGGGTGGGCGTGAAGCCGGCGGGACAGCCGGGCCGGCCCGCGAAGGCGGGCGCGCCGTCGTTCTGGCACTGGATCCGCCTGGTCCGGCTCCACGCGGTCGATCTCACGGTGGACGACGAGCAGACGCGGCTGCCATGGGCGGTGCGCGGCGCGGACGCCATCCTTGCCCGCACTCGCGACGGCGAGGCGCTCGCGGGTCGGGTGCAGGCGACGCTGACCGTGGGCCAGGCCAGCACGCATGTCGCGGTCGCGCTGACGCCGGGCGAGGGGGCGGACACGATCGTGCGCGTGCGGTTCAGCGCGATCGATCCCTCGACGTTGTCGCCGGTGCTGCCGGTGCTCGCGCGCATCCAGGCGCCGCTGTCGGGGGAGCTGTCCGCGACCGTCAGCGCCGATCTCGCGCCGCAGGTGGTGGCGCTTGACCTCGCGCTCGGCGGCGGCACGGTCGGCGGCGTGCCGGTCCGCAGCGCGTCGCTCGCGGTGCGGCTCCATCCGGCCGCCGACGCGACGCTGCAGAAGCCGGCCGGCCTGATCGAGCTCCAGCAGGCGGCGGTGATCCTGGGCGACGGGGCGAGTGCCGCGGTCGCGGGGGTCCTGCAGGGTGGCGCGGCGCCCGGGTCGCCACTCACCGGGCACCTCACGATCACCGGCGACGCGATCCCACTGGCAGGGATCGGCGACGTGTGGCCGGAGGGCGCGGCGGGCGGCGCGCGGCAGTGGATCACCGCCAACCTCACCGCGGGCGTGGTGCACGCGGTGCATGTCGAGGCGGGGGTCACCAGCCGCGACGGGCTGGACGGGCTCGACCTGACCGCGCTCGCGGGCGGGTTCGCGGCCGACGGTCTCGAGGCGCACTGGCTGCGGCCGGTGGCACCGATCACCGACGGGCGCGCGACGCTGCGCTTCGAGGGCACCGACGCGCTGGCGATCGACATCGCCGCGGGGCGGCAGGGGCGGCTCGTGCTCGACGGGAGTTCGATGCGCATCACGGGGCTGCAGGCGCGCGACCAGACCGGCGCGATCGGGCTGCATCTCGCGGGCGATCTGGGCGAGACGCTGGCGCTGCTCGCCACCCCCCGGCTGCACCTGCTGTCGACGCGGCCGCTGCCTTTCACGGCGCCCGGCGGGCGCGTGACGGCGCAGGTCGAGATCACGCTTCCGCTCGACGACCGCGTCACGATGGACCAGATCGCGATCAAGGTGCAGGCCGACCTCGCCGCCGTGCATCTGGGCGACGTGGCCCTCGGCCGCGCGCTCGACGACGGCGCGCTGCATATCGACGCCGACACGAGCGGGCTCAGGATCGCCGGCACCGGCCGGTTCGCGGGCCTGCCGGTGACGCTGGCCGCGTCGTTCGACTTCAACGCGGGCGGCCCCGGCCAGGTGACCGAGAGCGCCGACGTCTCGACGCGCGCCGCACCGGGCCTGCTGGGCCAGGCGGGGTTGCCGGTGACCGAAGCGGGGCCGGTCGCAGGGGAGGTGGGGCTGCAGGCGCATTGGCGGCAGCATCGCGACGGAACCAGCACGGTCGCCGCCGACGCGGACCTGACCGACGCCTCGCTCGCGCTGCCGGTGGGCTGGAGCAAGCGCGCGGGGCAGAAGGCGAGCGTCCATCTCGCGCTGGGCCTGAGCCATGACCGGATCGCCTCGCTCACCGCGCTGGGCGCGACCGGGCCCGACCTCGATCTCGCGACCCATGGCGAGGTGGCGCAGGGCCGGGTGCGCGCGGTGGTGATCGACCGCGCCCATCTCGGGCGGACGCGGCTCGCCGGACGGATCGAGCTCCCGGCGGGGCCGGGCGGAGTGTTCCGGGTGCACGCTTCGGGGCCCGAGCTCGACCTCGCCTGGCGGTTCGCGGCGCCTGCGCAGCCGCGGGCGATCCGTGCCGTCCGCGCCGTGACCCCGCCGGCCACGGCCCCTGCCGGGCCGCCCAACCCTGGTCCACGATGGGAGGCGACGCTGGCCGCGGACAAGGTCGATCTCGCCAACGATGCGGCCTTCAACGACGTGCACGTGCACTTCACCGGGGCCGGCACGCGGGTGGCCGAAGGGCAGGCGCGGGCGGCGGGCGTGGGCACGCTCGCCTTTTCGCTCAGGCCGGCACCCGGCGGCCGGGCGATGACGCTTGCCGCCAACGACGCGGGACGGCTGCTCGCGGCCGTGGATCTGAGCCGGCGCGTGCATGGCGGCGCGCTCGACGTGAACGCCACCATCCCCGACAAGGCCACTCCGGTCGCGGGCACGCTGAGTGTCACCGGCTTTCGCATCGACCACGTGCCCGCGGCCGCCCGCTTCCTGCGCGACCTCACGGTGTACGGGCTGGCCGACCCGGCGCCGCAGCGGGGGATCTCGGTGACGCGGCTGGTGCTGCCGTTCACCTACGCGCCGGACGGCACGATCACGCTCGCGGGTGCGCGCGCCTTCCAGTCGGCGATCGGGGTGACCGCGAAGGGCACGATCGACACGGTCGGGGGCGGCATCGCGGTGGATGGCACCATCGTGCCGGCCTATGCCTTCAACGCGCTGCCCGGGCGCCTGCCGGTGGTGGGGCAGCTGTTCAGCCCGGAGCGCGGCGGCGGCGTGTTCGCGGCGACCTATGCGGTGCGGGGAACGCTCGATGCCCCGCGCGTGTCGGTCAACCCGCTCGCGGCCCTGGTTCCGGGCGTGCTACGAGATCTCTTCACGCCCTGAGGACGACGACCGCTTTGGCGAACAGGACCACCGCGCCCAACCTCATCCGAGGCACGCGCATCCTCGAAGGGTTGCCGTATCCGCTGGGTGCCACCTGGGACGGCCTCGGCGTCAATTTCGCGCTCTTCTCTGCCAACGCAACGAAGGTGGAGCTCTGCCTGTTCGACTTCGACGGCAGCGAACAGATCGAGTGCATCACTCTTCCCGAATACACCGACGAAGTCTGGCACGGCTATCTTCCGGATGCGCGGCCAGGCACGGTCTACGCGTATCGCGTGTACGGACCTTACGATCCGGAAGCGGGCCACCGGTTCAATCCGTACAAGCTGCTGCTCGACCCTTACGCGAAGGCGCATGTCGGGCAGCTCACCTGGGACCCCGCGGTGTACGGCTACACGGTTGGCGACACGGCGCTCGATCTCAGCTTCGACCGGCGCGATTCCGCACCCTTCATGCCGAAGTGCCGCGTGGTCGATCCATCCTTCACCTGGGGGCGCGACCAGCGGCCGCGCGTGCCGTGGGAGCGGACGATCTTCTACGAGCTGCACGCCAAGGGTTTCACCAAGCTGCATCCGGCGGTTCCGGAAGCGCTGCGCGGCACGTTCGGCGGTCTCGCGACCAAGGAAATCGTCGACTACATCCGCAGCCTCGGCGTCACCTCGATCGAGCTGCTGCCGGTGCAGACGTTCCTCGACGACAACCATTTGCAGGGCAAGAACCTCACGAATTACTGGGGCTACAACACGATCGGGTTCTTCGCGCCGCATCCCGCCTACTCGTCGGGCACCACGGGCGGGCATTCCGAATTCAAGGCGATGGTGGCGCATCTGCACGATGCGGGGATCGAGGTCATCCTCGACGTCGTCTACAACCACACGGCCGAAGGCAACGAGCGCGGCCCCACGCTGTCGTTCCGCGGCATCGACAATGCCAGCTACTATCGGCTGCTGCCCACCGACAAGCGCCACTACATCAACGACACCGGCACCGGCAACACGCTCAACCTGAGCCATCCGCGCGTGCTGCAGATGGTCACCGACAGCCTGCGCTACTGGGCGACCGAGATGCATGTCGACGGGTTCCGTTTTGATCTCGCGACGATCCTCGGGCGCGAGGAATACGGGTTCGACGAGGGCAACGGCTTCCTCGACAGCTGCCGCCAGGATCCGATCCTGTCCGACCTCAAGCTGATCGCCGAGCCGTGGGATTGCGGGCCGGGCGGCTACCAGGTGGGCGGCTTCCCGCCTGGTTGGGCGGAGTGGAACGACCGCTTCCGTGACGCCGGCCGCGCGTTCTGGAAGGGCGAGGCGTCGCCGGCCGAGCTCTCGGCGCGGCTCTCGGGATCGGCCGACAAGTTCAACCGGCGCGGGCGCAAACCCTGGGCGTCGGTGAACTTCGTGACCGCTCATGACGGGTTCACGCTCGCCGACCTCGTTTCCTACAACGACAAGCACAACGAGGCGAACGGCGAGGACAACGCCGACGGACACAGCCACAACTACTCGTGGAATTGCGGCGTCGAGGGTCCGACGGACCGGCCCGAGATCGTGGCGATGCGTCAGCGCCAGATGCGCAACATGATGGCGACGCTGCTGCTCGCGCAAGGCACACCGATGCTGCTCGCCGGCGACGAGTTCGGCCGCACCCAGCGCGGCAACAACAACGCCTATTGCCAGGACAACGAGATCTCCTGGGTGCACTGGGATCACGACGCGAACCAGCGCGCCTTGCACGCCTTCACCCGCCGGCTGATCGCCTTGCGCCGCGAGCATCCGGTGCTGGCGCGCAAGCGGTTCCTCACGGGCGAATACGACGATGCCGCCCGCGGCATCCGCGACGTGATGTGGGTGAACGCGGACGGGGCCGAGATGCGCTCGGAGGATTGGAGCAACGGCAACATCCGGTGCTTCGGCATGCTGCTGGACGGGCGCTCGCGACCCACCGCGGTGCCGCGGCCCGGAACCGACGCGACCCTGCTGCTGGTGTTCAACGGCCATCACGATCAGGTCGCGCTGACCCTGCCGCGCTGCGCCCACGGGACGGAGTGGCACAGGCTGCTCGACACCGGCCCGGCCGCAATCGACAGCTTCCCGCGCCATGCGGCCGGCGACACCCTGGTGGTGGACGGCCGGTCGGCGTTGCTGTTCGAGCTTCACTGACTTGGGCGTCAGGTTCGAGGATC
>CAXTVZ010000151.1:0-6121 GCA_964247685.1 uncultured Acetobacteraceae bacterium
AGTTCGCGCGCGGGGCGGGGATCGAGGGGTTCGTCTTCTACTTCTACTGGTTCAACGGGCGGCGGCTGCTGGACGGGCCGCTCGAGGCGCTGCTGGCCGATCCGACACTCGACTTCCCGTTCTGCCTGATGTGGGCGAACGAGAACTGGACGCGGCGGTGGGATGGGTCGGACCACGAGGTGCTGATCGCGCAGGATCGCGACGGGCCGGACGATGCGGCGTTCACGGAATGCCTGGCGCGACATTTCGCCGATCCGCGGTATGTCCGCGTGGCGGGGCGGCCGCTGTTCATGGTGTATCGGCCGGGGCTGGTGTCCGACATCCAGGCGCGGGTGCCGCGGTGGCGGGCGATGCTGGAGGCGCGCGGGGCGGGATCGCCGATCTTCACGATGGCGCAGAGTTTCGAGGGGCGCGATCCGCGCGCGATGGGCTTCGACGGGGCGGTCGAGTTCCCGCCGCACAAGATCTGCGACCATCTGCCGCCGCTGAACCCGTCGCTCGACATCCTCGACACGGATTTCGCGGCCCGGGTCTACAGCTACGAGGATGCGGCGGCGACCTCGCTCGCGGAGCCGGCGCCCGCGTTCCCGCTGATCAAGACGATCGTGCCGTCCTGGGACAACGATGCACGACGGCAGGGCGGCGGGCTGGTGCTGCATGGGGCGACGCCGGCGGCCTATGAGGCCTGGCTGCGCGACCTGATCGTGCGGGCGCGCGAGACGACGTTCTTCGGCGATCCGATCGTGTGCATCAACGCGTGGAACGAATGGGCGGAGGGTGCCACGCTCGAACCCGATCTCCATTACGGGGCGGCGTTCCTCAACGCGACGGGGCGCGCGGTCACCGGCGTCGCGCGCGGCCGGCTTGTGCTGCTGGTGGGGCATGACGCGCTCACCCACGGGGCGCAGATGCTGCTGCTGGCGATCGCGCGACGACTGGCGGACGCGCATGGGGTGCGGCTCGAGATCCTGCTCGGCGCGCGCGGGCCGCTCGAGGCGGAGTTCGCGAAGTTGGCGCCCACGCGCGTGATGGGGTTCGACGATCCGGGGCTGCCTGCGGTGCTGCTGGCGTACCGGCGGGCGGGTGTGGACGTGGCGCTGGTGAACTCGTGCGCCGCGGGCGATGTGGCGGCGTCGCTCGCTTCCCTCGACATCCGCGTGGTGCTGCTCGCGCATGAGATGGACGGGATCCTGCGGGAGAAGGGGCTGGTCGAGGCGGCTGAGGCGGGACTGCGCGCGGCGTCGACGGTGGTGGTGGGGGCGCCCGAAGTGGCGGACGGGCTCGCGCGGGCGACGGGGTTCGCGGCCGCCCGCGCGACGGTGCTGCCGCAGGGGATCTACCGGATGCGCACGGCGAGCGACCGGGCGGCAGCACGCGCGTCGCTGGGGATCGCGCCTGGCGAGACCGTGGTGCTCGGGCTCGGCTACGCGGATCTGCGCAAGGGGTTCGACCTGTTCCTCGCGATGGCGCGGATGCAGGACGGCCGCGCGCGGTTGCGTTTCGTTTGGGCGGGCGGGATGGACCCCGACATCGCGCGCCATCTCGGACCGGAGATCGAGGCGGCGACCGCGGCGGGCGTGTTCATCCACGCCGGGTTCGTGGCCGATCCGGCGCCGCTGTTCGCCGCCGCCGACGTGCTGGCGCTGACCTCGCGCGAGGACCCGTTCCCGAGCGTGGCGCTCGAGGCGCTCGCGGCCGGGATACCGGTGGTGGCGTTCGAGGGCACGGGCGGGATGCCGACGCTGTTGCGCCAGGTGCGCGGCGGCGCGGTGGTGCCGCGCGGCGACCTGCCGGGCTTCCGGGCGGCGCTGATCCGCGTGGCGGCGACGCCTGCGGAGGTGCGGGCACGGGTCGCACGCCTGGTGGCCAAGCGGTTCGCGTTCGACGCGTATGCGCACCGCGTGCTGACGCTGCTCCGGCCCGAGGCGCTCGACGTCTCGGCCGTGGTCCTGAGCTGCAACTACGAGCGCTACATGGACGAGCGGCTCACGACGATCTTCGAGCAGACGCATCCCGTGCGCGAGGTGATCGTGCTCGACGATGCATCGACCGATGCGAGCGTCGCGCGCGCGCGGGACGCCGCCGCGCGGGCCGGGCGCGCGATCGCGGTGCATGTGGCGGCGCGCAACAGCGGCAGCGTGTTCGCGCAGTGGCGGCGCGCGGCCGAGCAGGCGCGCGGCGCGTGGCTGTGGATCGCCGAGGCCGACGACGCGGCGGGTCCCCGCTTTCTCGAGGCGCTGGCCGGCAGGCTCGCCGGCGTCGAGGGCGCGGTGATGGCGTTCACCGACAGCCGGCCGGTGGACAGCGAGGGACGCCCGCTCGACGGGAGCTACAAGCCCTATTACCGCACGCACGGTTGCCTGGCGCTGGAACGGGACTTCGTGCTGCCCGGGCCGGAGGTGCTGCGCACGTGCCTGGCCGAGCGCAACCTCCTTCTCAATGCGAGCGCGGTGCTGTTCCGACGCGAGGCACTGCTGGCGGCGTTCGAGCGCTGCGGCGGTGAACTCGCGGCACTCAGCGTGGCCGGCGACTGGCGGCTCTATGTCGAGATGCTGCGCGATCCGGCCTCGCGCGTCGCGTATGTCGCCGAGCCGCTGAACGTGCATCGCCGGCATGCGGGAAGTGTGACGCATCGGCTGGACGCGACGCGACATGCGAGCGAGATCGCGCGGGTGCGGCGGGTGGTGGGTGCGCGGGCGATGCCGCCGATCGGGTTGCGGCCCAAGGCGGGCCGGGGACGTCGGCCGGACGCGTAAGAAGGCCAGGGGCTCTGCCCCCGGACCCCGCTGGGGCCTTGGCCCCAGACCCCATTTGATGGCAGGTCCAGGAGGCCCGGCCTTCTGGCGGGGCTTTGAGGGGCGTCACGCCGGAGTGCTCTGCACGACGCCCCTTTGCTTGGAGACCCATTGCTCGCCGCGCCTGGCCTCAGCATCCGTGACCTGGCCCTGAACTACGAAGGCCGCGCGATCTTCGAGCATCTCGACCTCGACGTCGACGCGGGCACCTTTGTGGTGCTGCTCGGGGTGAGCGGCGTGGGCAAGTCGAGCCTGCTCCGGATCATCGCGGGGCTCGATCGGCCGAGCGCCGGCAGCGTGGCCGCGACCGATGGGCGGCCGCTCGCCGGCCGTGTCGCCTATATGGGCCAGCAGGACCTGCTCTTTCCATGGCTCGATGCGATCGAGAACGTGATGCTCGGCGCGCGACTGCGCGGGACGATGCGGGACCGGACGCGGGCGCTCGATCTGCTGGCGCGCGTGGGGTTGGCCGATCGCGCGCGCGCGTTGCCGTCACAGCTCTCGGGCGGCATGCGCCAGCGTGTGGCGCTTGCGCGCACGCTCTACGAGGACCGTCCGGTCGTTCTGATGGACGAGCCGTTCGCAGCACTGGACACCGTCACGCGGGCGCGCGTGCAGGACCTCGCGGCGGCCTTGCTGCGCGGGCGCACGGTGCTGCTGATCACCCACGACCCGCTGGAGGCCTGCCGGCTCGGCCATCACCTGCTGGTGCTGTCGGGCACGCCCGCGACGCTGGGCGCCCCGATCCCAATCCCGGGCACCCCGCCGCGCGCGCCCGACGACGACGCGATGCTGCACGTACAGGGGCGATTGCTGCGGGCGCTGACCACCGCATGAGGCGCTGGTTCCCGCACCTGCTGCGCCCGCTCGTCACCTTCGGCGTGCTCGTGCTGGTGTGGTGGTGCGTAACGGCAGGGAGCGACATTCCCGCGTTCCTGCTGCCGACGCCGCAATCGGTGGCGGCGGCACTGTGGCGCGAGCGTGCGGTGCTGCTCGACAACACGGCGACGACGTTTATCGAGACCGTGCTCGGCCTGTTGCTGGGCACGACGCTCGGGGCCGCGGCCGCGCTCGTGACCGTGTTCTCGCCGGTGCTCGCCCGCTGGCTGATGCCGCTGCTGGTGGTCAGCCAGGCGATCCCGGTGTTCGCGCTGGCGCCATTGCTGGTGCTGTGGTTCGGCTTTGGGATCGCTTCGAAAATCGTGATGGCGGTGCTGGTGATCTTCTTCCCCGTGATGGCGGCGTTCGCGGACGGGTTACGGCGCACGGACGCCGGATGGCTGGATCTCGCGCGCACGATGGATGCCCGGCCGCTCGCGATCCTGCGCCATGTGCGGCTGCCCGCGGCGATGCCGGCCTTCGGCGCGGGACTGCGGGTCGCGACCGCGATCGCGCCGATCGGGGCGGTGATCGGCGAATGGGTGGGCGCGTCGTCGGGGCTCGGCTATGTCATGCTGAACGCGAATGCGCGGATCCAGACCGACGTGATGTTCGCGGCGTTGTTCGTGCTGGCGCTGATGGCGGTCGGGCTCTGGGTGCTCGTCGACCGCCTGCTGCGGCGGATCCTGTTCTGGGCACCGGACACCAGTATTCTGACGAGGTGACGCATGGCGTTCCAGTTCGAGACCGACATGCCATTCGCCGCCGGCACGCTCTATGCGCGGCTGCGTGCGGATGCGGGCGAAGCCTGGCGGGCGTATGTCGAGCATCCCTTCGTCGCGTCGCTCGCGGCGGGGACGTTGGCGCGCGAGGAGTTCGGGGCCTGGCTCGCGCAGGACTATCTCTACCTGGTGCATTACGCGCGGGCCTACGCGCTTCTGGTCTACAAAAGCGGGCGTGTCGCCGAGATGGCGTCGAACGCCGCCCTGCTGCATGGGCTGCTCGACGGCGAGATGTCGCTGCATCGGCGGCAGCTGGCGACCTATGGCACCGCGCCCGAGCAGATCGAACGCATTCCGGAAACGCTCGAGCTGGTCGCCTACAGCCGCTACATGCTCGACCGCGGGATCACGGGCGACGTGCTCGACCTGTCGGTGACGTTGGCCGCGTGTCTCGGCGGATATGGCGAGATCGGATTGCGCCTCCTGCGAGATCCGGCCACGAGGATCGAGGGCAACCCGTATCGGGACTGGATCGAGACCTATAGCGGAACGCACTACCACGACCTCGTGCGCGCCGGCCTCGCGAGCCTCGAGGATCTGGGCCGGCGCCTGGGCGGCGAAGCGCGCTATCCCGTGCTGCTCGCGCAGTTCCGGGAGGCCGTGCGCCTGGAGGCCGCGTTCTGGGGTGCCGGACGTGCGGCGATCCTGCAGGGGCATGGACAAAGCTCCTGAGCCCGCTATGGTGGTTTTACCGAGGGGTGCCCTGACAAGGGGCTGAGATACCACTGGCTTAAGGGCGGTGTGGTGACCCTTTGAACCTGATCCGGATCATGCCGGCGAAGGGACGGGGACTGCACTCCATCCTTCGTCGGCCTCGTTTTGTGAGGCCGCCGTGCGACGCTCTTCCGAACATCTGGCCAGGGCGCTGTTCGCGGGCGCAATTCTGGCGTGGCCGGGCGCCGCACTTGCGCAAGCCACGCCTCCGGCCGCGCCGAAACATCTGCGCCGCACGGTTGAGGATGTTCGTGTCGAAGCCACGCGCCGGCGCAGCGCGGGTGCGGGCCTGATCAGGCATCAGACCGACGACAAATCGGTCAGCACGGTCAGCCAGGCCTTCATCGCCACGCAGGCGCCGGTCCAGAACGCCTATCAGTATGTGGCGCTCACGCCCGGCGCGCTCACGCAGATGTCCGACCCGTTCGGCCTGTCGCAGCAGTTGAGCCTCAACGTCCACGGTCTTGGCCAGGACGAGATCGGCTATACGCTCGAGGGTATGCCGCTCAACGATATCGGCTATTATGACGGCTATCCCAGCCAGTTCATCGATTCCGAGAACATCGACGAGATCTCGCTCGCGCAAGGGACCGCCGATCTCGACAGCCCGGTGATCTCCGAGGCGGGCGGGCTGATGAAGATCACCATGCTGGACCCGTCGCTGCATCCGGGTGGGAGCGTGGATGCGTCCTACGGCTCGTTCAACACCAACCGCGAGTTCATCCGCCTCGACACCGGCCTGATCGGCAACTCCGGGATCCGCGCGTTCATCTCCTACTCGCAGACGGGATCGGACCAGTGGCGCGGGCCCGGGCGGGTGAAGCGTCAGCACATCGACTTCAAGGTGGTGCGGGAATGGGGCGAGGGCAATCGCGTCGCCTGGAGCGGCGAGTGGCACGACGCGATCACGCCGACCTATGACCGACCGACGCTCGCGAGCTACGAGCAGTA
>CAXTVZ010000151.1:6221-8133 GCA_964247685.1 uncultured Acetobacteraceae bacterium
ACGACGCGATCACGCCGACCTATGACCGACCGACGCTCGCGAGCTACGAGCAGTATGGAGCGTATTCTCCGGCGAACAACTACGCGAGCGGCTTCACGCCCGGCGGATACGATTACTGGAAGGATGACGACGAGACCTTTCGCGTGTTGTACACTGCGATCCCGACGCAGCTCACGCTGACGCACCGGCTGGTCCTCAATGTCACTCCCTACTTCCAGTATGGCTACGGCAACGATCCCTATGAGGACGTGCTCGACCAGACCGCGGTCTATCAGGGGAGTGCGGGGCCCTACACGACGAGCATTCCGAACAACGATGCGACCGGCGGTTCGGTGATGGCGAACGATACCGATCGGCAATACCGCGCGGGCGTGGTGGCCAAGCTCACCTGGACGGTGGGGCACAACAGCGTGGTCGTTGGCGACTGGTACGACTACTCGAACGAAGCCGACATTCAGTCCTACAGCGCACTCAGCCCGGGCGGCGCGCCCGCCGACATCTGGGGCGACAACGTGACGCAGCAGCTCCGCCTCACCTCGGGCCCGCAGGCCGGACAGTTGCTGCTCGACGACGCCGATGTCGTGATCACGCAGACCGACGAGCTCTTCGCGGCCGACATTCTCAAGCTACTCGACGACAAGCTCACGATCGAGGCCGGGCTGAAATACGCGATGGTGGCGCGCGACGGCGTGAACGAGATCCCCGGCCCGCAATACGCTGCCACGATCGACGACAACGAGCCGCTGCCGCGTCTCGGCATCCGCTACGCGATCGATGGCGTGCAGATGGTGTTCGCGAGCGTCAGCACCGATTTCCGCACGCCCTCTGAGCAGACCTTCTTCAATCAGTACTACCAGGGCACGCTCGACAACACTGCCAACCTCGACCTCAAGCCCGAATACGCGATTTCGGAGACACTCGGCTACCGCTACCAGGGTGGGCGGATCATCGGGTCAATCAGTTTCTTCAACTACAACTTCACCAATCGCCAGATCGCAACGCTGGGTGGCCCGAGCGGACTCGAGAACCTGTCGGTCAACGCGGGTGGGCAGACGTCGCGCGGTGCCGATCTCGAAGCAGGGACACGACCCTGGTACCATGTCAGCCCGTATGTCTCAATGGAATATCTGCACGCCACCATCGACAACGATATCCAGAACGGCACGGATTATGCGGCGACCGCGGGCAAGACCGCGACCTCGAGCCCCGCGTTCCAGGCGGCGATCGGCCTGCACTACGATGACGGGACGATCTTCGGCCAGTTCGACGTCAAATATGTGGGCAAGCAGTATACAACCTTCATGAACGACGAGAGAATTCCAGTGTATGTGACGCCGGACCTTTCAGTCGGCTACAGGCTGCCGAAGTTGGGCCTCGCGAGCCGCACCGAGCTGCAGCTTAACTTCATCAATATCGGCAGCCCGTTCCTGTCGGGCGTGGCGACGCCCACGGTGAACGCCCAGAACGTCGTTGGGAAATACGGAACGCTGATCGCGGGCAGCGCGCCGACCTACTACGTGTCGTCCGGGCTTGCGGTGCTGTTCACGGCCAAGCAGGCGTTCTGAGGGGATCGCTGAAAGGCCAGGGCTCTGCCCTGGACCCGCCAAGGGACAGTCGTCCCTTGGAACCCTGATTGTTCGAGCGAAGCCTGGATCATAACTTCGCCCACGTGAGTTGCGTCTGCCGCCAGAATGCGGCGTGCCTTCACGTCGAGCAGCGGCCCACCGACCGCGAGCATCTCAGCGCCTGTGACGAGGGGCACTCGCTCTTCTTCGCAGTATGTAGCACCGAAACGTCTTGGCTCGGCCGGTCGCAGCGCGTTTCGTCAGCAGACACGCCCCAGGGGGCGTCTCCCATACAAAGGGGGTCTGGGGTCAAGACCCCAGCGGGTCCAGGGCAGAGCCCTGGCCTT
>CAXTVZ010000152.1:0-8094 GCA_964247685.1 uncultured Acetobacteraceae bacterium
TGGGATGGATGCCGAGCCACAGCACCACGATCGCCAGGGGTGCGAGCACCGCGAGCTCGCGCGCCGACAGGTCGTGCACGATCCCGCGCGCCCGGCCGGCGACGTTCTCGAACATGACGCGGCGGAACAGCACGAGCATGTAGGCGGCACCCAGCACCATCGCGGTCGCCGACAGGAACGCGGTAATCGCGCCGAGATGGATCGCGCCGATCACCACCAGCAGCTCGCCCACGAAGCCGCCGGTGCCGGGCAGGCCGAGATTGGCCATCACGAACAGCATCGCCAGCGTCGCCAACACCGGCATGCGACGCGCGACCCCGGCATAGTCGGCGATCAGCGTCGAGGTCGTGCGGCGTTCCAGGATCGCCAGCGTGAAGAACAGGGCCGCGATGATGACGCCATGCGCCAGCATCTGGAACACCGCGCCGTTGATCCCTTCGGCGGTCAGCGTGAACAGCCCCACCACGACGACGCCCATGTGCGAGAACGACGAGTAGGCGATCATCCGCTTGAAGTCGGTCTGCGCGAAGGCGACGATCGCCGCATAGGTGATGGCGATCAGTCCCACGCCGATCATCAGCGGCTGTGCCAGCGCGGACGCATCGGGAAGCATCTCGATCGGGAAACGCAAAAACCCGTAGCCACCCGCCTTGCCGAGCACGCCCGCGAACAGGATCAGCCCGCCGCCGGGCGCGGTGGCATACGCGTCCGGCAGCCAGGTGTGCAGCGGCCAGATCGGCAGTTTCACGCCGAACGCCGCGAGGAAGCCCAGGAACAGCCAGCCCTGCATGTGCGGGCTGAAGCTCGTGTGCATCAGCACCGGGATGTCGGTGGTGCCGGCGGCGGCCCACATCGCGATCAGCGAGATCAGCATCACCATCGAGCCGGCGAACGTGTAGAGGAAGAACTTCATCGCGGCCCGCGGCGCGCCCGCACTTCCCCAGATGCCGACCAGCAGCGCCGACGGGATCAGCACCGCCTCGTAGAAGACGTAGAAGAGAAGAAAGTCAAGCGAGGTGAAGATACCGAGCAGCGTCGACTCAAACAGCAGGATGATGATCGCGTAGTCGCGCAGCCGCCGTCCGCCGATCCCGGGCCCCGCCAACAGCGTGAGCGGCGTCAGGAACGCGGCGAGCAGGCTCAGCGCCAGGCTGATGCCATCGACGCCGACATGGTACGAGGCACCCGTGCCGGGCAGCCAGGCGGCGTGGTCCTCGAACTGGAAGCCGGCACCGGGGCGGAAGCCGATCCAGAGGCCGACCGTGATTGCCAGCACCACCAGGCTCGCGGCGAACGCCGTGATCTGTGCGGCGCGGTCGGTGTTCTCGCCCGTGCCGCGGAAGAAGGTCAGCGCCACCGCCGTCAGCAGCGGCAGGAACACCATGATCGACACGAGCGGAAGATGCATCACGCCGTCGGGCTCCCTGCTGACGAGGGCGGCAACCTAGCTTCCCCCTCCGCTCAGGGCAAACCTTGCGCCCTGCGGCACCTCCCGGCATGGAAACCCCTTGTCCAGCCCCGAGACATCGTCGCCGCTGACCGGCCTGCCCGCGGACCACATCAGCATCGGCACGCCGGAGTATCGCCGCGCCGCCCTCGGCATGTGCGCGAGCGGCTTCGCGACCTTCGCGCTGCTCTACTGCGTGCAGCCGCTGATGCCGATCTTCTCCCACGCCTTCGCGGTGAGTCCGGCCTCGGCCAGCCTGTCGCTCTCGTGCGCCACGCTGGTGATGACGGTGGCGATCTTCCTCGCCGGCATCGTCTCCGAGCGGTTCGGCCGCAAGCGCATCATGGCGATCTCGCTGTTCTCCTCGGTGGTGCTGAACCTGCTCTGCGCCGCCGCCCCCGGCTGGCACGCGCTGCTGGCGCTCCGCACCCTCGAGGGCATCGCGGCCGCGGGCGTTCCGGCCGTGGCCATGGCCTATCTGAGCGAGGAGATGCACCCGAACGGCCTGAGCTTCGCGATGGGCATCTATGTCGCGGGCAACGCCTTCGGCGGCATGCTCGGGCGCCTGCTCACGGGTGCGATGGCGGACCTGTTCGGCTGGCGGGTGGCGATGGCAGTGCTCTCGCTGCTCGGCCTCGCCGCTGCGATGGCGTTCGTGATCCTGCTGCCGCCGTCGCGACACTGGCGTCCGGCGCACGGGCGACGCCTGGTGCATCACGTGGTGATCTTCCGACGCCTCCTCCGGCAGCCTTCGCTTCGGCTGCTGATCGCGTTCGGCTTCCTGGTCGTGGGTCCGTTCGTGTCGCTCTACAACTACACCGGCTACCGGCTCTCCGCGCCACCCTACAATCTCGGGCAGACCACGATCGGCGCGATCTTCCTCGTCTATGTGTTCGGGATTGCGGGCTCGACAGTGTTCGGGCGCGCGGCCGACCGGATCGGCCGGTCCACGTCGCTGTTCGTGGGGCTGGTGATCGTGACGGGCGGGCTGCTCGTGACGCTCGCGCATCCGCTTGCCGCGATCATCACCGGGATCGCGCTCGTGACATTCGGGTTCTTCGGCGCGCATTCCGTAGCGAGTGCGGCAGTCGGGCGCCTGGCGCGGCAGAACAAGGGGCACGCCTCGGCGCTCTACCTGTTCGCGTTCTACACGGGGTTAAGCGTGTTCGGGGCGGCGGGCGGCTGGTTCTGGCAGGAGGCCGGATGGCCCGGGGTGGTCGCGATGGCGGTGGTGCTGGCCGCTCTGGCTCTACTCACCGCGTGGCGATTGCGCGCGACGTTAGAAAGGGGCTCTGCCCCTTAGACCCCGCCAGGAGGGAAGGCCCTCCTGGACCTGCCATTCGTTATGCAGGTCCAGGATCGCTGATCCTGGCGGGGTCCAGGGGCGTCACGCTGAAAGCGTGCTGCGCACGACGCCCCTGGCCTTATCTGACCATCCGTCGTGCGAACAGCGCATGGTAGATCCACAACACGACCACGGCCCCGATCACCGCCACGATCAGGCTGTAGATATTGAACCCGGTCACCCCGGCCGCACCGAACGCGTTGAAGATGAAGCCACCAACGACAGCGCCCACGATTCCGAGGACGATGTCGATGATCAGCCCCTCGCCCGCGCTGTTCACCAGCTTGCTCGCAATGAAGCCGGCGATCAGGCCGAACACGATCCAGACGATAATGCTCATCAGAGAGCCTCCTTTTGGCAGCGATACAACACCGGTGCCTACGTGCGGTTGCAGCCAAGTTCCTCAGGTTCGTAGTAGCTTGATCCGCTTGCCCGCAACACCGAGCGCCACCTGCCCGCCTTTCAGCGCCAGCGCGTCCTCGCCGAACACCTGACGGCGCCATCCCGCGAGTGCGGGCACATCCGGCTCGTCCTCGGCGGCCAGCCGGTCGATGTCGTCGGACGAGGCCAGCAGCCGGGGCGCCACCCCGTGCTGCTCGGACTTGGCCGCCAGCAGCACCTTCAGCAGCGCCACCAGCGCGGGCGACGGCCGCAGGTTCTGCCGCTCGGGCGAGGCCGGGAGCGCCTCCTCGGGCATCGCGCGGGCGGTCTCGATTGCGGCCAGCACGCCGGCGCCGCTCTTGCCCTCGGCGAAGCCGCGCGCCACGCCGCGCACGCGAGCGAGCCCGTCCGCGTCGCGCGGGGCCACGGCCGCGAGCTCGAGCAGGCTCTCGTCCTTGAGCAGGCGGCCGCGCGGGATGTCGATCCGCTGCGCCTCGCGCTCGCGCCAGGCCGCGACCTCGCGCAGGATCCCCAGCATGCGCCGGTTGTTGGTACGCGGGCGGAGCCGCTCCCAGATGCGGTCCGGATCGGGGCGGAAGGTCAGGGGCTCGGACAGGATCGCCATCTCCTCGGCCACCCAGTCGAGCCGCCCTTCGCGCTCGAGTTTCGCGCGCAGCTTCTCATAGACGCCGCGCAGATACGTGACGTCGGCCGCGGCGTAGGTGATCTGTGCGGCGCTCAGCGGGCGCGCCGACCAGTCGCTGAAGCGGTGCGCCTTGTCGATCTGGCCGCCGGTGAGGGACGCCACCAGGCTGTCATAGCCGACCTGGTCGCCGTAACCCGCCACCATGGCGGCGACCTGGGTGTCGAACAGCGACGCGGGCAGCGCGCCGAAGCGATGGAGGAAGATCTCCAGGTCCTGGCGGGCCGCGTGGAACACCTTGGTGACCGCGGGCTCGGCCATCAGCTCGGCGATCGGCGCGAGGTCGATCCCGTCGGCTTCGGCGTCCACCACCACCACCTCGCCCGCACCCGCGAGCTGCACCACGCACAGGATCGGCCAGTAGGTCCGCTCGCGCATGAACTCGGTGTCGACGGTGACGAACTCCTCGGACCTGAGGCGCTCGCAGACGGCGCGGAGGCTCTCGGTGTCGGAGACCAGGACGGGATCGGAAAAGGCTTGTGCTTGTGGACGTGGCATCGGTCGCTTCTACATGAGGGATGCGGCGGTTGACAGTTGGGCGCCGTTCGGGAACCACCCCCTCTCTCGTCGAGGGTCCCGTCACGATGCACGCCTATCGCACCCACCATTGCGGCCAGCTGCGGGGCGATGATGCCGGGCAGACGGTGCGGCTGTCGGGCTGGATCGGTGCCAAGCGCGACCATGGCGGCCTGCTGTTCCTCGACCTGCGCGACCATTTCGGTGCGACGCAGATCGTGGTGCCGACGGGCGAGCTGCTGACGCTGGCCGACGGGCTGCGCGTCGAAAGCGTGATCACGGTGACGGGGCGCGTGGTGGCGCGCGAGCCGGGAACGGTAAATCCACGCCTGCCCACGGGCGAGATCGAGCTCCGCGCCGAGGCCATCGACGTACAATCGCGCGCCGACGTGCTGCCGCTGCAGGTGGCGGGGAGCGAGCACTACCCGGACGAGCTCCGGCTGCGCTACCGCTTCATCGATCTCCGCCGCGATCGCGTGCACCGGAACATGATGCTGCGCGCGAGCGTGATCGCGTCGCTCCGGCGCCGCATGGTCAGCCAAGGTTTCACGGAGTTCCAGACGCCGATCCTGACCGCGTCGAGCCCCGAGGGCGCGCGCGACTTCCTGGTGCCGGCGCGGCTGCATCCGGGCAAGTTCTACGCGCTGCCGCAGGCGCCGCAGCAGTTCAAGCAGCTGCTGATGGTGGCGGGCTTCGACCGCTACTTCCAGATCGCGCCCTGCTTCCGCGACGAGGCCTCGCGCGCGGACCGCTCGCCCGGCGAGTTCTACCAGCTCGACTTCGAGATGAGCTTCTGCACGCAGGAGGACGTCTTCGCCGTGCTCGAGCCGGTGATGGAGGGCGTGTTCACCGAGTTCGGCCAGGGCCGCGCGGTGACGCAGGGGCCCTTCCCGCGCATCCCCTACGACGAAGCGCTTCGCCAGTTCGGCTCGGACAAGCCCGACCTGCGCAACCCGATCCGCATCTGCGACGTGACCGAGGACTTCGCAGGCGGCGGGTTCGGGCTGTTCGCCAAAATCACCGCCGGCGGCGGCGTGATCCGCGCGATCCCCGCACCCGGTGCCGGCACGCGGCCGCGCTCGTTCTTCGACAAGCTCAACGAGTGGGCGCGCGCCGAGGGAGCCGCCGGTCTCGGCTACATCACCTTCGACGCCGAAGGGGCGAAGGGTCCGATCGCGCGCAACCTCGAGCCGGAGCGCTCGGAGGCGATCCGCACCAAGGCCGGGATCGGCCCGGGGGACGCGGTGTTCTTCGCGGCCGGGCCGCTCGCGGAGGCGCAGAAATTCTCGGGCACCGTGCGAACGAAGCTCGGCGAGGAACTCGACCTCGTCGAACGCGACGCCTTCCGCTTCTGCTGGATCGTCGACTTCCCGATGTACGAGCTCGACGCGGAGTCAGGAAAAATCGACTTCAGCCACAACCCGTTCTCGATGCCGCAGGGCGGCCTCGAGGCGCTCGAGACCCAGGACCCGCTGGCGATCAAGGCGTTCCAGTACGACATCGTCTGCAACGGCATCGAGCTCTCCTCGGGCGCGATCCGCAACCACCGCCCCGACATCATGCTCCGCGCCTTCGCGATCGCCGGCTATCCGGCCTCCGAGGTCGAGGCCCGCTTCGGCGGCATGCTCAACGCGTTCCGCTTCGGCGCCCCGCCGCATGGCGGCTCGGCGCCCGGCGTCGACCGCATGGTGATGCTGCTGGCCGACGAGCCGAACATCCGCGAGGTGATCCTCTTCCCGCTCAACCAGGGCGGCGAGGACCCGATGATGGGCGCGCCCGCCGCGATCACCGAAGCGCGGCTGCGCGAGCTCTCGCTCCGGCTCGCACTTCCGCCCAAGGCGCCTTGAAACCGCGTCCGCCTCTCGCCGCCGCCCTGCTGCTGTGGGCAGCGGCGTCGCCGGCGCGTGCCATCGCCCCGTTGGCGCCCCACCACGCCGTCTACGACCTGGCGCTGAGCGGCTCGCCCGACGGCGCGACCGTCGCGGCGTCGGGCAAGATGACCTTCGAGGTGCGCGAGGATTGCGACGCCTGGGCCACCGAGCAGACACTCACGGTGGACGCCACCGACCGCACCGGCCACCGGACCGCCACGCGCTCCGACTACGCCACCTTCGAGACCAAGGACGGGCGCTCGCTCACCTTCTCGATGACCCAGCGCGACGGCGACCGGATCTCGGACACCGTGCGCGGCACCGCCACCCGCGACGCCCCCGGCGCGGACGTGGTCGCCCGGTTCTCGCAGCCCGCCGGCCTGGTGCGCACGCTGCCGGTGGGCACCCTGTTCCCGATGGCACACACGGCGGCGATCCTGGCTGCCGCGGCGAGCGGGCGGCAGGACCTCTCACCCGAGCTGTTCGACGGCACCAGCGCGGACGGCGCGCAATCCACCTACGCGACCATCCTGTCCTGGGGACCGACCGGTGCGGACGCACCCCAGCCGGCGCTGGCCGCCGTCCCGTCCGGGCGCGTCCACATCGCCTTCTTCGCGGCCGGAGGGCACGACATGTCGCCCGACTACGAGATCGGCATGCGTTATTTCGCCAATGGGGTGAGCGACCGGCTCGACATGGATTTCGGCGAGTTCAGCCTGCACGGCGACCTCACCAGCCTGCACATGCTGCCCGTGGCGCAGAACTGTCCGGATCGTCACCTGGCCCGTTCCAGATAGAGGGGCGCCAGATAAGCGGCAGGACGCCGGCGTCAGCGCTGTCAAGCGCGGCGTTTTCCTGATATGATCGTGACGAAGTGATGATTCCCTGCGGCCAAAAGACGCGCCGTCGGCCCGGGGATGCCGCCTTGCCGTCGGCGGCGAAACGGCGATCTCGAACAGAGCGCGCGTCGCGATGCCTGGCCGAAAGCCGGGGAGGTCGCCGTGCGACGTTGCCAAGGAGCGTGGAACCCAAGTGGCGACCAAGCCTGCGATCAAGACCGCGGACCCCGTCGAGCCTGAAGAGACGGCCCTGCAAGCCCTGCCGGACGACGAGGACTCAGCCACCGACGAGGCCGAGAAGCCCCGCCCGCCCCGACCTCGCACCAAGGAGGACGAATCCTTCGCCGAGGGCGACCACGTGGTCTACCCGACCCACGGCGTCGGCAAGGTCGAGCGCATCGCCACCGAGGAGATCGCCGGGCACAAGCTCGAGCTGATCCACATCACCTTCGAAGAGAACCGCATGACGCTGCGGGTGCCGGTCGCCAAGGCGCGCTCGGCCGGCCTGCGCAAGCTCGCCACGCGGAAGCTGTTCGACGAGGCGATGGTGATCCTCAAGGGCCGCGCGCGCATCAAGCGCACCATGTGGTCGCGCCGCGCGCAGGAATACGAGGCCAAGATCAACTCGGGCGACCCGCTGGCGATCGCCGAGGTGGTGCGCGACCTGCACCGCAATGCCGGCCAGCCGGATCAGAGCTTTTCCGAGCGGCAGATCTACGAGGCGGCGATGGATCGGCTCGCGGCCGAACTCGGGGCGCTGGAGCGGATCGACAAGACCGCGGCGTCGCAGAAGCTGGCGGAGTATCTGAAGACGATCGCCTGACGAAAGGCCAGGGGCTCTGCCCCTGGACCCCGCTAAGAGCGAGCCCTTAGAACCCTGTTGTTCAGCTTTGGAATACGCATGCCGGGGACGGAGTGCGTCGCCAGATCTCGCCTCCAACAATCAGGGTTCCAAGGGACGACCGTCCCTTGGCGGGTCCAGGGCAGAGCCC
>CAXTVZ010000153.1:0-8058 GCA_964247685.1 uncultured Acetobacteraceae bacterium
TGGTTGCCTTCCTGTTCGTGCAGAGCCGGGCGCTCGAGATCAGTCTTTTCCCGTATGTGGTGATGCTGCAGGTGACGCCGATCGTGGCGGTCGCGCCGCTGATCATCATCCTGGTGCACGACACGTTCTGGTCGCTGGTGCTGTGCGCGACGGTGATCGCGCTGTTTCCGGTGATCTCCAACACGGGTGCAGGACTGCGCAGCGTTGATCCCGGGCTGCTCGCGTTCTTCCGGATGAACAAGGCAAGCCGGTTGCAGATCCTTTGGCGACTACGAATTCCGAGCGCGCTGCCGTTTTTCCTCGCGGGCTTGCGGATCTCGTCGGGATTGTCGCTGGTGGGCGCGGTGGTGGCGGAATTCGTCGCGGGCACCGGTGGCAAAAGCGCCGGCCTCGCCTACGAGATCCTGCAATCCTCGTTCCAGCTCGACATTCCACGCATGTTCGCAGGCCTCGTGCTGATCACGCTCGCCGGGATCGGGCTTACGGTCGCGATGTCGGCGGTGAGCCGGCTCCTGCTGCGCTGGCACGAGCCTGGCTGATCAGGCGACGATGATCCCGGGCGCACCCGTCTGCAGCGCGCCCACGATCGCGGCATCCGCAAATCCGGCCTCGCGCAGCTCGCCGAGCAGGGGCTCGGCCGCATCCTGCGCCACGGCGACGAGGAGGCCGCCGCTCGTCTGCGGATCGCACAGGAGATGGCGCTGCCAGTCGGGGCAGTTCTCGGGTAGACGCACGTCTGCGCCGTAGCTCGCCCAGTTGCGCGTGGCCGCGCCGGTGGAAAAGCCCTCGCGTGCGAGGCGCTCCACCTCGGGCAGGAAGCGCAGGCGGTCGCGTTCGATCACCGCGGTGAGGCCACTCGCGCGGCATAGTTCGAGCGTGTGGCCGAGCAGCGCGAAGCCGGTCACGTCGGTCACGGCATGAACGGCGTCGTTTGCGGCGAGACGCGGTCCGATCGCGTTCAGCTTCGTCGCGGATGCGATCATGGCGGCGTAGAGGTGTGGCGGGAGCGCATCCTTCTTGAGCGCTGCGCTGTAGATGCCGATGCCAAGCGCCTTGGTGAGGATCAGCGCGTCGCCGTCGCGGGCACCCGCGTTGCGCAGGATGCGGCGGGGATCGACCAGGCCGAGTGCGACCAGGCCGTAGAGGGGTTCGGGACTGTCGATCGAGTGGCCGCCGGCCACGGGGATGCCGGCCTCGGCACAGATCGAGGCGCCGCCTGCCAGGATTGCGCCCGCGATCTCGGTTGAGAGCTTGCCGAGCGGCATCCCGAGGAGGGCCAGTGCCATGATCGGCGTGCCGCCCATCGCATAGACGTCGGAGAGCGCGTTGGCCGCGGCGATGCGTCCGAAATCGCGCGGGTCGTCGACGATGGGGGTGAAGAAATCCGTGGTCGCGACCAGGGCCTGGTGGTCGTTCAGGCGCCAGACCGCGGCGTCGTCGCCGGTTTCGAGACCGACCAGAAGGGAAGCGGGCATCGGGCCCGGCGGCACGCGCGCGATGAGCTCCTGGAGCACGTTGGGTGCCAGCTTGCAGCCGCAGCCGCCGCCATGGGCGAGCGAGGTGAGCCGGGGCGTGACATCGGGCGTGGGCGGATTGGTCATCGATACCTCCGAAGGGATAGGAAGGCCGCGTGAAGGATCACGGCAAGCCGGGGGTCGCGTGGCCGACGCAGAGTTGAACGAAGCGCTCGCCGCCGTGCGTCGCCTTCCCCAGGTGGGGCGGCTGCTCGACAGTGCCGAAGGGGCGGCGCTCGCGGCACTCGGCGGCCGGGGACGGGCCGCGGCCGCGCTGCGGACGGTGCTGGCGGACGCGCGGGCGGCGCTGCTCGCGGGCGGCGCCGTGACGCCGCCGTCCGCCGAGGCATTGGTGGAGACGGCCATGCTGCGGATCGCACGGCAGGACGGCGCGCGCCTGCGCCGCGTGATCAACGCGACCGGGGTGGTGTTGCACACCAATCTCGGTCGCGCGCCGCTTGCCGCGGCTGCGATCGAGGCGGTGCGTGCGGTCGGCGCCGGGTATTGCGACCTGGAGCTCGACCTCGCGACGGGGCAGCGCGGGGGGCGGTTCGCGACGCTCGAAGCACGCCTGGCCCAGCTTGCGGGGACGGAGGCGGCACTCGCGGTCAATAATTGCGCGGCGGCGATGCTGCTGGCGCTCTCGGCGCTCGCGGGCGGCGGCGAGGTGGTGGTCTCGCGCGGTGAGCTCGTGGAGATCGGTGGCGGGTTCCGCATTCCAGACGTGATCGTGCAGGGGGGTGCGCGGCTGGTCGAGGTCGGCACCACGAACAGGACGCGGATTGAGGATTACCAGCGCGCGATCACGCCTGCGACGCGCGTGCTGCTGAAGGTGCATCGGAGCAACTACCGGATGCTCGGCTTCACGGCCGAGGTGGAGGCGGCGGCGCTCGCTGGGCTCGCACGCGAACATGGACTCGTCGTGATGCACGATCTCGGCAGCGGCGCGCTGCTGCCGATCGGCGACGAGCCGACCGTGCGCGAGGCCGCCATGCACGCCGACCTGCTGGCGTTTTCCGGCGACAAGTTGCTGGGCGGCCCGCAGTCGGGATTGCTGGTCGGCACGCGGGACGCGATCGCGCCGCTGCGGACGCATCCGCTGCTGCGCGCGCTTCGGCTCGACAAGCTCGTGGCGAGCGCGCTGGAGGCGACGGTGGCGCTTCATGCCGATCCCGAACGCGCACGCGCGTTGGTGCCGGCGGTGCGGATGCTGCACGAGGGCGTGGAGATGCGACAGGCGCGCGCGTCGCGGCTCGTGGGGTTGCTGGGCGCAGGCGAGATCGTGGCGACCGAAGGCCGCGCGGGCGGGGGCACGTTGCCGGGACATGCGATCCCGAGTGCGGCGGTGGCGCTCGACGGAGGTGCGGCGTTCGCGGAGCGGCTCCGGCTCGGCGAACCCGCGGTGCTCGGGCGGCTGCATGACGGAAGGCTGCTGCTCGACATGCTGGCCGTGGCCGATGAGGAACTGGACGCGCTCGCGGCCGCCACGATGCGGGCGCTTGCGGGATGAAGCATGCGATCGCCGCCGTGATCGGGCATGTCGATCATGGCAAGACCACGCTGGTGGGTGCACTCACCGGCACCGACACCGATCGGCTGCCTGAGGAGAAGCGGCGCGGCATCTCGATCTCGCTGGGCTTCGCGCATCTCGCGGATGGAGATGGCGGCATCGATCTGGTGGACGTGCCTGGGCATGAGCGGTTCGTGCGCACGATGGTGGCGGGCGCCTCGGGGCTCGATTTCGTGCTACTGGTGGTGGCGGCGAACGAAGGTGTTGCGCCGCAGACGCGCGAGCATCTGGCGATCGCGTCGCTGCTCGGGGTCGAGCGGGCGGTGCTGGCGCTGACGAAGACCGACCTTGTCGATGCAGAGGCCCTCGAAGAGGCGCGGCGCGCGGCGATGGGGGCGGCGGACGCGGCCGGGCTGCGCGTGGCGGGGGTGGTCGCGACGGCTGCCGCGTCGGGCGCGGGTGTCGGCGAGTTGCGCGACGTGCTCGCGAGGATGCGCGACGGGCTGCCCGAGCGGACGGAGGACGGGCTGCCGTTCCTGCCGGTCGATCGCGTGTTCTCGGTGGCGGGGCACGGGACGGTGGTGACGGGGACGCTCCGCGGCGGCGGCGTGGCCGTTGGCGACGCGCTGGTCGTGCTGCCGGGCGAGACGCCGGTGCGCGTGCGCAACGTCGAGACGCACGGGATTCGCGTGACGCGCGCGGCGCCGGGAGGGCGCACGGCGCTCAACCTTCGTGGCGTGGCACGGGAGGATGTGAAAGCAGGATCGGCGCTGGCGCCGGCCGGCGTGCTCGTGGCCTCGACCTGGCTCGGCGTGACGTTGCGCGCGTCGGGGGCGGATCTCGCGACCGGCGCGCGGTTGCAGCTGCTGATCGGGACCGATGAGCGGGAGGTGCGGCTTCGGCTGCTGGACCGCGACGTGCTGGCGGATGGCGAGACCGGCCCTGCGCAGTTGCGGCTCGCGGCACCGATCGCGGTGCCGGCCCGGCTGCATTTCGTGCTGCGGGTGGCCTCGCCGCCGGCGACGGTCGGCGGCGGGGTCGTGATCGAGCCGGAGGGTCAGCGGGTGCGCCGTCACGACGCGGGCGTGATCGCGCGTTTCGCACTTCGTGCGATCGGAGACCGCGCGGCGATCCTGGCGGACGCGGTGCGGCGTGCGGGACGTGGCGGGATCGCGGTCGGTTCGCTGGCGCGGCTGGCGGGATGCGGCGAGGCGCAGGCCGTGGCGGCGCTTCCGGGCGATGTCGCGGTGGTGTTGCGAGGTGGGGTGGCGGTGGCCGTGGAGGCGCTCGCGGCGGTGGAGACCGGGGTGCGGCTGGCGCTCGGGCGCGCGGCGGACGGGTTGGCGCGCGAGGGATTGGCGCGGCTGCTGCCGACGGCGGGGGCGGCGGTGCTCGACGAGGCGCTGGGACGGCTTGGGGCGCGGGGCGAGATCCGGCGGGAGGGGGCGGTGTTCTCGGTGCCGGATGCGGACCGGGACAGGGCTCGGGCGGCACGGGATGGGCGGGATTTGACGGCGGTGGCGGAGGCGTTGCGGGAGGGCGGGCTCACGCCGCCGGATCTGCCGGGCGATCCGCGCAGTCGGAAGCTGGTCGAGGCGTTGCTGCGTCGAGGGGTGGTGGTGCGCGCGAGTGATCGCGTGCAGAAGCGGGACATCGTGTTCCATGCCGATGCGGTCGCGGAGGCGCGGCGGCGTCTCGCGCCTTTGCTCGATGCGGGTGAGGGTTTGAGTGTTGGCGAAGCGGGTGCGGCGCTTGGGATTTCGCGCAAGTTCAGTGTCCCGTTGCTGGAACATCTCGATGCGGTGGGCTTTACGGTCCGCAACGGCGACCGTCGTAAACGCGCTGCCTGACAAGCGGGATCAAAGGGGCAAGCCCCTTTGCGGGTCCAGGGCGTCACGCCGGAGGCGTGCTTCGCACGACGCCCTGGCCTTACGCCAGGAAGATCGCCGCGATGTCCGCGCTCATCAGGTTGGAAAGCGTGCCGGCGAGCACCGCGCGCATTGCGAGGGACGCGACCTCGGAGCGGCGCTGTTCGGCCACGCTGCCGAACGCGGCCAGCAGGATGGCGGCGGAGGAGAAGTTGGCGAAGCCGCAGAGTGCGAAGGTCGCGATGGTGGCCGCGCGCTTGTCGGCGAGGGCGCCGGTTTTCACCAGGTGGGCGAGATCGACGTAGCCGACGAACTCGTTGAACACGAGTTTTTCGCCGATGAGGCGGCCGACGGTGGCGGTGCTGGCGGAGGGCACGCCGATCGCCCACGCGACGGGGGCGAAGAAGAGGGCGAACAGGTGCTCGAGCGATAGGCCGTGGAGCGATACCGCGCGGCCGAGTGCGCCGAGTGCGGCGTCGATCAGCGTGATCAGGCTGATGAACGCGATCAGCATCGCGCCCACCATGACGGCGACGTGCACGCCGCGGCCGACACCGACGGAGACGGCTTCGAGGATGCCGGCCTGCGTGGCGCCTTCGCCGTCGGGGCGTAGCGGGTCGGGATCGCCGCGCTCGCGGGCGGGGACGAGGATGTTGGCGAAGAGCAGGCCGCCGGGAATGGCCATGAAGGAGGCGGCGAGGAGCGAGGGGAGGTCGATGCCGAGCGAGGCGTAGCCGGCGATGATGGAGCCGGCGATCGAGGCGGCGCCGCTCGACATGGTGGCGAAGAGCTCGGCGCGGGTGAGGCGCCGGACCGCCGGGCGGATGCCGATGGGGAGCTCGCTCTGGCCGAGCAGCGTGGTGAGCACGGCGGCGAAGGCGGTGATGGGGGAGACGCCGAGGAGGAAGGTGATGGCGCGGCCGATCGCGGTCGCGATCACGGGGATGATGCGGAGGTAGAACAGGACCTCGATGATGGCGGCGATGTAGATGATCTGCGGCAGGACGCGGATCGCGAAGACGAAGCCGTCGTCGGGGTTCTTGCCGAGATTGCCGAACACGAAGCTGATGCCGGGGGCGCTCTGGGCGAGCACGACGTCGACGCCGTGCGCGAGTGCGGCGATGGCGGCGCGGCCGGCGGGGACGAAGAGGGCGAGGCCGCCGATCGCCACCTGGAGGGCCAGCGCGCTGAAGATGATTCGCGGGCGGATCGCGCGGCGGTCGGTGGAGCACAGGAAGCCGACGGCGAGCAGCAGCAGCATGCCGCAGAGCGCTTGGGCTGCGTGCATGGCGATCAGTGCGCTAGAGGCGTGCTGGGGGCAGGCGGCGCGTGGTCGCGCGGCGGCAGGACAGCGTGGTCGGGCGGGAGGGTGACACCGACCTGCATGCGCACCACCCCGAAATCCGTCGACGGAGAGGAGGCTGGGGGGCGAGAAGACCGGGATCAAGTTGTGTGTCGCCGCGTGCCGGAAGGGCTGCGCGGTGCAACTTGAAATTCGTTGGACCAATCAAGTTCGGCCGGCCGCGTGAGGTCGCGGGTCTGGTGGGGCGGGGCTCGATGGGCGATCGGGTCATGCGGTGAGCCTACACCAGTCCGAAGCGCTGTGGCGGTTCAGCTGCCGGGAACGGGGCTGGTGGCGAGGAGGTTGGCCGGGCCGAAACGGAGCGGGAGGAGCTCGCCGAGCGTGGTGCTGCGGCGGAGGCCCTCGGGGCCGCAGATGTGGACGGGTGTGGCGGGGTCGGCGAATTCGGCGAGACGCTGGCGGCAGCCGCCGCAGGGGGAGCAGAGCAGGTTGTCGCCCGGCGCGCCGCCCATGACGAGGATCTCGGTGATGGTGAATTCGCCGGCGGCGACCAGGGCGCTGACGGCGCCGGCTTCGGCGCAGGAGGAGAGCGGGTAGGCGGCGTTTTCCACGTTGGGGCTGGCGTGGAGGGTGCCGGAGGCGGCGCGGAGCACCGCGCCGACGCGGAAATGCGAGTAGGGGGCGTGGGCGCGGGCCAGCATGAGGCGCGCGAGGTCGAGCATGTCGTTCATGTGGTGGCTTTCACGAAGCGATATCGGGTGCAGCTCGAGGAGCTGCGGTCCGGAGGCTTCAAGGTTGGCACTGACTGTTTGCATCCGGCGGGTGTGGACGGCGCTGCGGCCATCGCGACGCGGCGCTCGCAGGTGGTCGCCGCATCCCGTATACTGTCTGCATGAGCGACGAGCAAAACCCCGACCCCGTGCTGTCCTTCCTGGCAGCAAAGTTCGACAGGATCGAGCAGCGTTTCGACATTCTTCAGGACGAGGTGCGTCAGGGTTACGACACTCTGAGCGAGCGGATGGGTCGCATCGAGGCCGCCGTGCGATCCAGTCGGCACGAGGTTCTACTGTTTGACGAGGCAGTGTCGATCAAGCAGGACCAGATCGACGTACTGTCTCATCGCATCTCGCATCTCGAGCGGACGCTGGGCACGAGCTACCCGCCGGCCACTACGCCATCTGCCGGCGAGTAGTGCTTCAGCTCACCCACCGGCGGCGCGATTGCGAGATCAGCGATGCGACCGCGCCGCACGCCATCAGCACCGTCCCGACCACCATCAGCGGGTTGTGGTGGGAACGTGGGAACTCCAGCAGGGCCAGGATCGCACACCAGACCAGCACCGCAACAGGGTATCCGAACTGCCACCACGCGGACTGAAAGACCGTCTGCGTGCCGGCGGACGTGCCTGGTAGACGCGGCGGGCGTGCCTGATCCACACCGCCGAGATCGCGAGCAGGATCAACTCGGACGCGATCACCTGCCACCATGGCAAGTAGCGGTGCGACGCTCCGACCAGCACCGCGAGCGCCGGAACGAGCAGACCCACGAACCAGGGCGATGAGCCGAGGCGACGCATGACGATCTCCGCAACCGCGCCCGAAGTAAGTCGAGAGCGCCGAGTTTGTCATTCCGGGCTGGATCATGTCGAGAAAGGCCTGGGACGCGGGCGCTGACTGCGGTGACGACCCTTCAAGCTCAGAGCGAAGCCCTTTGAACCTTCCTCACCTAAAGGGGTCTGGGGCCAAGGCCCCAGCGGGGTCCAGGGGCAGCGCCCCTGGCCTTCTTACGCCGACAACACCTCCGCGATGTCCTCGAGCGACTTGCCTTCAGCATCCACACCGATCGTGAACTCCGCGATCGCCC
>CAXTVZ010000154.1:0-8049 GCA_964247685.1 uncultured Acetobacteraceae bacterium
CCCCAGCGGGTCCAGGGCAGAGCCCTGGCCTTACTTCAGCTTCAGCGTCCACCCCTCCGGCCAAAGCCGGACCGGAACCGCCTGGTCCCGCGTCCACCGCTTGATCTGCCCATGCCATGACGGCCCGTGGCTCACGAATGGCCAGGTGTCGCGGTAGTCGCGAAACCCCACGACGAGCATCCAGACCGTGGCAAGCGTCGCCACCAGGCGTGTGGCGCCGCGGCTTGTGGCCGCCAGCGCCAGCACCGCCAGCCCGAAGATTGCCTCGGGCACGAAGGCGTAGCGCTCGCCGACCCGCACGTCGATCATGGCGGCGGCCCCACCCAACGCGCCGTAATAGGACAGCGCCGCGATGCCGGCGCCGGTGCACACGAGCCAGAGAACAACGTGGGACTGGCGACGCAGGGCCGCGGCCAGCAGCGCGCCGAACACGCACGCCGGCAGCAGGAGCGCCCAGGCCGGGACGTGCCCCGCCTCGGCCGCGGCGCGCAGCGCAGTCGCCACGCGGTCCGCACGTTCAAGGCCGAGGAAGGGCACGACCAGATGCCTGATCGTGAAGATGCAGGCGAACAGCAGCGGCTGGACCGCGAGGTTGCGACCGGCCCCGAGGTTGAAGAAGAAGCCGATCTGCAGCGCCATTCCGGCGGCCAGCGCACATGCGTGCGCGATGCGGGCGCCTCGGTCCGCCCGGCAGGCGGTGGCGGCACGCAGCAGGAGCGGCGGCAGCACCGCGAAGGCGCCCGGGCCGCTCAGCGGGGCCAGGAACAGGACGAGCAGGTCTCCGGTCCGCGCGCTGCGGCGAACGGCGAGCGCCATGATCAGGACGGAGGCGAGCGCCAGCTGGAACTGGCAGTGCAGCGTCTGCAGCCAGATCTCCTCGGAGGCGGGCACCAGGATGACGAGCAGGCACGCGACGACGCGCACGATTGGCGGCGCGAGCCAGGCGTCGCGCGCGCCGAGCAGGATCGCCGGGGGCACGAGCTGCACCCCGAGCGAGATCGCGATCGTCACGTAGGGCGCGTCGGCCAGCGGGACGAGCCAACGCGCGGCCAGCGTGCCGGCGCTGGCGACGATGTTGAGATAGCCGCCGAACGGGGTCAGCAGCGCCTGCAGAGGCGGCATCGTCCGCGCGTTGGCGAAGAAGTATTTCCCTTCCTCGGCCCAGAAGCGCCCCTTTTCGACCACCTCCGGCATCCGCCAGCAGATCAGGGCGGCCAGCGCCGCGAGGACCGCGATCCGCGCCGGGGGCGACATGGCGCGCGCGTCGGCGCTCAGGCGTGTTCCTCGCGACGATCGCCCGCGAACGCGATGCGAGCCAGGCGGCCGAACAGGAGGATCAGCAGCACCGTGCCGACCACGCCCACGCCCAGGAGTGCGAGGTCGAGCGCACGGCTCGCGCCGGAGGCGGGAGGGCCGGCGGCCAGGAAGGTCGCGAGTCCGCCGCGCGCGAGCCGCCCGAGGGCCACGTAGCCGAGCAGCGGCGGCAGCGACATCAGCGTGCCGAGCATGTAGGTGGCGGGGGCGAGCGACGTCAGGCCGAGCGCGTAGCTGGTGAGCGCGAACGGCATCACCGGCGAGATGCGAAGGAGGCAGACGAGCCGCCAGCCTTCGCGGGCAACCGCGGCGTCGAGGCGCCGGGCCCGCGGCGACCGGGCGATTGCACCCTGGACCCAGGGGCGGAACACGGAGCGGCTGGCGCCGAAGGCGAGGATCGCGCCGAGCAGCACGGCGGTGGCGCACAGCGCGAAGCCCTGCGGCACGCCGTAGAGCAGCCCGGCGGCGATCGCCGGAACCGAGGCGGGCAGCACGCCGCAGAGGGCGGCGAGGAGCTGGATCGCGAAGGCGATGAGCCAGCTCGCCTGACCATGCGCGCGCTCGAAGTCGACGAAACGGTCCAACAATGCGTGCAGGCCGCCCGGCTGGAGCCTGGCCGCGAGGCTGCCGGCGGCGATGCACAGGAGCAGGACCGCCGCCAGCGCGGTCGCCGCGACGAGACGCATCCGGGTGCGGGTCGCGGGCCGGCTGGGGGGCGCAGGCCGGCTGGGGGGCGCAGGCGTGGTGTCGTCCGCGGTCACGTGACGGTCTTACCCGGCCTCGCGCTCGAACAGCGCGTTTCGGCGCAGGCCGGACTGGTGCAGGCGGTATTGCGCGGCGGTCTGCAGCACGCCCATGCCGTAGACGACGCTGCGGCGCAGGTTGATCGAGGAGGCCTCGGGGAAATACTTGGTGGGGCAGGAGATCTCGCCCACCCGGAAGCCACGCTGCAGGGCGAGTGCGAGCATCTGGTTGTCGAACACGAAGTCGTCCGAGCAGCGGGCCAGCGGGAGCGCCTCGAGCACGGTGCGCGTCCAGGCGCGGTAGCCGGTGTGGTATTCCGACAGCTTGGCGCCCATCAGGATGTTCTGGGCCAGCGTGAGCGCGCGGTTGGCCACGTATTTGTAGCGCGGCATGCCGCCGGCGAGCGCGCCGCGGCCGAGGATGCGGGACGCGATCACGGCGTCGTAGTGGCCCGACGCGAGCATGGCGGCCATCGCGCGGAGCAGTCGGGGGCTGTACTGGTAGTCGGGGTGGAGCATGACGACGTAGTCGGCGCCGCGGGCCAGGGCGGCGGCGTAGCAGGTCTTCTGGTTGCCGCCGTAGCCGAGATTGTGGTCGTGGGTGATGACGTGGAGGCTGAGGGTGCGGGCGAGGGCTACGGTGCCGTCGCCGCTCGCGTCGTCGGTGAGGATGATGTCGTCGACGAGGTCGCGCGGGATCTCGGCGCATGTGCGCTCGAGGGTGCGTTCCGCGTTGTAGGCGGGCAGGACGACCGCGACTTTTTTCCCGTCGATCATGGGCGGTGACTAGTCAGGCTGGAAGGGAAGAGCAAGGGGCTCTGCCCCTTGACCCCGTCAAAGGCAGGGCCTTTGAAATCCATCCATAAAGAGGGGTCTGGGGTTAAGACCCCAGCGGGTCCGGGGCAGAGCCCTGGGAATGAGGGCGGCTTGACGTCAGCGTGCATCATTGTGGCGGCAGGCCGGGGGCGGCGTTTCGGCGGCCCTGTTCCGAAGCAATATCGGGAGCTGGGCGGCGTCGCCGTGCTGCGCCACACGGTCGCGGCGTTCCTCGATCATCCGGAGGTCGCGCATCTGCGCGTGGTGATCAATCCGGACGACGCGGGCTTGTATGAGGCGGCGGTCGCCGGGCTTGATCTCGCGCACCCCGTGCTCGGCGGGGGGACCAGGCAGGACTCCGTGCGGCGCGGGCTCGAGAGCCTGGTAGAGGCCGCACCCGATCGCGTGCTGATCCATGACGGGGTGCGGCCCTTCGTCACCGCGGAGACGATCTCGGCGGTGCTGGCGGCACTGGACGCGCATGGTGCGGCGTTGGCCTGCGTGTCGGTGCCGGACACGCTGAAGCGGGCGCGGAGCGGGGTGGTCGAGGCGACCATCGACCGGACCGGCGTGTGGCGGGCGCAGACGCCGCAGGGGTTTCGCTTCAAGGAGATCCTGGCGGCGCATCGTGCGGCGGCCGAGGACCCGGCGCTCGCCGACCTGACCGACGACACGCAGCTGGCCGAGCGGCGGGGGATGTCGGTGGCCGTGGTCGAGGGGCACGAGGACAATTTCAAGATCACCACCGAGCCCGATCTGGCCCGGGCGGAGCGGCTGCTGGCGCTCTTTCGGTGAAGCGGCCCCTCCTTTGAAGAAACGGGGACGGCCGATCGACGGCTGGCTGGTGCTCGACAAGCCGTACGGGATGGGCAGCACCGCCGCGGTGTCGCGCGCACGGCGGCTGTTCGACGCGCGCAAGGCGGGGCATGGCGGCACGCTCGACCCGCTGGCCACGGGGATCCTGCCGATCGCGTTCGGGGCCGCGACCAAGACGGTGCCGTTCGTGATGGACGGGGCCAAGCTCTACCGGGTGACGGTGCGGTTCGGCGAGAGCCGCACCACGGACGATGCGGAGGGGGAGGTGCTGGAGCGCTCGGACGCGCGCCCGACCGATGCCGCGGTCGAGGCGGCGCTCGCGGGTTTCCGGGGCGAGATCCTGCAGGTGCCGCCGGCTTTTTCGGCGCTGAAGGTGGAGGGCAGGCGCGCCTACGACCTCGCGCGCGCCGGCGAGACGGTGGTGCTGGCGCCAAGGCCGGCGCGGATCGACCGTTTCGAGCTCGTGGAGAGGACGGATGCGGACACCGCGGTGTTCGCCGTGGAATCCGGCAAGGGGGTCTACATGCGCAGCCTGGCGCGCGACCTCGCTTGCGCTGTTGGCACGGTGGGGTATGTCGCAGCGCTGCGGCGTGAGCGCTGCGGTCCGTTCACCGAAAGAGACGCGATTTCGCTGGACAAACTCGCGGGCGCGGCGGACAACGCGCACGCTTCTCCGGACCTGCTTCTCCCGATCGCGACCGCGCTGGCCGACATCCCGGCGCTGGCCCTGAACGAGGAGGAGGCAGGCGGTCTCGCCCACGGACGCGCCCTCTCGGTCGCCGCCCTGGGTCACCGCATTCCTGAGCTCGTCGCGAGCCGATCCGGCCTCGTCCGGGCCATGGCGGGAGAGCGCGTTCTGGCACTGTGCCGCCTCGAGGGCGGCTGGTTGAAGCCGGCGCGCCTGCTGCAACCCCCAATCGGAGATCATGACGATGTCGATCACGGCGGAGCGCCGGACGGCGCTCATTGGTGATTACAAGACGGGCACCACCGACACCGGCAGCCCGGAAGTGCAGGTGGCGATCCTGAGCGAACGGATCGGCAACCTGACCGAGCACCTCAAGACGCACGCCAAGGATTTCCATTCCCGGCGCGGTCTTCTGATGCTGGTGGGTCGCAGGCGGCGCCTGCTCGACTATCTGAAGAAGAAGGATGAGGGTCGCTACACGACCCTGATCGGGCGTCTCGGCATTCGCCGCTAGACGTCAAGGAAAGAGGCGGAGGCGATCGTGCTTCCGCCGGACGCCCGCTTGGGCGAGGAAGACGAGATCGCCGGACCGGACGGGCTTGACCTCCGGCACGGCGTTTCAGGTGACGTGGGCTCCTAGCGGGGCGTGGCCCATGCCGTCCGAGACGCCGCTTCCGGCATGTTTTCCTCTCCTGCGGGCCAGGCAAGGATCAAGGCATGTTTGAGAACTACTTCCGCAAAGAGATCGAGTGGGGCGGCCGCAAGCTGGTGCTCGAGACCGGCAAGATGGCGCGTCAGGCCGATGGCGCGGTGCTGGTGAGCTACGGCGACACGATCGTGCTGTGCACGGCGGTGGGCGTGAAGACGGCCAAGCCGGGGCAGGATTTCTTCCCGCTGACGGTGAACTACCAGGAGAAGACCTACGCCGCGGGCAAGATCCCGGGCGGCTTCTTCAAGCGCGAGGGGCGTCCGACCGAGGCCGAGGTGCTGAACTCGCGGCTGATCGACCGGCCGATCCGGCCGCTGTTCCCGCCGAATTTCCGCAACGAGGTTCAGGTCGTCGCCACCGTGCTGAGCCATGATCTGGAGAACGATCCGGCGGTGGTCGCCCTGATCGGTTGCTCGGCGGCGCTGACACTGTCGGGGATCCCGTTCTTCGGGCCGATCGCGGCGGCGCGCGTGGGCTACGCGGGTGGCGAGTACATCCTCAACCCGACCGGCGCGCAGGTGAAGGACGGGTCGCTGGACCTGGTCGTCGCCGGCACCGAAGAGGGCGTGCTGATGGTGGAGAGCGAGGCGCGCGAGCTCACCGAGGAGGTGATGCTCGGTGCGGTGACCTTCGGCCACACGCAGTTCCAGCCGGTGATCCAGGCGATCATCGCGCTTGCCGAGCATGCGGCCAAGGAGCCGTGGACGATCGCCGAGGAGACCGCCGAGCACCAGGCGCTCAAGGCGCGTGTGGACGCGATCGCGCGTAGCTCCATCGCCGAGGCCTACAAGGAGCGGGTGAAGCAGGCGCGCGTGGAGCGCGTGGGTGCGGCCAAGAAGGCGGCCGCGGCCCAGCTCGCCTCCGAGGGGCTCGATGGCGAGCGCGCCAAGCCGCTGTTCAAGGCGCTCGAGGCGGATGTGGTCCGCAACGAGATCCTGGACACCGGGCTTCGCATCGACGGGCGTGACACCAAGACCGTGCGGCCGATCGTGGCCGAGGTCGGCGTGCTGCCGCGGGCGCATGGCTCGGCGCTGTTCACGCGCGGCGAGACGCAGGCGCTGTGCGTGGCGACGCTGGGCACGGGCCAGGACGAGCAGATCATCGACGCGCTCGAGGGCGAGTACCGGCAGCACTTCATGCTGCACTACAATTTCCCGCCGTTCTCGGTGGGCGAGGCGGGGCGCATGGGCTCGCCCGGGCGTCGTGAGATCGGCCATGGCAAGCTCGCCTGGCGCGCGCTGCGGCCGCTGCTGCCGACCAAGGAGGCCTTCCCCTACACGATGCGCGTGGTCTCCGAGATCCTGGAGAGCAACGGCTCGTCGTCGATGGCGACCGTCTGCGGCACCTCGCTGGCGCTGATGGACGCGGGCGTTCCGCTGAAGAGCCCGGTGGCCGGCATCGCGATGGGACTGATCAAGGAGGATCGCGGCTACGCCGTGCTCTCCGACATCCTGGGCGACGAGGACCATCTCGGCGACATGGACTTCAAGGTGGCCGGCACCGAGACAGGCATCACGGCGCTGCAGATGGACATCAAGATCACGTCCATCACGCCGGAGATCATGAAGGTGGCGCTGGAGCAGGCGCGTGAAGGGCGGATCCACATCCTCGGCGAGATGTCGAAGGGCCTGGCGGGTGCGCGTTCGGGCGTGTCCAAGACGGCGCCGCAGATCACCACGATCACGGTGCCCAAGGAGAAGATCCGCGAGGTCATCGGGACGGGCGGCAAGGTCATCCGCGACATCGTGGAGACCACCGGCTGCAAGATCGACATCGAGGATGATGGCACGATCAAGATCGCGGCGTCGTCGACCGAGCAGGCGCAGCTCGCGATCGACCGGATCCGCGGCATCGTGGCCGAGCCGGAGATCGGCGTGATCTACGTGGGCAAGGTGGTGAAGACCGCCGATTTCGGGGCGTTCGTGAACTTCCTGGGCGCACGCGACGGGCTGGTGCATATCAGCGAGCTGGCGCAGGGGCGGGTGAACAAGACCGCCGATATCGTATCGGTGGGCGACGCCGTGCGCGTCAAGGTCATGGGCTTTGACGATCGCGGCAAGGTCAAGCTGTCGATGCGGGTCGTGGACCAGGCGACCGGTGCCGACATCTCCGACCAGGTCGGGCCCAAGGGCGGCGGACGTCGCGTGGAAGAGGCGGTCGAGTAGGACCGCCGTCACGGCAGAAGGACGCCGATGAAGGCTCTCAATTCAATCCGCATGGGCGGCCTCGACCTCCTTCCCCTCGTCGAGGGGGGGAAGGGAGTGGCCGTTTCCAACGGCATCACGGCCGGGCACTGGGCCGCTTCAGGCGGCGTGGGCACGTTCAGCGCGGTCAATCCGGACAGCTATGACGAGCAGGGGCACATCGTGCCGCAGCTCTACACGACCCGGACGCGCCGCGAGCGGCACGAGGAGATGGTGCGGTTCGCGATCTCGGGCGGGATCGCGCAGGCGAGGCGGGCCTATGAGATTGCCGCGGGGCGGGGGCGTGTGCACGCCAACATCCTGTGGGAAGCGGGAGCGGCCGAGCGGGTGATCACGGGCGTGCTCGAAGGGGCGCGCGGGCTGATCAACGGGCTGACCTGCGGGGCGGGGATGCCGTACAAGCTGGCCGAGATCGCGCAGCGGTTCGGGGTGCATTACTACCCGATCGTGTCCTCGGCGCGGGCGTTCAATGCATTGTGGCGGCGGGCGTATCACAAGGCTGCGGACCTGCTGGGGGGCGTGGTCTACGAGGATCCTTGGGTCGCGGGCGGGCATAACGGGCTGTCCAACACAGAGGATCCGAAGGTGCCGGAGGATCCGTTTCCGCGGGTGTTGGCTCTGCGGAAGCAGATGCGCGAGTTCGGGCTGGGCGAGACGCCGATCATCATGGCGGGCGGCGTGTGGTGGCTGGAGGAGTGGGAGGACTGGATCGACAACCCGGAGCTCGGGCCGATCGCCTTCCAGTTCGGCACGCGGCCG
>CAXTVZ010000155.1:0-6338 GCA_964247685.1 uncultured Acetobacteraceae bacterium
CCACCCGCCCACCCGTGCTGATGCTGGCCGGCGCCGACGGCCGCCCGCGCGCACCGCTCACGCTCGCGGCCGACCTCGCCCCGACCATCCCCGGCCGCACGTTCGGCCTCGCACCCTTCGGCTTCCGCGTCGCCGCCGCCTCGCTCCCGCCCGGTCCGGTTCGCATCCTCGACGCGGCCGGACGCGACCTGCGCGGCAGTCCGATCGACCCCGGCCTGGAGCAGCGCGCGACACTCGCCCTCGCGAGGCTCGCCGCGGGCGCGACCGCGAACGCTCCCATCCCGTTCGTGCCGATCCCGGCCGACCTCGTGGGACCGCCCCCGCGCCGCGCCAGGCGGCGTTCTGCGATCGCGATCGTCGTTCCCGTCTACCGCGACGAGGCCCGCACCCTCGCCTGCCTCGACAGCCTGGCCGCCACCGTGCCGCCGGCCGTCGAGATCCACGTGGTCGACGACGCGACCCCCGAGCCCGCGCTCGCCCGCGCCCTCGAGGCCCGCGCGCGGAGCGGCGCCATCGTGCTCCACCGCTGGGCCGACGGCCGCAACCGCGGCTTCCCCGCCGCCGCCAATGCCGGGATCGAGGCAGTACCTGCTTGCGACATCGTGCTGCTCAACAGCGACACGTGCGTCGCCGGCGACTGGCTCGGCCGCCTGGCGGACGCCGCCTACGCCGCGCCCGCGATCGCGAGCGCCACCCCGCTCACCAACGAGGGCAGCATCGTGGGCTACCCCCGCCCGCGTCACCCGAACGACATGCCGGGGGCCGCCGAGACCGCCCGACTCGCCGCCCTGGCCGCGTCCGCCAACGACGGCACCACCGTCGAACTCCCCACCGGCAACGGTTTCTGCATGTTCCTCCGCCGCGACGCGATCGCCGCCGTGGGGACGTTCCGCGAGGACCTGTTCGCCCAGGGCTACGGCGAGGAGAACGACTGGTGCCTGCGCACGCGCCGCGCCGGCTACCGCCACGTGGCGGCACTGGACGTGTTCGTGGCCCATGCCGGCGGCTCGTCGTTCCGCGCGGGACGCCACCACCTGCTCGTCCGCAATCTCGCGGTGCTCAACCGCCTCCATCCCGGCTACGACGCGCTGATCGCGGCCCATATCGCCGCCGACCCGCTCGCCCCCGCCCGCCGCCGCCTCGACATCGCCCGCCTCCTGGCCGAGCCACCGCGCGAGACCGTGCTGCTGGTGACCCACCAGATGGGCGGCGGCGTCGAGCGCGTGATCCGCGAGCGCGTGCGCGCGCATGCTGCCGCCGGCCGCCGCGCCTTCGTGCTGCGCGGCGACCCCGCCATGCAGCAGGACGATCTGCTCGTCCTCGAGGACGGCGCCCGCAAGACGCTGTTCCCGAACCTCCGCTGGACCGTGCCGGACGAGCTCGCCGCGGTGGCCGAGCTGCTCGCGGCGTTGCGCGTGGAACGGATCGAGATCCACCACCTGCTCGGCCATCACGAGGACGTGGAAACGCTCTGCCGCGCGCTCGGTGTGCCGATCGAGGTGCTGGTGCACGACTACGCCTGGTTCTGCCCGCGCATTGCGCTGATCGGCACCGGCGGCGTCTGGTGCGGCGAACCCCCCGTCGAGGGCTGCCGTCGCTGCATCGCCACCCTCGGCAGCCTGCTGACCGACGGGCGCGACGTCGACGCGCTGATCGCCTCGTCCGCCGCCCTGCTGGGCGCGGCCGACCGGGTCATCGCTCCCACGCACGACGCGGCCACCCGGCTCGAGCGGCATTTTCCGGGTCTCGCCGTGGCTGTGCAGCCCTGGGAGGCGCCGATCCCGTTCGCGGCACCTCCGCGACGGCCCCGCCCGCCCGGCGCACCGGTGGTGGTGTGCGTGCTCGGCGCGATCGGCGAGAGCAAGGGCATCGAGGTGCTGATCGCTTGCGCCCGCGACGCCGCCGCCCGCGAGCTGCCGCTGCGCTTCGTGGTGGTCGGCCACACGGCCGATGACGAGCGCGTGCTGGCGGCCGGGCCCGTCTTCATCACCGGCCCCTACGAGGAGGACGAGGTCGCGACCCTGGTCCGCGTGCACGGCGCCGACATCGCGTTCATGCCGGCGGTCTGGCCCGAGACCTGGTCCTACGCGCTCAGCGAGTGCTGGCGCGCCGGCCTGCGCGTCGTGGCCTTCGATCTCGGCGCCCAGGCCGAGCGCATCCGCGCCGGCGGCGCGGGCCACCTCCTGCCGCTCGGACTGCCGGCCGCCGACTGCAACGACACGCTTCTGCGCCTGGTGGCACCGGCCGCCGCGATGCTTGCGAGGAACGACTTGGCAACGCACCATCCCGCATGATCAAAGCACCGCAGGATGCGTCATCTTGCCGCGCACAACTTTGAATTGTCACATTAAGCGAGAGAGGCGGTCGCCTTATGGCTCAAGCTCCGGATGCCCAGGGGAATGCGGGGCAGAAGGTGGAGGAACTCAAGGTCTCCGCCCATCTGATGACGCTGGATCGCGGTCTGTTCTGCGTCTTCCACGCTCCCGGCTCGCAGCAGGTCGACCCCGTCACCGGACTTCCCGGCGTGCGCGTGACCCTGCCGCCCGACCAGGTCAGCGACGTCACCATCCGCACCTTCCGCGAGGATGGCTGGATCAGCGGCGACGAGGGTGCCGCCCTGGTCAAGGTCCCGAGCGAGACCGCCCGCGTGCTGATCACCATCTACCAGCGCCCCGGGGCCACCGAGCCGCCGCCCAAGATCCAGATCCAGCAGCTGAGCGAAGGTGGCGGCACCGCCGGCGTGCGCGGCCCGAACGGCGTCGCCGCCCCGGGCGCGCCCATTCCCGCGAACGCCGAGGTCGCGGCTCATGTCCAGCGTCGCGGCGATGTGGTGACCCAGCTCGGCGAATGGATGGGCGAGCGCGGCTCGCAGCGCTGGATCGAGGGATTCTCGATCGCGCCCCAGAGTGGGAGCGGCAGTGGTCCCGACAGCGTCCGCAAGGAGGACGTCGAATACCAGGCGGTGCTCGGCCGCGGCTGGCTGTCCCCGTGGGCCGATGGCGGCCAGTATTGCGGCAGCCGCGGCATGGCGCTGCCGATCCTGGGCCTGCGCGTGCGGCTCAAGGGCGAGGCCGCGTTGACCCATGCGGTGCGCGTGTCGGCGACCTTCACCGACGGCACCGCGGTGGGGCCGGTGGACGGCAGCCGCGCCTGCGAGGCCGAAAGCCTGGCTCCGCTCGAGGCATTCCTGGTGGAGATCGTGCCGGCCAGCGCCGCGCCCGTGCCGGAGGCCGCAGCACCCGCGCGCCCGGCACTCGCTGCCGCGCGTCCGCGCGTGCCGCTCAAGCCGGCGCCGCGCCCGGCGCCCGCCAAGCCGTTCGGCGGCGCGGGCAAGCGCAAGTAGGACGGCGCGCGCGCGGCGGAGCATTCCGTCGCCCGCCCGCCCCCGCGCAGCCGTGAAATACCTCTTCGTCCACCAGAACTTCCCCGCGCAGTTCCTGCACCTGCTGCGACATCTGATCGCGCAGCGGCAGCACGACATCGTCTTCGTGGGCGAGAACAATCCCAACCGCATGGACGGGGTGCGGCGCGTGCTCTACCGGATGCCGCCCCAGTTCGGGCAGGGCACGTTCCCGGTGGTGGCCGATTTCGAGGCGGCGACCATCCGCGCCCATGCGGTGGCCGACGTGTGCCGCGAGACCCGCAAGCTCGGCTTCACGCCCGACATCATCATCGGCCATCACGGCTGGGGCGAGCTCTTGAACCTGCGCGACATCTGGCCCGACGTGCCGATGCTCGGCTACCACGAGTTTTTCTACCATCTCGACGGCCTCGACGTGGGCTTCGACCCGGAATTCCCGAGCCCGGTCGAGACGCACGCGCGCATCCGCGCCAAGAACGCGGTGAACCTCCTCGCGCTGACCAATCCCGGCCACGGCCAGACCCCCACCGCGTTCCAGCGCAACTCCTATCCCGAATGGGCGCGCGCCCGGATCACGCTGCTGCCCGAGGGCGTCGACCTCGAGACCTGCCGCCCGCTGCCGGCGATCCGCCGCAAGTCCTTCAAGCTGGGCGAGCTCACGGTGGCGCCGCGCGAGAAGCTCGTCACCTACGTCTCGCGCGACCTCGAGCCCTATCGCGGCTTCCACGTGCTGATGCGCGCACTCCCCCGGCTGCTCGCCGAGCGGCGCGACCTGCGCGTGGTGCTGGTGGGCGGCGACGGGGTGAGCTACGGCGCCCGCCTCGCCCACGGCACCTGGCGCGAGCACATGCTGCGCGAGCTGGGCGACCGGATCGATCCCGCGCGCGTCCATTTCGTGGGCAAGCTGCCGTATGACGACTATCGGCGCCTGCTCCAGCGCTCGGACGCGCATGTGTATCTCACCTATCCGTTCGTGCTGTCCTGGTCGCTCCGCGAGAGCCTCGCCTGCGGCTGCGCGGTGGTGGCGAGCGACACCGCCCCGGTGCGCGAGTTCATCAAGCACCGCCGCCAGGGCCTGCTGGTGCCGTTCCACGCGCCCGACAAGCTCGCGCGCGCCATCCTCGAGCTCCTGGAAGACCGCGAGCTGTCCGACAAGCTTCGCGAGAACGCCCGCAAGTTCGCCGAGAAGTCGCTGCGGATGGACAGCTACATCGCGGCCTACGACAGGCTGATCGAGGACGTGATCGAGCGACGCGTTCCCTGGTGATCGAGGACCCGCGCGCCGCGGGACGGGCGGCGCGCGGGGTGGTGGCGCGTCACGTCCGGATCGCATCCTTGCGTTGGCCATACAGCATGGTCACGTTGACTCGCCGGTTCTCGTAGCCGTCCCGGAAGCACAGCGGCGCCGTCTTGTGGAACAGATCCGACTTGAACAGGATCATCCGGTTGGCCCGATACGCGATCACGGTCTCCCGGGCCTGCCGCTCCGCCAGGAACGCGTCGATGCGCCGACCGTCCTTGTTGTAGGCGTCGAACTCCCAATCGGCCGGTGCTTCCGCATCGTAGATGACCATCCCGCCGGTGTCGGGATTGGTGTTGGCCTCCTCCGGCGTGATCCAGAAGTTGACGTTCACGGCGGCGAAATCCGCATGGCACGCGGTGGGCGGCTGGAAGTTGCTGTTCTTGAATGCCCAGAGCTGAAGCAGCGGATGCCGCGCGCCGATCAGCCGCGGCAGCGCCGACTGGAGCTCGGCCGCAATCTGCAGCAGCAGGGGACAGTTGAACCCGTCGCGCAGGAAGGCGCCGAGGCGGCCGTGGCCGTAGGTGTTCCTGAACCAGACCGTCGATTGCAGGCAGAAGCGGCGCACGCCTTCCAGCGCCTCTTCGGACAGGAAGTCGTCGATCACGACCACATCCTTCGAGTCGTCGAGGAAGGCGGCCTCCACGTCCCGCGGGTTCCAGCGCGCGGAGAGCGCACGCCCGGGCAGGCGCGGTGTCGGCGGCCGGAACACGATCCTGCCGTAGGCATCGCCGATCAGCCTGCGTTCGCGGCCGGCGAGCTCGGCCTTGAACCCCTCGCCATGCGGCGCGATCGTCTCGAGCACCTCGGCGTGGCGCGCGATGACGTCGTCGAATTCGCGGCCGAGCAGATCGCGCGCGCGCAGGTACTGCAGCTGCTCGATGTCGTGGCGCAGCTTGCCCGCGGTGAGCAGCGGCGCCGGGTTCAGGCCCGACCGGGCGGGTGGCCGGACGCCGTGCCACCGGCTGCCGCGTCGTGACCGCGCATACCGGTCCGCGAGCTCGCCGGCGAGCGGCAGCCGGCCCGATTTCAGCGCCGCCTCGATGCCGTGCCCGATCGTCCGGTCGGGCACGCCCGGCGCGGCGGCGACGGTCTCGCACAGCGTCGCCGCCTCGTCGAACGCGCCGGACCTGTTGAGCAGGGCCACCAGGTTCGCGCGGCAGAGCGTGAGATCCGGGTTCAGCGCGAGCGCCGCCCGGTAGTAGCGGGCGGCGCCGTCGCGATCCTCCTGGGCCTCGAGCACCCAGCCGAGATTGTTGTGGGCCATCGGCAAGGCGGGATCGAGCGAGATCGCCTCGCGGAACCGCACCGCCGCCGCCTGCAGCTGGCCCTCGCCGGAGAGGCGGTGGCCGGCCGCGATCGCGTCGAGCGCACGCGTGGTCGCGTCGTCATGCGGCACCTCCGTGCCGCATGACGCGATGGTGGCCGCAAGCGCTGCGGCCGCCGGGTTTTCGAACTCTGTGTCCATAACATCAGTCTCCCGAACGGTGTGTCGCCCTACTGCCGCTTGCCGCCGCCCGTGCCGGTGCCGGTGCCGCCGGGAGGGCTGGATTTGAGGACGGGATGCTTGCGCTTCCCCTCGCCGTCTCCGCCGTCGTCGGTGTCATCGGTGCCGGTATCGTCGGTGCCGGTCTCTCCGGTGCCCGTCTCGCCGGTGCCGGTGTCGTCCGTGCCGGT
>CAXTVZ010000155.1:6438-8002 GCA_964247685.1 uncultured Acetobacteraceae bacterium
CCGGCCAGTTCCAGCCGGAGATGTCCGCGGGGTAGCCCGCATCGGTCGAGCCGGGTCCGGTGTTGCCGCGCGTCACCCGGATGTAGCGGGTGCCGGAGAAGAAATAATCGACCGGGCCGCTGTTGAGCGCGGCATCGATCCCGCCCACCCCGAACTTCTTGCCCGTGGTGGGATCGACCGGCCAGTTCCAGCCGGAGATGTCCGCGGGGTAGCCCGCATCGGTCGAGCCGGGCCCGGTGGTGCCGCGGGTCACGCGGATGTAGCGCGTTCCGGAGAAGAAATAATCAACCGGGCCGCTATAGAGCGCGGCGTCGATCCCGTTGACGCCGAACCGCTTGCCGGTGGTGGGATCGATCGGCCAGTTCCAGCCGGTGATGTCGGCGGGATAGCCGTGGTCGGTCGAGCCGGACCCGGTTTCGCCTCGTGTCACGCGGACGTAGCGCGTTGCGGAAAAGAAATAGCACGGCATTGAAGTTCTCCTGCGATGCCGCGGCCGTCTGCGGACGGCCGGGCGGGTTTGGGGTCGGGGTTTGGGGTCGGGGGATCGGATCGGCTCAGGCCGGGAGCTGCTCCAGCACGACAGCCGCCGGGCGGACGGTGAAGCCGACGCTGGCGCTGTAGGCGTGGCCCGTGGCCCCGGACGTTGTCGGACCGCTCGCCGTCAGCCAGGCGGTGGCGGTGTAGTTGACGGCGGCGAGCCCGTCGTTGCTTGACGGCAACGTCATGGTCGCCGTCCAGCTCTGGCGTCCCGGCACCTCGATCGTCCGCGCCAGGTCGTCGAAGACGCGCCCGGCGCTCCAGAGCGCGACCTGCGTGCCGTTGCCGTCGAGGATCTCGAGATCGAATTGCTGGCCGCCCGAAAAGAGGAGCGGCAGCGGCGCCGCATTCCGGTTGCTCAGCACGAGGGTCGCGTTCAGCGTCGTCGGCTGCGGCGCGAAGGTGGCGTACACGCGGTGATCGAGCTGGAGCTCGAACGACACGCCGTCGCGTGTGCGGACCTGTGCGTTTCCGGGCCGCGTGGGGACGATGGTGGGGGAGGTCATGGAATTCTTCCTTTTCCGAACTGAGGGGCGGCTCCGTCGTGGAGCGCCCGCACAGCAGGGACCGGACGGGAGCCGGGCGCCGCTCAAACCTCCTCAATCCGCCTCAAACGATCTCAAACGCCGCGTTTTCCGGGACTTGCAGGCTGCGGATCCGGGCGCCTTGCCGGGCGGCCCCACGTTCGTTAGCGTCGCGCGCGGCGGTTGAAGCCGGCATCGAGGGAAATGGAAAACTCTCGATCCTTCACGTTCGGAGCGTTCACGCTCGATTGCGCGCGGCGGGTGCTGGAATGCCGGGGCCAACCGGTCGCGTTGTCGTCACGGGGCTTCGACATCCTTCGCGTGCTGATCGAGCGGCGCGACAGCGTGGTCACGCGCGCGCAGCTCATGAGCGCGGTCTGGCCCGGCCTGGTCGTGGAAGAGCACAATCTCTCCGTCCAGATGTCGAAGCTCCGCCGCGCGATGGGCGAAGGCGGCGACAGCGTCATCACCACGGTTCCCGGTCGCGGCTACCAGTTCGTGGC
>CAXTVZ010000156.1:0-7894 GCA_964247685.1 uncultured Acetobacteraceae bacterium
CTTCTTCTGCAGCCTGAAGGCCGGCTCTCCCGGCGTCCCGCTGAACGGCGTGCTGAGACCCAGCACGGTCTCCGAACCGCCCATGTAAAGCACCCCGTCCGGCGCCATCTGGCGCGCGATGCCGGCAAGCACGCGGGCTTTCGTCGGCTGATCGAAATAGATCAGCACGTTACGGCAGAACACGACGTCGAAGCGGCCGAGCGGCGCCGGATCGTCGAGCAGGTTCCAGTGGCGGAATGACGCGGCCTCGCGGAGGGGCGCCTTGATCTGCCAGCCATTCTCGCTGCGATCGAAGTGTTTGACGAGCATCTGCACGGGCAGGCCGCGCTGGATTTCAAAATGCGTGTAGATGGCGCTGCGCGCGCGAGAGACCTGGGTCGGCGAGATGTCGGTGCCGACAAGCTCGAACTGCCGCGTGCCGATGAGCGGGCGCGCTTCGGCCAGCGTCATTGCCAGCGAATAGAGCTCCTGGCCGGACGAGCAGGCGGCCGACCAGATGCGCAGGCGCTGACCCGCGGGGCGCGCCGCATGGAGCGCCGGCAGGGCGACCTCGCGGAAATGCTTGAACGGCTTGTCGTCACGGAAAAACAACGTCTCGTTCGTCGTCATCGCGTCGACGATCTCGCCCGCGAGCGCATCTGGTGCCGTGCGGACGCGGCCGGCGAGTGCGGTCAGGTCGGCGCAGCCGTGTTTGCGCATGACCGGCTCAAGCCGGCTTTCGAGCAGGTAGAGCTTGCTCGCATCGAGCGCGATGCCCGAGCGGCTCTGGATCATCTTTGCCAGGGCTTCGATCGTGGCTGAGCTTGGGGTGGCCGCGCTCGGCGGGGTGGCTTTGAGCGCGGCCGCGCCGGCGATCGCAGGGAAGAGGGGACGGGTGGTCGTGTTCATCGGCCGACCAGCTCCGCGATGGCTGCAGGAAGTTTTGTCAGAGGGAGAATGTCGCGGCAGAGGCCGGCCTGTGCGATCGCGCCAGGCATGCCCCAGACGACGCTGCTCGCCTCGTCCTGCGCGATGGCCTCGCCGCCGCGTTCGATCACCTGGCGGGTGCCGGCGAGCCCGTCGCGGCCCATGCCGGTCAGCATCAGGACGAGGACGCCGCCTGGGCCGCAGGCCTCTGCGGCACTTTGAAGCATCGGATCGACCGCCGGGCGGCAGAAATTGACGGGCGGCTCGTCGGAGAGCTGCGCGCGCAAGGTGTTGCCCTCGGCGCGGATCAGCATGTGGCAGTCGCCGGGTGCGACCAGGATGTGGTCGCGGCGGAGCGGCTCACCGTCGCGCGCGACGCTGCAGGGCAGGCCGCCGAGATTGGTGATGTGCTCGGCGAGCAGCGGTATGAAGCTCGCCGGCATGTGCTGGGTCAGCACGACCGGCACGCGGAGGCGCGGGCCGAGCGCCTTGAAGAAGGTGAACAGAGCCTGGGGGCCGCCGGTGGAGCTGCCGACCGCGAGCAGGCGGGGGCGGCTTCCGACGCGCGCGGCGCGGATCGTCGTCTGCGTCGTTGACGGGGGTGCAGCGGTGGCGGGTGCGGCGGGGAGCAGCATGCGGCGGCGCATCTGGCCGAGGCCGCGGATCTTGGCGAGGAGGTCGGCCGCGAATTGCGCGCTGTTGGCGACACCCGACGCGTCGGGCTTCGGGACGTAGTCGGCCGCACCGAGATGAAGCGCCTGCAGCGAGATCGAGGCGCCGCGGCGCGTGAGCGTCGAGGCCATCACGATTTTCAGGCGGCGGTCGAGCTGAAGCAGACGCGGCAGGGCGGTGAGCCCGTCCATTACCGGCATCTCGACATCGAGCACGATCACCTCGATCGGATTGCTCGCGAGATGGGAACGAACGAGGCTCAGAGCCTCCTCGCCGTTGCGGGCCTGACCGACGACCTCGATGCCGGGCTCGCTGCGGAGGATGCGCAGGATGGCGCCGCGCACCACGAGCGAGTCGTCGCAGACGGCGACGCGGATCCTGCTGGTGGCGGCGGGCGCCGGACGTGCGGCGATGGAGGCGGGCTGTTTCGTCGCACTCATCGGAGCAGACCCAGCTGGCCGAGCTTGCCCAGCAGGATCTCCTCGTCGAACGGCTTCATGACGTATTCCTGCGCGCCGTTGTCGAGCGCTTCCATGATGCGGCCGAGCTCGCTTTCGGTGGTGCAGAAGATCACCTCGGGCTTGTCGGGGCCGAACTCGGCCCGTAGCGCGCGGAGGAAGTCGATGCCGGTCATCACCGGCATGTTCCAGTCGAGGATGATGAAATGGGGCAGCCGCGCGCGGCATGCGTCGAGCGCCACCTGGCCGTTCTCCGCCTCGCCGACTTCGACCCCGGCACCTTCCAGGACGCGTCGAGCGTATTTGCGCACGACGCGGCTGTCATCGACCACGAGACCGTAGTCGTTCGCCATCGATGTCCCGTCGGGCATGTCTCAGGCCGCCTGCGTGGTGAAGTTGAGAAGCCGTGTGGGATCGAGGAAAGCGACGAGGCCGTCATTCATCCGGTAGATGCAGGAGGCGAAGCTGCTCCACACGCTGTCGAGCGAGGACGGGCTCGACTCGCGGCGGTCGGAGGGGAGCTCGAGCACCTCGCGCACGTCGTCGACCAGGAAGGCGTAGAGCGTGCCCTGCTCCTCGACGACGATCGCGCGCTGCCTGGTGGCGTCGGCCGCGGCCTCGTGGCCGTGGGCGGGCAGCCGGCGGCGGAGGTCGACCGCGGTGACGACGCGGCCGCGCAGATTGAGATGCCCGGCGATCTCCGAGGGGGCGAGCGGGACGGGTGTGAGCTCGTAGCGGTCGAGGATGTCGCGCACCGGCTCGACGGGCAGCGCGCATAACTGGCCGTGCAGCGTGAACAATACGCAGCAGGCGGTGCTGGTCTCGGTCATGCCCCCCTCTTTCATGCCACATCTCCCCAGGCGAAGTTTTCGGCGGCGTTGGCCGCGGGAGGGGCGGCGAACGCGCGACCCGCGAGCGTGCCGGTCCAGAGCCGGCTCGCCTGGCCGAGCCAGTAGGTCTGATCGATCACGTCGGTCGCGCGTCCGGCCAGCACCGTGGTGCCTACGATGCCGGCTTCGGCAGCGGCGAGCTCGACCACGACCTCGTCCTCGACGATGTCGACGATCTCCTCGACCATCAGGCCGATGCTGCGACCGTTTTCGTTGAAGACGAGCACCGGCTGTTCGTCGCCGGCGCCCTCCGACAGGGCGACCAGCGGCATCAGGTGGCCGCGATACTGGACGCAGCGATTGCCGAAGCCGCCCTCGATGTCGGTGCGGCGGATCAGCTCGAGGCGCGAGACGGCGTCGAGCGGCACCGCCTTGATGCCGTCGCCGGCGCGGAACAGCAGCATCTTGGTCCTGGTGGCCGATTTCGCGACCGTCGCCTGCCCCTGCGCCTCGGCGATCTTGCGCGTGCTGGCATGGATGCCGACCGTGCGCGCGAGGCCGCCCGGATCGAGGATCATGATCACCGCGCCGTCGCCGAGGATGGTGTTGCCGCTGAACAGCGTGAGGTGGCGCAGCGGGGTCGCGACCGGCTTGACCACGATCTCCTCGGTGTCGAACACGTCGTCGACCCCGATCCCGAACATCGCGCCACCGGCCTGCACCACGACGATCACGCCGGCGGTGTCGTCCTCTTTCGGCTGGGCCAGGCCGAGCACCGGGGCGAGCTCCACCAGCGGCAGCAGCTGGTCGCGCAGGCGGAGCATCTTGGTGCCACCGATGCGGTTGACGCAGACGGCCCCCGGCTCGCCGCCGTTGCCGGCGCGCACCAGTTCGACCACGTTCAGCTGGGGAATGACGAAGCGCTCACGGGCCGACTTCACGATCAGCCCGGACACGATCGCGAGCGTCAGCGGGATGCGGATCGAGAGCACCGTGCCCTGGCCCGCGACGCTGCTGATGTCGATCGAGCCGTTGATGCGCTCGATGTTGGTGCGCACGACATCCATGCCGACGCCGCGGCCGGAGACCGACGTGATCTGGGCCGCGGTGGAGAAGCCGGCCATGAAGATGAAGCGCTGGATCTGCGCCTCGGTCATGGTGGCGAGCTCGGCCTCGGTCGCGAGGTTGGACGAGAGCGCCTTGGCGCGGATGCGGTCGGTGTTGAGGCCTTTGCCGTCGTCGGAGATCTCGATCACGACATGGCCGCCCTCGTGGAAGGCGCGCAGGCTGACGCGGCCGGCATCGGGCTTGCCGGCGGCGCGGCGCTCGGCGGTGGTCTCCAGCCCGTGATCGGCGGCGTTGCGCACGACATGGGTGAGCGGGTCGCGGATCTGCTCGAGCACCTGGCGGTCGAGCTCGGTCTCGGCGCCGTGCATCTCGAGGTCGATCTGCTTGCCGAGCTCAAGGCCCAGGTCGCGGATCAGGCGGGGGAGCTTGTTCCAGGCGTTGCCGATCGGCTGCATGCGCGTCTTCATGACGCTGTCCTGCAGTTCCGAGGTCAGGCGCGAGAGGCGCTGGAGCGGCATAACGAGTGCGGTGTCGCCCTGGGTGCGGGACAGCTGGAGGAGCTGGTTGCGGGTGAGCACGAGCTCGCCCACCAGGGTCATCAGGCCTTCGAGGGTTTCGACGCCGACGCGGATCGTCTGGGCGAGGACGGCCTCCCCACCCTTGGACTCGGCTGGCCTCGCGGCGGGGCCGGCTGCTACGGGCGGTGTGGCCGGTGTCTCTGCGAGGCTCGCCGCCACCGGGGCCTCGACGGGTGCTGCGATGCGCGATTTCGGTGCCGCGCGGACCCGCTTCTTGCGTGCGGGGGGCGTGGCGATCACGGCGTCGGCGATGTCGAGGATCGCGAACGGGTCCTGCATCGGCACCGAGGCCGCTGGCCGGTTGCTGTCGGCGATCGCGCGCAGCTCGGCGATCAGGGCGGTGTCGTCGCCTTCCGGTTCCGTGCCGCCGCTGGCGGTGATGCCGGCAACGATGCCCTTGATGCAGTCGATCGCGGCGAGCACGCGGTCGACGATCTCGGGGGTGGCCACGAGCTCGCCGTCGCGGACGCGGCCGAGCACGTCCTCGGCGGCGTGGGCGACGCGCTCGAGACGGGACAGGCCGAGAAAGCCGCAGGTGCCCTTGATGGTGTGGACCTGGCGGAAGATGAGCGAGAGCGTGGCTGCGTCGTCGGGGCTGCGCTCGAGGGTCACGAGCGCGTTGTCCAGCTCGCCGAGGCCTTCGGCCACCTCGGTGAGGAAGTCCGCGAGCAGGTCGTCCATGCTTCAACGCTCCATCGACGGATCGCGCGGGCGGCGGACGCCGCGCCGATGCCGGTCCTTGACTGGTGACCGGCCCGATCGTTACGGCAGTGGGCCGAGGATCCGACACCGGGACACGGCGTGACTATGCGCGGTGTTCGCCAAGGAAAGATTAAGCGGGGGGCAGAGCGCTCGCGGCGAAGAGGGCGAAGGCACGGGCGCGGTGGCTGATCGCTTCCTTGGCGGCCTCCGTCATCTCGGCGAAGCTCAGCCGTTCTCCGTCTGCAACGAAAATCGGGTCGTAGCCGAAGCCGTTCGTGCCGCGCGGCGGCCAGCACCAGGTGCCGTGGACCGCCCCGTCGAACACCGCCTCCCGACCGTCGGGGCAGGCCAGCGCGACCACGCAATGGAACGCGGCGCGCCGGTCGGCGCGCGACCCGGCCTCGTCGTGGACGCGGCGCATGGCGGCGGCGAAATCGCGCGCGGGGCCGCCCCAGCGCGCGGACAGCACGCCCGGCGCGCCACCGAGCGCTGCCACCGCGAAGCCGCTGTCGTCGGCCAGCGCCGGCAGGCCGCTCGCGCGCGCCGCCGCATGCGCCTTGATCAGGGCATTGCCGGCGAAGTCGGGCGCGGTTTCGTCGGGCTCGGCGAGGCCGAGCTCGGAGGCGAGCAGAAGACGGACGCCGAACGGAGCGAGAAGGGCCTCGAATTCGCGGTGCTTGCCGCGATTGTGGCTGGCGAGAACCAGCCGGTCGCCGCGACCGAGGCGTGGTGGCGCCGGCGTCACGCCACCGCCTGGGCGATCGTCTCTTGCTGCGCGGAGAAGAGCCGGGCGGCGCCGAGGCGGGCGAGATCGAGCATCGCGAGCAGCTGTGCCTCGCTGAAGGTCGCGCCTTCCGCGGTCGCCTGCACCTCCACGAGGCCGCCCGCTTCGGTGAGCACGAAATTGGCGTCGGCGTCGGCGGCGCTGTCCTCGGCGTAGTCGAGGTCGAGCAGCGCCGTGCCCTCGCGCAGGCCGCAGGAGACCGCCGCCACCGGGCTTCGCAGCGGCACCGCGGCGAGCAGCCCCGCGGCCACGCGCCGGTGCAGCGCGATGGCCAGCGCCACGTAGCCGCCGGTGATCGCCGCACATCTCGTGCCGCCATCGGCGTTGAGAACGTCGCAATCGACCGTGACCGTGATCTCGCCCATGGCGCGCCGATCGGTCACCGCCCGCAGGCTCCGGCCGACCAGGCGCTGGATCTCCTGCGTGCGGCCGCCCTGCTTGCCGCGGGCGGCCTCCCGGTCGCCACGTTTGTGTGTGGCGCGGGGCAGCATGCCGTATTCCGCGGTGACCCAGCCCTGCCCGCTGTTGCGCAGGAAGGGGGGCACACGGGTCTCGACGGTGGCCGCGCACAGGACCTCGGTTCCGCCCATCCGGATCAGGCAGGAGCCCTCTGCGTGGCGTGCGAAGCCCGGTTCCATCGTGACGGGCCTGAGCGCGTCCTCCGCTCGTCCTGAAGAACGCATGCGCGCCTGAGCTCCCCCTTGCCGATCGGCCGTGCGCGGTCGTTGACCGTGAGCGCGCCCGCCCACATGTTTGCGCGGGGAACCATATGGACGACAATCCCAGCCCGCCGCTTTCGCCGCTTCCGCTCGGCCTCGACCAGCGCTCCGCCGCGATCCTGCGCGAGATCGTGGAGCAGTATCTGGAGACCGGCGACCCGGTCGGCAGCCGCACCCTGTCGCGGCGCCTGCCTCTACCGCTCTCGCCGGCCACCATCCGCAACGTCATGGCCGACCTCACCGAGGCGGGGCTGCTGTTCTCGCCGCACACGTCCGCGGGGCGGCTGCCGACCGAGAAGGGGTTGCGGCTGTTCGTCGACGGGCTGCTCCAGTTCGGCCAGCTGAGCGACGAGGAGCGGCGGGCGATCACGCGCTCGCTCGAGGCGCGCGGGCGGTCGCTGCAGGACACGCTGGCGGATGCGTCGTCGATGCTGTCGGGGCTTTCGGCGGCGGCGGGGCTGGTGCTGGCGCCCAAGACCGAGGGCGCGGTCAAGCATATCGAGTTCGTGGCGCTGGGGCATGGGCGCGCGCTGGTGATCATGGTGGGCGCCGACGGCCAGGTGGAGAACCGGGTGATCGAGACGCCGCCCGGGCTGCCGCCCTCGGCGCTGGCGGAAGCCGGGAACTACCTCAACGCGCGCATTCTGGAGGGGCGGCCGCTCGTAGAACTCCGGGCGCTGGTGGCGGCCGACATGGCGGCGCATCGCTCCACGCTCGACGAGCTCGCCGCCGGCGTGGTGGAAAGCGGGCTCGCGACCTGGACCGATGGTGGGCGGGGTGGGTCGCTGATCGTGCGCGGCCAGGGTCGGCTGCTGGCCGACGTGACCGAGGTGGAGCGGCTGTCGACCATCCAGATCCTGTTCGACCGGCTGGAGACGCAGGAGACGATGCTGAAGCTGCTCGAGCTCGCCGAGCAGTCCGACGGCGTGCGGATCTTCATCGGAGCCGAGAACGGGCTGTTCGGGTTGTCGGGGATGGCGATGGTGGTGGCGCCGGCGCGCAATGCGACGAGCAACCGGATCGTCGGCGCGATCGGGGTGATCGGGCCGACGCGGCTGAACTATGGGCGGATCATTCCGGTGGTGGATTATACCGCGAGAGTTATCGGGCGGCTGATGGGGTGAAGAAGGTTGGGGCTCTGCCCCAAACCCCGCCAGGAGGGAAGGCCCTCCTGGAC
>CAXTVZ010000157.1:0-7868 GCA_964247685.1 uncultured Acetobacteraceae bacterium
ACGGGTTCTAAGGGCTCGCCCTTAGCGGGTCCAGGGCAGAGCCCTGGCCTTCTTCAACCTCGAACGGAGCGTCAGACAGGACGGCGGAGCGTCCAGATCCCGGGCGTTGCGACGTCGCGCGCGGGCGCGAGATCTCGCGGCAAGGCCATCTGCGCGCCTTCACCCGGGGCGAGACGAAGCTCGCCGAGCTGTTGGCGAAGCGCGCTGATTTCGAGGGCAAGGAGCTTGCGGAACATCCTCGTGTCTCCTTCTTTGGAGTGGATATCGGAGGAACTTTAGCACTCGCTCAGTTCTGCCACAATCTCGCTGCGCTCTGCACAGATCCGCAAAGATTCGTCGCCTTCCGTGCCGCAACATGAACGCCTCTCAACTGGCCGCCCGTGACGCTTCTGATAGAAGAGGGCCGACAGGGCGGCCGTCTGGCGGCCCACCGGATCAGGACAGAGATGGACGAACAGATTACCGCCCGCCCGGACGCGCCGCGTGTGGCGGGCACCCGCCCGGGAAGCCGTCGCCGGGGCGGCTTTCTCCTGTGGGCGATCCTCATCGCCGTGATCGTGGCCGTGGTGATCTGGCGTCCCTGGGTGTCCACCGCGCCCAAGCATGCGGCGATGCCGCCGCAGCCGGTGGCGGTGAGCACGGTGGCACGTGGCGACGTGCCGGTGGTGCTGACTGAGCTCGGCACGGTGACGCCGCTGGCGACCGTCACCGTGCAGAGCCAGGTGAGCGGCTATCTGCTGCAGGTCGATTTCCACGAGGGCGAGGACGTGAAGAAGGGCGAGCTGCTGGCGCTGGTCGACCCGCGTCCCTACCAGGTGCAGATCGAGCAGTATGAAGCGCAGCTCGAGAAGGACGAGGCGGCGCTGAAGGAGGCGCGGATGGACCTCGTGCGCTACCAGGGGCTGGGACGGCAGAACTCGATCGCCAAGCAGACGCTCGAGGACCAGGTGTTCACCGTGGCGCAGGACGAGGCCGCGACCAAGATCGACCAGTCGCAGATCGACAGCGCCAAGCTGAACCTGCAGTACTGCCACATCACGGCGCCGGTCGACGGCCGGGTCGGATTGCGCCAGGTCGATGCGGGCAACTACGTCACCGCGTCGGAGACGAACGGGCTCGTGGTGCTGACCGAGATCAAGCCGATCAGCGTGATCTTCACCGTCTCCGAAGACGACATCCAGCCGATCCTGGCCAAGTTGCAAGGCGGTGCCGCGCTGACGGTGGATGCCTATGACCGCGCCGATGTGACGAAACTCGCGACCGGCAGCGTCGAGACGATCGACAATCAGGTCGACACCAGCACCGGCACGGTGAAGCTGCGCGCGATATTTCCGAACGCGGACGAGCGGCTGTTTCCGAACGAATTCGTCAACGCGCATCTGGAGCTCGACACGATCCGCAACGCCATCATCGTGCCGTCGCCCGCGGTGCAGAATGGTCCCAGTGGCACGTTCGTGTATGTGATCCAGCGGAGCCAGGAGAACGGCAAGCAGCGGGTCAAGGTCGCCGTGCGCAACGTGCAGACCGGATATGCCCATTCCGAGAAGACGGTGGTGAGCTCTGGCCTGAACGATGGCGACCAGGTGGTGATCGACGGCACGGACCGGCTGAAGGATGGGGCGGTGGTCACGATCCCGGCGGAGCATCCGCAGGCGACGGGCGCGGGTCAGGGCAAAACCGACCACCATCATCACCGGCAGAATCAGGGATGAATCCGTCGCGGCTCTTCATCCTCCGCCCGGTCGCGACGTCGCTGCTGATGATCGCGATCCTGCTGGTGGGGATCATCTCGTTCAAATACCTGCCGATCTCGGCGCTGCCGCAGGTGGATTATCCGACGATCCAGGTGAAGACATTCTATCCGGGGGCGAGCCCCGACGTGATGACGACCGCGATCACGGCACCGCTCGAGTTCGATTTCGGCAGCATGGAAGGGCTGTCGCAGATGGTGTCGCAGAGCTCCGGCGGCGCGTCGGTGATCACGCTGCGGTTCGGGCTCGACACCGATCTCGACGAGGACGAGCAGGAGGTGCAGGCGGCGATCAACGAGGCGACCAGCCTGCTGCCGACCGACCTGCCGGCACCGCCGGTGTATTCGAAGATCAATCCGGCGGACGCGCCGGTGATCACGCTGGGGGTGACCAGCAGGACCATGAACCTGGTCGACGTGCAGGACGCGATCAGCACGCGACTGGCGCAGAAGCTCAGCGAGATCAGTGGCGTGGGCGCGGTCGAGGTGTCGGGCGGCAACGTGCATGCGATCCGGGTGCAGCTGAACCAGCGGGCGCTGTATGCGTACGGGCTGTCGCCCGACAACGTGCGCACCACGATCGGCAACGTGAACGTCAACTCGCCGAGCGGCGGGTTCGACGGAAAGCTGCAATCGACGACGTTGCGCGAGGACAGCCAGATCAACGATCCGGCGGTGCTCGCGAACCAGGTGATCACCTATCTGAACGGCGCGCCGATCCGGATCCGGGATGTGGGCAAGGTGGTCGTCGGGCCCGAGAACAAGTATCTCGCGGCCTGGGCCAACAAGACGCCGGCATTGGTGGTCAACGTGCAGCGTCAGCCGGGAGCGAACGTGATTGCGACGGTGGACGCGATCAAGCGCGCGCTGCCGATGCTGAAATCGTCGCTGCCGGCGGGCATCGACGTGACTCCGCTCTCGGACCGGACGGTAACGATCCGGGCCTCGGTGCATGACGTGGAGTTCGAGCTGGGACTGGCCGTGCTGCTGGTGGTGGCGGTGATCTTCGTGTTCCTGCGCAGCGCGCGCGCGACGCTGATCCCGAGCCTGTCGGTGCCGCTGTCGCTGATCGGCACGCTCGCGGTGATGTACCTGCTCGGCTACTCGCTCGACAATCTGTCGCTGATGTCGCTGACGATCGCGTCCGGCTTTGTGGTCGACGACGCGATCGTGATGATCGAGAATATCTCGCGTTTTCTCGAGGAGGGAATGGAGCCGCGGGAAGCAGCACTCGAGGGATCGCAGCAGATCGGGTTCACGATCGTCTCGCTGACCGTGTCGCTGATCGCGGTGCTGATCCCGCTGCTGTTCATGGGCGATGTCACGGGACGGCTGTTCCACGAATTCGCCGTCGTGCTCGGGGTCACCATCGTGATCTCGGGCGTGGTCTCGCTGACGCTCGTGCCGATGCTGTGCGCGCTGCTGCTGCGCTCCTCGCCCGCGCCAGAATACGGCGAGCATGTCGGGCCTGCGCGACGCAGCCGTATGACGCGCATGTTCGACGGATTGCTCGGCGGCTACCATCGGGCGCTGCTCGTGGTGCTCGACAATCAGGGCATCACGCTGCTAATCGCGGCGGCGACGCTCGTCGGCACGGTGGGGCTCTACGTGGTGATCCCGAAGGGGTTCTTCCCCACGCAGGACACCGGCCTGATCCAGGGCGTCTCGATCGCGCCGGAGACCGTGTCGTTCGCGACCATGAGCGCGCTGCAGCAGAAGCTGGGGGCGGCGATCCTCACCGATCCCGACGTGGTCAGCATCTCGTCCTTCATCGGCATTGACGGCACGAACACGACGCTCAACCAGGGGCGCTTCGAGATCAGCCTCAAGACGCGCAATCAGCGCACGCTGGGTGCCGATCAGATCATCGCGCGGCTGATGCAGGAGACGGCCGACACCGCCGGCATCCGGCTCACCATGCAGCCGGTGCAGGACCTGACGCTGGCGACCGAGACGACGGCGGCGCGCTACCAGTTCGTGCTGATGTCGCCAACCAACGCGGGTCTGGCGCAGATCGCGCCGAAGGTGCTCGCCGCGCTGCAGCGGCGGCCCGAGCTCACGGATGTGAACGACGACCTGCAGCAGAACGGGCGCGGCGTGATGATCACCATCGATCGCGCGACCGCGGCGCGGTTCGGCATCACGCCGGCCACCGTCGACAACGCGCTCTACGACGCGTTCGGCCAGCGGCAGATCTCCACGGTCTACACCCAGTCGGCGCAGTATCGGATCATCCAGGAGGCGGATCCTTCGCTCGCGCGCGACCTTTCCGCACTGAACCAGATCTACCTGCCGGCGAGCGGTGTGACGGCGGGCACGGCGAGCGGGTCGGCCACGGGTGCCACCACGACGCAGGTGCCGCTGTCGGCAATCGTGAGCGTCAAGGTCCAGCCGACGCCGCTGCTGATCACGCATCTCGGGCAGTTTCCGGCGACCACGGTGTCGTTCAACCTTGCGCCGGGCGTGTCGCTCGGTGCCGCGGTCGATGCGGTGCACGCGACGATCGCGGAGCAGCATCTGCCCGCGAGCGCGGAGACGTCGTTCGAGGGAGATGCCGCCTCGTTCGAGGGGTCGCTCGGCAACGAGCTCTACCTGATCCTGGCCGCGGTCGCTGCCGTCTACATCGTGCTCGGCGTACTCTACGAGAGCTTCATCCATCCGGTCACGATCCTGTCCACCCTCCCGTCCGCGGGCGTCGGCGCGCTGCTCGCCCTGATCGTGGCGGGACATGACCTCGACATCATCGGCATCATCGGCATCGTGCTGCTGATCGGCATCGTGAAGAAGAACGCGATCATGATGGTAGATTTCGCGCTGCAGGCCGAGCGCGGCGAGGGCAAGTCGCCGCGCGAGGCGATCGAGCAGGCGGCGATGCTGCGGTTCCGGCCGATCCTGATGACGACGCTCGCCGCCATGCTCGGCGGCGTGCCGCTGATGCTGGGCACCGGCACGGGATCGGAACTGCGCCAACCGCTCGGGCTCGCAATTGTGGGCGGCCTGGCGGTGAGCCAGATCCTGACGATCTTCACCACGCCGGTGATCTATCTCGGCTTCGACCGGATCGCGCGGCGTGTCTCCGGCCGTCGCCGCGACGAGCGCGAGGCGCACGCTTGAACATCTCCGCGCCGTTCATCGCGCGGCCGGTCGCCACCACGCTGCTCGCGGCAGCCCTGGTGATCGCGGGCATGTTCGCCTTCGTGCGGCTGCCGGTGGCGCCGATCCCCTCGGTCGACTTCCCGACGATCCAGGTGCAGGCGCAGGAAGCGGGTGCCAGCCCCGACATCATCGCGAGCACGGTGGCCGAGCCTCTCGAGCTGCATCTCGCGGCGATCGCGGACGTGACCGAGATTACCTCGCAGAACACGCTCGGCCAGAGCCGCATCACCATCCAGTTCGCGCTGAGCCGCGACATCAACGGGGCAGCGCGCGATGTGGAGGCGGCGATCCAGGCGGCGCGCGCGGACCTGCCGTCGACGCTGCGCACCAATCCGAGCTACCACAAGTTCAACCCGGCCGGCTCGCCGGTGATGGTGCTGGCGCTGACGTCGAAGACCCGGACGCAGGCGCAGCTCTACGATTCCGCCGAGAACGTCATCGCCCAGCGCCTGCAGCAGGTGACGGGAGTGGGCTTCGCCGATATCGGCGGCAGCGCGTTGCCCGCCGTGCGCGTCGAGCTGAACCCGCAGGCGCTGTTCAAGTTCGGGATCGGGCTCGAGACGCTGCGCGCCGCGATCTCGTCGGCGAACGCCGACACGCCGAAGGGCGTGATCGACGCGCCGGAAGGGCGCTACCAGCTCTACACCAACGACATCGCGAGCAAGGCGGCGCAGTATCGCAAACTGATCATCGGCTGGATCAACCAGTCACCCGTGAAGCTTGCCGATGTGGCGACGATCGACGACAGCACCGAGGATCTGCGTCAGGCGGGCTTCCTCAACGCCCAGCCTGCCGTGGTGATGATCATCTTCCCGGCGCCCGGTGCCAACATCGTCAAGACGATCGACAGCATCCGCGCGGTGCTGCCGCAGTTGCAGGCGGAGCTCCCGGCCGACGAGAAGCTGACGGTCGCGGCCGATCGCTCGATCGCGATTCGCGCGTCGCTCGCCGACACCGAACGCACGCTGGTGATCGCGGTGATCCTGGTGACGCTGGTCACCTACCTGTTCCTGCGCAACCTGCGCGCCACGATCATCCCGTCGATCGTCGTTCCCGCCTCGATCATCGCGACGTTCGGTCCGATGTACCTGCTCGGGTTCTCGCTCGACAATCTCTCGCTGATGGCGCTGACGGTGGCCACCGGCTTCGTGGTCGACGACGCGATCGTGGTGCTGGAGAACATCTCGCGCCACATGGAAGACGGCGTGGGCCGCGAGGAGGCGGCGCTGCTGGGCGCGCGTGAGGTGGGCTTCACCGTGCTCTCGATCACCGTCTCGTTGATTGCGGTGTTCGTGCCGATCCTGCTGATGGAGGGGATCGTCGGGCGCCTGTTCCGCGAGTTCGCCGTCACGCTGTCGATCACCATCGTGATCTCGATGATGCTGGCGCTGACACTTACGCCGATGATGTGCTCGCGCTTCCTCGAGCCGCCGCCGCACACGACCGATCCAAGCCGCCGGCCGAACTTCGTTCTGCGCGGTGCCGAGCGCGTGCTCGACTGGATGCTGCGCGGCTACGAGCGCAGCCTGCGCTGGTCGCTGCGGCATGGCGTGCTGCTGATCCTGTCGCTGGTCGCGGCCGTTTTCATGACCGGCTATCTCGGTGTGAAGATCCCGAAAGGGTTCTTTCCGAACCAGGACACCGGCCTGATGATCGGCACGATCCAGGGCGATCAGAGCATCTCGTTCCAGAACATGGCGCGCAAGCTGCGGCAGGCGCAGACGATCATCACGCATGATCCCGCCGTGCAGAGCGTGATCGGCTTCACCGGCAGTCGTGGGACGAACCAGGGGCAGATGTTCGTCCAGCTCAAGCCGCTGTCGGAGCGCGTGCCGGTGCAGATGGTGATCGCGCGCCTGCGGCCGAAGCTCTCGCATCTCGTGGGCGCGCGCGCGTTCCTGTTCGGCGCCGAGGACGTGCGCGCGGGCGGGCGGCAGACCAGCGCCGCCTACCAGTACACGCTGCAGGCCGACGACTCGCAGCTGCTCTATCAATGGACGCCGAAGCTGGTGGCGGCCTTGCAGAAGCGGCCCGAGCTCACCGACGTCAACTCGGACCAGCAGCAGGGCGGCATCGAGACCGAAGTCAAGATCGACCGCAACACCGCGGGGCGCCTGTCGGTGACGCCCGCGGCGATCGACGACACGCTCTACGACGCCTACGGGCAGCGGCTGGTGTCGACCATCTACACGCCGCTCGCGCAGTATCACGTCGTGCTCGAAGTGGCGCCCCGCTACTGGCAGGATGCGGAATCACTCAAGCAGATCTATGTCAGCACGTCGCCCGTGACGGTCGCGGGCACCGCCAGCACCAGCACGATCACCACCGGCACGCGGAACAGCGCGGGGACGAACACCAACGCCACGTCGAACGTGACCGAGGGCAGTGCGGGCTCGAACACGGCCAGCACGACCACAAGCGCCGATGCGGCGACGGCCGCCGAACAGGCGCTCTCGATCAACTCGCTCGCGAGCGGCGGCGGCTCCTCCTCCACTTCGGCGGCGTCGTCGGTCGCCACTTCGTCGGCGACCATGGTGCCGCTGCCGGTGATGACGACCGTGAAATCGGGCTTCACGCCGATCACCGTGAACCACCAGGGCGAATTCGTCGCCGCCACGATCTCGTTCAACCTTCCCGTGGGCAAGTCGCTCGGCGCGGCGTCGCAGGCGATCAATGAGGAGTCGCTCGCGATCGGCATGCCTCACTCGATCCGCGGCGGGTTCGCGGGCACGGCGCTGCAGTTTCAGCAACAGGTGTCGAACGAGCCGGTGCTGATCTTCGCGGCGCTGTGCGCGATCTACATCACGCTCGGCGTGCTGTACGAGAGCTACATCCACCCGCTGACGATCCTGTCGACACTGCCGTCGGCCGGTGTCGGCGCGCTGCTGGCACTGCTGCTGACCGGCCACGAGCTCGACGTGATCGGCTTCATCGGCATCATCCTGCTGATCGGCATCGTCAA
>CAXTVZ010000158.1:0-3468 GCA_964247685.1 uncultured Acetobacteraceae bacterium
TCGAGCGCCTCGACCGCGCTGTCCGCCACTCCGTCCCCGCGCAGCCCCTCGAGGAACTGCGCGCGGCAGCGGTCATGCACCGCCTCGTTGTCGGTGGGGCCGGTGCTCGCCGCCAGGCAGTCCAGATAGGCGATCCGCAGCGTGGCGATCGCGGGGCGTGCGGGGAGGGCGGCGAGCATCTCGTCGAGCTCGCTCTCCACCCAGCTGGGGGTCGCCGCCGTGTCCTCGGTGACTGACGGGCGGCGGATGACCGGATCGGTCATGGGGTCGCTCCAACGGGTGCCAGCAGCCAGGCCAGCAGGGCCTGGTGCGCGTAGAGCCGGTTCTCCGCCTCGTCGAACACGACCGAGCGCGGGCCGTCGATCACGTCCTCCGCCACCTCGTCGCCGCGATGGGCGGGCAGGCAATGCATGAAGATCGCGTCCGCGGCGGCGCGCGCCATCAGAGCCGCGTCCACGCGGTAGGGTTCGAGGGCGGCGCGGCGCTTGTGGTCGGACGGGTCGTCCTCCATCGACCACCAGGTGTCGGTCACCACGCAGGCCGCACCGGCGACGGCTTCGTGCGGATCGAGCGTCTCGTGGATGTTGGCTCCCTGCGCGCGTGCCCAGGCGACGCGCGCCGGGTTGGCGGGCAGGCGCACCGGGGTTGCGATCCGCAGGCTGAAGCCGAACCGGGCGGCGGCCTCGACCCAGCTCGCGCACACGTTGTTGCCGTCGCCCACCCAGGCCACAACCTGCCCGCCGATCGGCCCGCGATGCTGCTCGAAGGTGAGCATGTCGGCCAGCACCTGGCAGGGATGGCTGTCGGGGGTAAGCCCGTTGATCACCGGCACGCCGGCATGGCGGGCGAGCTCGGCGAGCTTGCGAGTGCTGTCGGTGCGCAGCACGATCGCGTCCAGGAAGCGGCCCAGCACGCGCGCGGTGTCGGCGATGGTCTCGCCGCGGCCGAGCTGCATGTCGCGCGGCGACAGCACCACCACCTCGCCGCCGAGTGCGCGCATGGCGACCTCGAAGGCCACGCGGGTGCGCGTGCTGGGGCGCTCGAGGATCAGCCCCAGCGTGCGGCCGCGCAGCGCGAGGCCGCCGCCATGCGCGCCCGCGTGGCGGGCCTGGCGGAAGCGGCGCGCGTCGTCAACCAGCGAGCGCAGCGTCGCCGGGGCATGGTCCGCGAGCTCCAGGAAGTGCCGGGACGGGTGGAACGAAGCGGCGTCCGGGGTCACGACGCCGCCGCCATCGGTGCGAGTGCCGCCGCGGTCGCCTCCAGGCGGCGCACCGCCTCGCCGACATCGTCCTCGGTGATCACCAGCGGCGGCACGAGCCGCAGCACGTTCTCGCCGGCGGCAACCGTGAGCAGGCCGTGGCGCACCGCCTCGTTCTGGACCTCGGTGTTGGGGACGCGGCACTCGATGCCCCGGAGCAGCCCCTCCCCGCGCACGGCGCCGAAGATGTCGGGACGGCGGGCCGACAGGGCCTCGAGCATGTCGTGCAGGAGTGCCCCACGCTGCTGCACGCGCTCGAGGAAGCCGGGCTCGAGCATCACGTCGAGCACGGCGTTGCCGGCGGCGGCCGCGAGCGGGTTGCCGCCGAAGGTGCTGCCATGCGTGCCGGGGGTGAAATGCTGGGCCAGCTCGGCGCGCGCGAGGACGGCGCCCAGCGGAAAGCCGCCGGCGATGCCCTTGGCCAGCGTCGCCACGTCGGGCAACACGCCCGCCCATTCATGCGCGAACAGCTTGCCGGTGCGGCCCATGCCGGTCTGCACCTCGTCGAAGGCGAGGAAGATGCCGAACTCGTCGGCGACCGCACGCAGCTCGCGCAGGAAGCGGGGGCTGGCCGTGCGCACGCCGCCCTCGCCCTGGATCGGTTCCACCATGATCGCGGCGGTGGTGGGCCCGATCGCGTCGCGGAGCGCGTTCATGTTCTCGAACGGCACGTGGTCGAAGCCCCCGACAGGCTCGCCGTAGCCGTCGAGGTATTTCGGATTGCCGGTGGCGGCCAGCATCGCCAGCGTGCGGCCGTGAAAGGCGCCGTCGAAGCAGATCACCCGGTCGCGCTCGGGCCGGCCGGACTTGGCCATCGCGCGGCGCAGGAGCTTGACCATGCCCTCGTTGGCCTCGGCCCCCGAGTTGCAGAAGAACACGCTGTCCGCGAACGACGCCGCGACCAGCCGCTGGGCCAGGCGCTCGGCCTCCGGCACGCGGTAGAGGTTCGAGACGTGGATCACGCGCGCCGCCTGCTCAGCGATCGCGCGCACCAGATGCGGGTGGCCGTGGCCGAGCGAGGAGGTGGCGACCCCGGCGCCGAAGTCGAGGAATCGTCGCCCGTCTTCCGTCACGAGCCAGGCGCCCTCGCCACGCTCGAAAGCGAGGTCGGCGCGGTGGTAGGTGGACATCAGGGGCGGGATCATCTCGGTTGCGGTGACTTCGCTGAAAATTGCGGAAGCGACCTTCTTATCCCGCGTCTCCGCCCGGTGCGAGCGGCAACGTGCCGTAGCCGTTCGCGAATTGCGCGAGTGCGTCGGCGATCTGCGCCTCGGTAAGCAGAGGCGGCTCGGCGCCGGCGCCGATCGCGAGGCAGGCGTGGTACTGGCGGGCGAGCGCTTCCACCTCGACCGCGAGGCCCAGGGCCGCCGCGAGGTCGCGCCCGCAGGCGACCAGCCCGTGATGGGCGAGCAGGCAGGCGCGCCGATCCTCCAGCGCCGTGAGCGCGAGGGCCGAGAGCTCCGCGGTTCCGAACGTGGCGTAGGGGGCCACCCTGATGTCGGAACCGCCCGCGAGCGCGATCATGTAGTGGATCGGCGGGATCTCGCGCCGCATGATGCCGATCGCGGTGGAAAAGATCGGGTGCGCGTGCACCACCGCGCCGAGATCGGGCCGAACCCGCAGGATGTCGCGATGGATGCGCCATTCGCTCGACGGCCGAAGCCCCGCGCGCGCGGTCCAGCGTCCGTCCATGTCCATCGCCACGATGTCGTCCGGCTGCATCGCCTCGTAGTCGAGCCCCGACGGGGTCACGAGCAGCCCGTCGCCACAGCGGACCGAGACGTTGCCGGACTTGCCCTGGTTGATCCCCGACGAGCCCATGGCGCGCGCGGTCGCGACCACGGCGCGCCGGAGTTCGTCGTCACCCATCCATCGTCTCCCCGCCCGGTTCCGCGTCCGCGACCATCGCGTGCCTCGCCGCGGTATCCGGCATCTGCCGCTCGCGGGTGAAGCGCTTTCCGCACCCGGACGTGATCCCGCGCTGTGTGGGAGGCGGTCAGGGAACAGGATCGACATCCTGGCAGCTTCGGCCCAGCCGGCTGCCGCTCTCGCCGGCCGCAGAAAGCGGGTCGATCGTTCCGCAGTCGGATGTTCGGCACGTGCGCGAGCTCGGCCGCGCCTGGGCGGATGGTCGACGGCAGCATCCCGGGCACCCCGCGGCCCCGAGAAGCGGCCGTGCTCCACGAGCCTCGCGAAGATCCGCAGCAGGT
>CAXTVZ010000158.1:3568-7811 GCA_964247685.1 uncultured Acetobacteraceae bacterium
CGCGGCCCCGAGAAGCGGCCGTGCTCCACGAGCCTCGCGAAGATCCGCAGCAGGTTCGGGAAGGACATTCCTGAATTTGCCGGTGTTCGGAGCAAGGGCACGCGCGCACGATCGCCACAGACAACGATGGAGCGACCGATGAGCAATGTTGCGGGCGAGACGGCAGGGATCGAGCCGACGCTGCGCGCGTACGAGGCGGCGCTGAACGCGTCGAGCGCGGCCGACGTGCTGCCGCTCTACACGGCGGACGGCGTGTTCATGGCGCCGTTCGGCCCGTCCGCGGTCGGCATCGAGGCGGTGGAGGCCGCCTACGGGCGCGTGTTCGCGGCGATCGAGCTGCGCGTGGTGTTCCACATCGCCGAGATCGTGCCCCTGGCGCCGGACTGGGCGATGGCGCGGACGAACTCCACCGGGACCTGTCTCGTGCACGCGACCGGGGCGCGGACCGCGGAGGCGAACCAGGAGCTGTTCGTGCTGCAGCGCGTCGCGGATGCGTGGAAGATCGCGCGCTACAGCTTCTCCACCACCAACCCGCCGCCCGGCGCGAGTGGCTGAGCTGGCGACCATGAAGGCCGCCGTAATCCGGGCGGCCGGTGGTCCCGAAACGCTGCGGATCGAGGCGTGGCCGATCCCCCGGCCCGATGCCGGCCAGGTGCTGATCCGCGTGGAGGCGTTCGGCCTGAACCGGTCCGAGCTTTTCACGCGCCAGGGGCTTTCGCCCGGCGTCAGCTTCCCGCGCGTGCTCGGCATCGAGGCCGTGGGCACCGTCGCCGCGGCACCGGGCGGCGAGTTCCAGCCGGGCGAGACCGTGGCCACCGCCATGGGCGGGATGGGGCGGGCGTTCGACGGCAGCTATGCTGAGTTCGTCTGCGTGCCGGCGCTCCAGGTGCAGCGCCTGCGCACCACGCTGCCCTGGGAGACGCTGGGCGCGCTGCCCGAGATGCTCCAGACCGCCTGGGGCTCGCTGTTCCGCGCCCTGCGGCTCCAGGCCGGCGAGACGCTGCTGATCCGCGGCGGCACCACCTCGGTGGGCATGGCGGCGGCCGCGATGGCGCGGGTCGCCGGGGCGAGGGTCGCCTCCACCACGCGTCGGGCCGACCGGCAGGATCTGCTGCTGGCGGCCGGCGCCGCGCACGCCGTGGTCGACACCGGCGCCATCGCGGCGGCGGTCCGCGCGATCTGGCCACAGGGCGCGGACCGGGTGCTCGAGCTGGTGGGCGCTACCACGCTCGCCGACTCGCTCCGCTGTGCCGCGCCGGGCGGCCTCGTCTGCATGACCGGCATGGTCGGCAACACGTGGTCGTTCCCCGATTTCAGCCCGATGGAGGTGATCCCCAGCACGGTCGGCCTGACCATCTACAGCGGCGGCGTCGCGGAGTTCATGCAGACCCCGCTCGACGACCTGCTGGCGCAGGTGGCCGACGGGCGCCTGCACGTGGCGGCGGGCCCCGTGTTCCGGCTCGACGACATCGCCGAGGCGCATCGCTGCATGGAGGAGAACCGGGCGGGCGGGAAGATCGTGGTGCTTGTGGGCGGCTGATGCGGGCGGCCGTCACGCCGCCGGCGCGTCGAGCGCCGCGGCGCCGTCCGGTTGCCGCAGCCGTTCGGGCTCCGGCAGCGACACCACCGCAGCCAGCGCCGCGGCACAGAGCAGCGCCGCGAGCGCGAACGGCAGTCCCGGCAGGTGCAGCGCGTGGCCCGGCCGGGTCGCCCAGGCAAAGGCGATCCCGGTGAGAGGCGGCCCCACCACCATGCTCAGCCCCTGCAGCGAGGAAAGCGCGCCCTGCGTCTCGCCCTGCCGCCTGGGGCCGGCGGCGATCGACAGCATCCCCTGGATCGACGGGCCGGCGAGCGCGCCGAACGCCAGCAGGAACAGCCCCGCCAGCATCATCCACGGGCGGCTCGCCACCGCATAGGCGGCGTAGCCCGCGACCGCGAAGGTGAAGCCGATCGCCGCCGTGCGTCGCGGCCCGAACCGTTGCGTGATCCGGCCGATCAGCACCCCCTGCACCACCGCCTGCGCCATGCCGCCGATCGCCAGCACCAGCCCGTTCTGCCCGATCGTCCAGCCGAACCGCATCTGGTTCGACAGGATGAAGCTGGTCTGCTGCGCGCCCAGCGCCACCCAGACGCAGGCCCAGGCGATGCCGAGACGCCCCGTCCAGGCGTTCTCCGCGAACAGTCGCAGCGACCCCGCCGCGTTCGCCCGCGCCCAGGTGAACGGACGGCGGCGCTCGAGCGGCAGGCTCTCGGGCAGCACCAGCAGGCCGTAGAGGAAGTTGAGCGTGATCAGGCCGGACGCCACCAGGAACGGCAGCCGCAGCGAGATCCCGCCCAGCCACCCGCCGAGCCCCGGCCCCGCCACGAAGCCGAGCCCGTACATCGCGCCCACCAGCCCGAACGAGCGCGCGCGGCGCTCGGGCGGCGTCACGTCGCCGACATAGGCGTTGGCCGCGCTGATGTTGCCGGCGAGCGCGCCCGCCACCACCCGCAGCGCCAGCAGCCACGGCAGGCTCGGGACCCACACCCAGCACAGGGCGTTCACCGCCAGCGCCGCCTGGCTGATCAGCAGCACCGGACGCCGCCCGAACCGGTCGCTCAGCCCGCCCGCGATCGGCGCGCACAGGAACTGCGAGAAGGCGAAGGCGGAGAAGATCACCCCCAGCCAGAGCGAGGCCGCGGCATGTTGCACATGGCCGATCTGCATGATCATCGCGGGCACCACGGGCACGATGATCGCGAAGCTCAGCGCGTCGAGCGCGATCGTGGCCAGGATGAAGGCGAAGGATGCGTGGTGTCGGGCCATGGGGTTTAGGAAGGGGGGAATGGCGGGGGCGTCAAGGCCAGGGGCGCTGCCCCTGGACCCCGCTGGGGCCTTGGCCCCAGACCCCGTTTGTCGACGTGCCGGGACGCCAGGTTGCGCTGGGCTCGCCACCGGCATGGCGGCTTTGGCCTTGCCACCGCCGGTCCGACCCATCCGGACCGCCAGCATTGACGTCTCGAACGATGCCCACTAGCGAAGATATCGAGGCCTCTCAGGGCTGCGCGATGGCCAGGTCGACGGCTGCCTCGGCGTGGAGAGCTGTCGTGTCGAAGAGCGGCACGTCGCAATCCTCCGGCTGCACCAGCAGCATGATTTCCGTGCAGCCAAGGATGACGGCCTCCGCGCCGCGCGTCACCAGGCGGGCGATCACCGCGCGGTAGGCCTGGCGGGAAGCAGGCTCAACCCGGCCCCGGACCAGTTCCTCGTAGATCACCCGGTGCACGAGGGCGCGGTCGTTGTCACCAGGCACCAGGACCTTCAGCCCATGCCGTTCCGCAAGCCGTCCCTTGTAGAAGTTCTGCTCCATGGTGAAGGCGGTTCCAAGCAGGCCGACCGTCGTCAGGCCAGCCCTCTTGATCCGCTCAGCGGTCGGGTCGGCAATATGCAGCAGCGGCAGGCCGATCGCGGCCTGCACCTGATCGGCCATGCGGTGCATGGTGTTGGTGCAGATCAGCACGAAGTCGGCGCCGCCACGCTCAAGGCGTCGAGCGGCCGTGATCATCTCGGCAGCGGCGTCGTCCCAGCGTCCGGCATGCTGCAAGGCCTCGATTTCACCGAAATCGAAGGACCACATGAGACAGCGGGCCGAGCACAAGCCGCCAAGACGGGCCCGAACAGTCTGGTTGATGATGCGGTAGTATTCGGCTGAGCTTTCCCAGCTCATTCCGCCGATGAGACCGATGACCTTCTGCGACACGCATCGCTCCTGGCTGTGGACGATATGAAGGCCGATCTGCGATGGGGCAGCAAGCTCCGCACGGCATCATGGTTGACGAACGGGCTGGCAGGATCCGGTAACTGCATGTTTTGGCCGAAAGCGGCCTGTCGGCTTTGGAGAACATCGCATCAAGAAGCGAACGTTCAGGTCAACCGGCTCCAAAGTTCGCGACGTGCATGGCTGGTCGCGATGGCTCGGGATAGGATGACAAATATCGACTGCCGTTGGCGTAAATGCGCCTATACTGACCGATGTCTCATAATCTCATTTCTCCGGCTCCCACTACTCGATCCTGGCAATGGCAGCCGAGCCGGGTCGCAATATGGGCGATCCGACAGGCGTCCGGCGCATGAACCTCAAACAGGACCATGCGACCGCGCCCGGCGCCTTGCTCGCCGGCAACTCCATGACGCCGTGGCTTGCCGTAGTTCTGGCTGTCATCCTGCTGTCGGGCGCGTTGTTCGGCTACGATCAGGGTGTCA
>CAXTVZ010000159.1:0-7771 GCA_964247685.1 uncultured Acetobacteraceae bacterium
TGGCCTTCCTTCACCCCTCCGCGAGCGTCTGCCGGCTCGCCCGCACCCGATCCACCCTTCGCCCGTCGACCGCCAGCACCTCGAACAGCCACCCCGCGAACACCACCTGATCTCCCGTCTCCGGCACCCGCCGCAGCAGCGCGAGCACCAGACCGGCCAGCGTGTGGTACGACCCCGCCGCCGGCAGCTCCGGCAGGCGCAACCGCTCCTTCACCTCGTCCACCGGCGTCATGCCGTCGAGCGTGATCTCGGCGGGCAGCCCTTCCTCCGCGGTCTCGCCGGGCGGCGGCTCGAACACGTCGACCACGATCGCCGACATCACGTCGGCGGGCGTCACGATCCCCTCGAACGAGCCGTATTCGTCGAGCACCAGGGCCAGGCCGAGCTGGTCGGCGCGGATGCGCTCGAGCGTGTCGAGCGCGCTGATCGAGTCGGGCAGGACCATCGGCTTGCGCAGGAGCGCGCCGATCGAGACGCTGTCGCCGCCGAGGATCGCATCGAGCACGTCCTGCACGCGGAGCACGCCCACCGGGTTGTCGGGTCCGCCGTCGCACACCACCAGGCGGGAATGGCCGGCGCCGCGAAGTGCCGCGACGATTTCGGTGCGCCCGGCGCGGCGGTCCACCCAGACCAGCTCGTTTCGCGGGGTCATGATGGCGCGGACGGATTTGTCGGCCAGCCGCAGGAGGCGCTCGATCATGTCGCGCTCCTCGCGCTCGACCACGCCCACGCGCGCGCTCTCGGCGAGCAGGGCGCGGAGCTCCTCCTCGGTGACCGCCTCGCGCGCGAGCTTGCCCGCGCCCACCAGCCGCAGCACCAGGCCGGACGCGCCGCCGAGCACCCAGACGATCGGGCCTGCGACTCGGCTGAGCGCGCCCAGCAGCGTCGACAGCCGGATGGCGATGCGTTCGGGGCGGGTGAGTGCGAGCTGCTTGGGCACGAGCTCGCCCAGCACCAGCATGCCGAAGGTGATGGCGATGACAACGATCGCGAAGGCGAGCTCGCCCGCGAAGGGCTTGAGGAAGGGGATGCGCGCCAGCACCGGCCCCAGCCGCCCGGCGAGAGCCGCGCCGCCGAAGCTGCCTTCGAGCACGCTGACCAGCGTGATGCCGACCTGGACGGTGGGCAGGAAGCGCTGCGGGTCGGCCGCGAGCTTGCGGGCACGACCGGCCCCGCGGACGCCGCGCTCCTCGAGATCGGCGAGGCGGGCGGGGCGCGCGGAGACCAGCGCCATCTCCCCCATGGCGAACACGCCGTTGAGGAGGATGAGCACGAAGATGACGAGGCAGGCGGCGGCGAGGCTCATGGCTGCCCTACGCTAGCAGCTTCCCCGGCCCGCGCCTGCCGGCGGTTACTCGGCGGCGTCGACCGGCGACGCGGCCGGCTCGGCGTTGCGGCGGATTTCCACCCGTGGGCGCGCACCTTCCCGGGTCGCTCCCTTCTTGGCCGCAATCTCGTCGAGCTTGGCCTGGACGTGGGCGTTGAAGGTGAACTCGGCCGGGCGCTGGCGGTCGAGTCGCAGGTCGGGCGCCATCGGCTTGTCGAGCTCGGGGCCGCGCAGCGCCACCTTCATGGTCTTCAGCGGATGGGCCACGGCGTCCATCACGGCGGTCGATTCGTAGCCCGAATGCACCATGCAGTTGGCGCATTTCTCGTAGTTGCCGGTGCCGTAGGCGTCCCAGTCGGTCTCTTCCATCAGCGCCTTGAACGACGGCGCGTAGCCCTCGCCGAGCAGGTAGCAGGGGCGCTGCCAGCCGAACACGGTGCGGAGCGGCTTGCCCCACGGCGTGCAGTTGTAGGTCTCGTTGCCGGTGAGGAAGTTCATGAACAGCGGCGACTGGGTGAACTTCCACTTCGAGCCGCGCTCGCGGCCGTAGCGGAAGATGTCGCGGAACAGCTCGCGGGTCTTCTGGCGCGACAGGAAGTGCTGCTGGTCGGGGGCGCGCTCGTAGGCGTAGCCGGGCGACGTCATGATGCCGTCCACGCCCATGGCCATCACGTCGTCGAAGAAGCGCGAGGTGCTCTCGGCGTCCGCGCCGTCGAACAGCGTGCAGTTGATCGACACCCGGAAGCCGCGCGCCTTGGCCTTCTTGATGGCGGCGACCGCGCGGTCGTAGGTGCCTTCCTGGCTGACCGCGTGGTCGTGCGTCTCCTTGTCGCCGTCGAGATGGACGTCGAACGAGAAGTACGGGTTGGGCTTGTAGTCGTCGAGCTTCTTCTCGAGGAGAAGCGCGTTGGTGCAGAGGTAGACGAACTTCTTCTTCGCCAGGATCTTGCCCACGATCTCGGGCATGTCGCGGTGGAGCAGCGGCTCGCCGCCGGCGATCGCCACCACCGGCGCGCCGCATTCCTCGACCGCTTCCATGCACTCGGCGACCGAGAGGCGCTGGTTGAGGATCGGATCCGGATAGTCGATCTTGCCGCAGCCGTTGCAGGCGAGATTGCAGCGGAGCAGCGGCTCCAGCATCAGCACGAGCGGGTAGCGTTTCCGGCCCAGCAGATGCTGCTTGACCACGTAGGCACCCACCTTGACCACCTGCAATATCGGAACTGCCACGTCGTAACTCCTGAGCCCGAGGGCCGCGCGGATGAACTCCCGCGTGGGAAGCGGAAGAGGATGGGATGTATTCCCCGGAAAGTGCGTTGGGGGAAGACCCGGCTCGAGTGGGTATATCGAAAGTGCTCGGGGTGAAGTTTACAACCGTCACCGCGCTGACGCACACCCCCCGGGCTTCTCTGTTGCCGGTTTGCCACAAGGAGGTGGCCCGCTATGGCGTGCCTGCCGCAGGGGGCTTATGTTCGTTGTCCCGTGTCGATACCCCAACTGTGAGGGCGGGTCGTCAAGGGGCCAGGTCGCACGCCGCTCGCACGGCCCGACCGCTCCGTCTCAACGCCGCCGACGCCGGGTTTACGGCACGACGAGGGTGCCGGACGGAGTTGAACGCGTCGTGCGGATGTCGGTGCGTGGCGTTGGTCGAACGGCCGGCGGCGCCCATAGTCGGCAAGAATTGGTTATCGAGGGGGACAGGCATGGAATCCACGGGCAGGCGCGGCACCCCGCTTCTCGACCGGGTGACGTATCCGACGGATCTCCGGAACCTGTCGGTGGATCAGCTCAAGCAGGTGGCGGACGAGTTGCGCGCCGAACTCGTGGACGCGGTGTCGGTCACCGGCGGGCATCTGGGCGCCTCGCTGGGCGTGGTGGAGCTTACCGTGGCCCTGCACGCGGTGTTCGACACGCCCGACGACCGGCTGATCTGGGACGTCGGTCACCAGGCCTATCCGCACAAGATCCTGACCGGCCGGCGTGACCGGATCCGCACGCTCCGCCAGGGCGGCGGGTTGTCCGGCTTCACGCGTCGCGCCGAGAGCGCGTTCGACCCGTTCGGCGCCGCGCATTCGTCGACCTCGATCTCGGCAGGCCTCGGCATGGCGGTGGCCCACAACCTCCGCGGCGAGGAAGGGCGTAACGTGATCGCCGTGATCGGCGACGGCGCGATCTCCGCCGGTATGGCCTACGAGGCGATGAACAACGCCGGCGCCATGGAGCGCGGCGCCGGCCGCCTGCTGGTGATCCTGAACGACAACGAGATGTCGATCTCGCCGCCCACCGGGGCGATGAGCGCCTACCTCACGCGGCTGATGAGCAGCCGAAAGTTTCTGTCGATGCGCGAGCTCGGCTTCAAGCTGGCCAAGCGCCTGCCCGGCCGCGTGGAGCGCACCGCCAAGCGCGCCGAGGAATACGCCCGCGGCATGATCGCCGGCGGCGGCACGCTGTTCGAGGAGCTGGGCTTCTACTACGTGGGCCCGATCGACGGGCACAATCTCGACCACCTGATGCCGGTGCTGCGCAACCTGCGCGAGCAGGATGGCGGCGAGCCGGTGCTGCTGCACGTGATCACCCAGAAGGGCCGCGGCTACGCGCCCGCGGAAGCCGCCGCCGACAAGCTCCATGCGGTCACGGCCAAGTTCAACCTGGTCACCGGCGAGCAGATGGTGGCGCCGAAGGGTCCGCCCTCCTACACGGGCGTGTTCGCCGCGAGCCTGATCGCGGCCGCCGAGGCCGATCCGACGATCGTCGCGATCACCGCGGCGATGCCGACCGGCACCGGGCTCGACCGCTTCGCCAAGCGCTTTCCCGAGCGTCTGTTCGACGTGGGCATCGCCGAGCAGCACGCGGTGACCTTCGCCGCCGGGCTCGCGGCCGAGGGCATGCGACCGTTCTGCGCGATCTACTCGACCTTCCTGCAGCGGGCCTACGACCAGGTGGTGCACGACGTGGCACTGCAGAACCTGCCGGTGCGGTTCGCGATCGACCGGGCCGGACTGGTGGGCGCGGACGGCGCCACGCACGCGGGCTCGTTCGACCTGAATTACCTCCTCCCGCTGCCGGGCTTCGTGGTGATGGCGCCGGCGGACGAGGCCGAGCTGGTGCATATGGTGGCGACTGCGGCGGCCTATGACGACGGGCCGTCCGCGGTGCGCTACCCGCGTGGAAACGGCACCGGCGTGGAGCTTCCGGCGAAGGGCGAGGTGCTGCCGATCGGCCGTGGCCGCGTGCTGCGGGAGGGCACCACGGTGGCGATCCTGTCGCTGGGCACGCGGCTCGCGGACTGCCTGGCGGCCGCCGACGAGCTCGCGACTCGGGGGCTCTCGGTGACGGTCGCCGATGCGCGGTTCGCCAAGCCGCTGGACGAGGCGCTGGTCCGCCGCCTGGCCTCCACCCACGAGGTGCTGCTGACGGTGGAAGAGGGCGCAATCGGCGGGTTCGGGGCGACGGTCATGCATTTCCTCGCGCATGCGGGGCTGCTGGACGGGATCCGGGTGCGGCCGATGACGCTGCCGGACCGGTTCATTGACCATGAGAGCCATCCGAACCAGATCCGCGACGCAGGGCTCGACCCGCGGAGCATCGTGGCCGCCGCCATGGGGGCGCTCGCCGCCGGCAAGGTCGTGGCCTCGCGCGCGCAGCTCGCACCGGTGCCGGGCCGGACCTGACGAACCTTTCCGACGCACGGGCGTGGAGAGGGGATGAAGGAAAGGGATTTCGGATGAAGCGTCTTGTGCTCGCCCTGCTGGCGTCGTTTGCGGTCCCGGCCATGGCACTGGCGGATAGCGGCGCCACCGCCTCGATCGAGGGATTGCAGAAGAGTTTGACGGCGATGGAGCATTCGAGCGGCAATTTCGCCGCCAAGGAGGCGATCATCGCGCCGGCGATCGATCAGGCCTTCGACCTCGAGACCATCCTGAAGAACTCCGTGGGCCTGCGCTACGCCACGATCGATCCCGCCGAGAAGCAGAAGCTGCTGGCCACGTTCCGCGCCTACACGCTGGCGAACTACGTCTCGAATTTCGGCACCGGCAGCGACACGTTCAGCGTCTCGCCCGCGACCCGACAGAGCGGCTCGGATGTGATCGTCCAGACCAGCATCAACCCGTCCGGCGGCTCGCCCACACGGATCGACTACGTCATGCGCAACACCGGCGGCAGCTACAAGGCGGTGGACGTGCTGCTCGACGGGACCATGAGCCGCGTCGCGGTGAACCGCTCCGACTTCCGAGCCGCCTTCGCTCAGGGCGGGGCGGCAGGCCTCGAGCAGACGCTGCAGCGCAAGACCGCTTCGCTGTCCGGCAGCTGAGGCACGGGGTGCGGCTGGAATGGCGCTGATCGGAACAGGCTTGTTGCCGGTGATCGCGGCGGGGCTGGCGTTCGCCGGGACCGCGCAGGCAGGCGTCGCCGCGGCCCTGCTCCGGCGCTTCCTGCGTGCGCCCGCGCCTGTCGCGGTTGGAGCGCCGCCGGTTGCCGTGAGCGTGCTCAAGCCGCTGCATGGCGACGAGCCGATGCTGGAAGAGGCGCTGGCGAGCTTCTGCGAGCAGGCCTACGCGCCGATGCAGATCGTGTTCGGCGTCCATCGCGCGGGCGATGCGGCGGTGACCGTGTTCGAGCGGCTTCGTGCGCGCTTCCCGGCGGTCGACATGACGCTGGTGATCGACCCCGCCTGCCACGGTCCCAACCGCAAGGTCGACAACCTCATCAACATGCTGCCGCATGCCAGGCACGAGATCCTGGTGATCTCGGATGCCGACATCCACGCGGCACCCGACATGCTGAGCTCGGTGGTGGGGCCGCTGGCCGACCCCGCGATCGGCCTGACCACCACGCTCTACACGGGACGTCCCGCCTCGCGCAGCATCTCGCGCCTGCTGGGGGCGGCCGGCATCAACCAGGCCTTCCTGCCCGGCGCGCTGCTGGGCCGTGCGCTGGGTCGCGAGGATTGCCTCGGCGCGGTGATGGCGATCCGGCGCCCGACGCTCGCGGCGGTGGGCGGGTTCGCGTCGCTCTCGCCGCATCTCGCCGACGACGCGGTGCTGGGACGTCGCGTGCGGGCGTTGGGCCTGCGCGTGGCCCTGGCCGGCTCGATCCCGGCGACCAGCGTGGTGGAGGAGAGCCTCGGTGAGCTCTACCGCCACGAGCTCCGCTGGGGCCGCACGGTGCGCGGACAGGCGCCGATCGGCTACCCGATGTCGGTGATCCAGGCGCCGCTCGCCTGGTCGCTGATCGCGGCGGCGACGGCCGGCCTCGCGGTCTGGTCGCTGGCGCTGCTGGCGGCGGTCTGGTTGGCGCGCACGGTGATCGCGCGCGATCTCGAGCGGCGCCTGTGCGGCGCGCCGTTCACCCCGTTCTGGCTGCTGCCGCTGCGCGACGTGATGTCGCTCGCCGTGATCGTGGCGAGCCATGCCGGCGGCAAGGTGGCGTGGCGCGGCCAGACGCTGCATATCTCTCCGCAAAGGAACCTGGCGTCGCCGCCCCGGACCGCTTCGCGCCCCCGGCTGGCTCTCGACGCCCTGAGGACAAGACCATGATGAAGACCCTGTTCCTGCAGCCGCCGACCTTCGACGGCTTCGACGGCGGCGCCGGCTCGCGCTACCAGGCCCGGCGCGAGATCAAGTCGTTCTGGTTTCCGACCTGGCTCGCCCAGCCCGCCGCTCTGGTGCCCGACAGCGTGCTGATCGACGCGCCGCCCGCGCGGATCGGCATGGATCGCGTGGTCGAGGCCGCGAAGACGTCGGACCTGGTGGTGATCCACACCTCCACGCCCTCGTTTGCGAAGGATGCGGAGGTGGCGCAGACCCTGCGCGACGCCAATCCGCGTTTGAAGATCGGCCTGGTGGGGGCGAAGGTCGCCGTGCAGCCGAACGAGAGCATGGCGGGGGCGCCCGCGGTTGATTTCGTCGCGCGCAACGAGTTCGACTTCACGATCAAGGAGGTCGCCGAAGGTCGCGACTTCGCCGACGTCGATGGCATCACCTTCCGCAATGCGGATGGCACGCTCACGGCCAATCGCGAGCGCGCGGTGCTGGAGGACATGGACCAGCTGCCGTTCGTCTCCGAGGTGTACAAGCGGAACCTGCGGATCGAGGACTATTTCATCGGCTACCTGCAGCACCCGTATGTCTCGATCTACACCGGCCGCGGCTGCAAGAGCCGCTGCACCTTCTGCCTCTGGCCACAGACCGTGGGCGGGCATCGCTACCGCACGCGCAGCCCCGCGCACGTGGCCGCCGAGATCGCCTACATCCAGAAGAACTTCCCGCAGGTGCGGGAAATCTTCTTCGACGACGACACCTTTACCGACGACCTTCCGCGCGCCGAAGCGATCGCGAAGCTGCTCGGCAAGATGGGTGTGACCTGGTCGTGCAACGCCAAGGCGAACGTGCCGCGCGACACGCTCAAGGTGCTCAAGGATAACGGGCTGCGGCTGTTGCTGGT
>CAXTVZ010000160.1:0-7672 GCA_964247685.1 uncultured Acetobacteraceae bacterium
GCGTGTATTCGACCGGCGGCGCGGCGAGCGTGTTGGTGATGACGCCCGAGGCGCCAACCTCCAGAACCCCACTTCCAGCGGCTGGATCTGACAGCGCGGCAATACCGGCGCCCGCAGGAGCACCTATCCCGCCGCCAGTCGCCGGATCGCTGCTATGCCCTACGCCGCCGGCCGCGGGGCTGGTGCGGCCACCGCCCTGCGCTTGGTCTGTCTCGCTTGCGGTGCCGCTTGCTGCCGGTGCCGCAGTGCCGGTGCCGGTCGTACCTGCTGTATCTGACGCTGTTCCCGTCGCGCCTGGCTGCGCGGCTGCGGCACCCGAGCTCGGGTCCGCCGCCTGCGCCGCGCCCGCTTCAGCAGGAGCAACCACCGCCGCACCGCTGGCCGGGTCGAACGCCTGGACGAGGCCAGCGGCACCCGGAGCGGCAAGGCCCGCACCCGTCGCAGGATCCCGTGCGCCTGCCACACCCGAGGCCGCTGGTGCCGCGATGCCCGCGCCGACTGCGCCCTGCCCCTGCGAGGCGGCGCCTGCCGCTGCAGGCAAGGCTGCGGCCGCTCCTGAGGCAGGGTCAGAGGCCTGTGCCATCCCTGAGGCGGCAGGCCCAACCGCGCCCGTGCCCGTGACCGGATCAATGGCACCCGCCTGACCCGCCGCAACCACAGGCTCGAGCCCGGATCCACTTGCTGGATCGATCGAGGCGGCGGTGCCCGTGGCACCCGGTGCTGCCGCAACGGTTCCTGCCGCCGCGTCCGTGCCGCTGGCGACGCCTGCCGTGCCCGGAGCGCCTGCGCCGGTTCCACTCGCGGGGTCTGTAGAGCTCGCGGCGCCGCCCGCGCCCGGAAGTGCGGCGGCGGTGCCTGCTGCCGTGTCTGCGATGCTCGCGGTGCCTGCCGCACCCGGAGCGCCCGCGCTGGCTCCCGCTGCCGGGTCCGCTGCGCTGCCGACGCCTGCTGCTGCGGGAGCCGCGGTGCCGCCACCCGAGGCCGTGTCCGCCGAGGCTGCCTGGGACGCCACGCCTGCTGCCGCTGGTGCTGCAAGGCCGACGCCGGTTGCAGTGTCCGCCGTACCCGCGACCGTGAAGCTGAAGGTGTTCGAATTGATCTGCGGGTTGGTGTTTGTATAGACGTAGATCGTGTGCGTGCCAGCGGTGAGCGGCGTAGTCCCGTTGGCGGTGCTTATCGTGTCGTTGTAGGTGCCGTTTGCTTCGCTGTCCGTGACGGTTCCGACATAACCGCCGTCGATATAGGCCTTGATCGTCTGGTCCGAAGTAAAGGCAGCCTGGACGAAAGTCACCGAGACATAGGTGTTGCCGAGCACGCCCGAGGCCGACGTGATTGTCAGGGTGCCCGCCATGCCTCGTCCTCGTCAGCGCGGCGCCGCAGCACCGATCAGTAGGCGGGGATCTCGTGCACGAAGCTGCTCACCGTGTCGTTGGTGCCGACGGTGATGGTGGTGCTGCCGATAATGATGTCCGCGCCCGAGCCGCTCACGCCCACAGTGTAGTCGGCCAGCACCGTCGTGCCGTTCGAGGCGAAGGCTCGCGCGAAGCTCGCCGTGCCTGCATTGGTCGGGCTCACCGTGCTGCTGACGAACGCGGCGGTGGCGAGCTCGTCCGGGTTGGTGAAGCCGGGCGTGCCGAAGGCGGTCGAGCTGAACTGCATGGTGAACAGGACGGTGTCACCGCTCTCCGCCGTCTCGGGCGTGGTCGGCTCGGTGCCGCCGGTCACCACCAACGTTCCGTTATTGAAAAGAGCGTTCAAGGCCGCGAGCATGGTCGAGGCAGTCGAGGTTGCGAGCTTCATGGTGCGGTCCTCAGAGGTTCAGCGATGATTGCGATTATCGGGCGCTGTGGGCAAGCTGGCGCCCCCACATGCTCCCGCATGGTTGGTGGGCGAGGCACGGCATGGCTTGGCTTGGCACAGCCTGGCACGGCTTGGCTCGGCTTGGCAGGCAGGGACGGGGCCTCATGCTTCAGGGGTGAGGCCCCACTGCCTGATGCAGCCATCGTAGCTCGGTGCGTAGGTCGATCCGTTCCACGTGCTGCCCTCGCAGAACTTGTCGTGCATGAACACCACGTCGGTCTGCAGCGAGGTCCAGAGCAACACGATCTCGCCCGATCCGTCCGCGAACTTGCCGAGGTTCGACGCATCGAAGATCGCGTAGATGCCTCGGGTGACCGTCTCGTTGGCATCGCCGAACGGATACAGGACGTGCACCAGCGCGTCCGCACCATTGTTGCTCGTGATCCACAGGTTGCCGCCTGGCATGCCGCCGTAGTCCTGCCCTGCGACCACCGCCGCGTCAGGCGAGGCGAAGGCCACCGAGCAACCGAGGTAGGTCTGCTTGATCTGCGGCCCGTCGTTGCTCAGGCCGAAAAGCCTCAGGTTGCCGTTCTCACCCATGACGAAGATCACGGGTCCGTTCGTTGGGCACATGAAGAACGCCGGGTGTGCATGCACGTGATGCGTGCGCCCTGCATAGACGGTCGGGATGGTGCTCTGGTCGGTGGGCGTGGGCGAGGCGGGGTCGTAGTAGCTCAGCCAGAACGGCGGCGTGACGAAGTTCGCATAGACGTGCTGCTGGATGCGGTCAGGCGCGAAGTCCGCCAGCGCCGCGCCGTTCATGCCGTCGGCATCGACCACGAGCCCGATGCCGTCCTTACCCGCATACAAGTCCAGATTGTATTCGAGCTTGGACTCCTGCGCCCAGATATAGACCGACCCCGCCGCGCCCAGGTCCTCGTCGGCGCTGCTCAGCATGTTCGTCGGTGCGGGGGCGCTGTTGTGGGCGACCACCTGGTTGCGCATCCCCATCGCGTTGACGGGCAGGGCATCGGCAGCGTCGCGCACCGCCAGCGCGTTCGGGATCGAGCTCAGGCAGCAGAGCGTCGCCGCCGCCTCGCCCCCCACCCGCGCCGTGTCGGTAAATGGAGTCGAGTGGTCGTCCTCGACGATCGAGGCCGCCGTGCCGGGCGTGTAGCGCAGGCGCAGCAGGCTCTCGCCCCACTCATGCACCCCGTCGAAGTCGCCGTTGCCCGTGACCACCATGACGTCGCCATGCACCGGCTCGATGACCGGCGCCTCGGAGCCCATCCAGATCCCCGCGCCCGAGCCGGTCACCGTGGTGGTGAAGCTCGCCGCGATGCTCATGGCGGCGGCGCTCACGTCGCACGCGATCACCCAGCCGCGGTTGGTCGAGGCCGACTCAAGGAAGCTGCCCGTGCAGACATAGACCGTCTTGCCGTCGTCGCTGAGTGCCAGGCCGCACCGCTGCTTGCGAACGGCGGCCGTGAACTTTTGGAGCGGCAGGCCGCCCGGAGGCTGGTAGGTCGCCGCCGAGATGTTGAGCGCCGCGCGCACGGGCTGGCCGGTCGCCGGGTCGATCTCGAACAGGAAGAACTGCGCGTCCGCGAAGCTGCTGGTGGGCGAGCTCATCGCGCACCCGTAGGTCATGCCCGTGGTCGGGCTCGCGACCATCGTGCTCAGCACCCCGAAATGCTGATTTATCAGCCACATGTCCATGGCGCGGGTGTTGTTGATGGCCTGGCCGACCGAGACCTTCCACAGCTCGTCACCCGTCAGCGCGTCGAAGCCCTGCACCCAGTCCGCCATGGTGGCGGCCAGCAGGATGTGGTGCGCGGTGCCGTTGATCGCGGCGGGGATGACGAGGGGCTGCCCCTCGGTGCCGCGTGCGTCGCCATAGAGCGGGTAGGTGCGCGTGAGCACCATGCCGCGCTGCTTGACCAGCGCGGGCGTCAGGATCGTCTCGTTGGGCCAGTGGCAGGTCCGGCGGTTGTTGTAGGACCGGGTGAAGATCCCAGGCGGCACCGCCGCCACAGGCGCCGCAGCGCGGCCGCGCAGGGGGGCGACAAGGGCGAGCGCGCTTGTCCCTGCCAGCAGGGCGCGGCGGGCGAGCTTCACGCCTTGCGCCTTGCCGCCTTGCGGCGCTCGTGGCGGTTGCGCGCCCCGGGCGCGGGCATGATGCGCAGCAGGCGATGGCGATGCTCGACTGGCGGCAGGATCACGTCGCTCTCGACCGGCATGCCCTGCACGTCGCTCACGGCTTCAGACACCACCTTGAGGTCGTCCATGATCTCGGCAGGCGTCGCGCCGCGCTCGGCCCAGCTCTGCTCACTCATGTTGCCGCCTCGTATGGTGCGCCGGTATAGGTCGCACGCAGGCTGAACGGCGTGCCGCCCTCGGGCATGCCCACGGCCACGATGCTGATGCTGTGCCAGCCCGAGAGCTTCGCCTTCGTGGTGTGGCCCTGTGTGGCATCGCCCTGGTCGTCGTATGGCATCATCACCAGGAAACCCTCGTCGTCGGTGATGTGCACCGCGAGATCCGCGCTGTTGCCCCAGGACGCGTCGTCGATTGTCAGCGTCGATGACAGCCAGGTGCCGGCTGCGCACCAGATGCGGCCGACTTGCAGCGTGCCGGTGACGATCGGGCCGATGTCGAGGTCGGAGGCGCCAAAGAACGTCTGGTTGGTCTCTTGCGGCGTGGTGTCGAAGCCGCCGCTCAGGCCGGGCGGCCCGTAGATCAGGAAGTTCTCGCCGTTGTCGTTCGCCTGCACGGAGACGGTGAGGAGACCGTTCTCGTCCGTCCAGACATCATCGACAGAGCCGCAAAAGGCGTAGTTGTGCAGCCGGAAGTCCGGCCCCCACTTGGTATGGATCGTGACCGTGTGCGCGGAATACTGATCGTTGTTGAAGAAGCATGTGCAGCCTGGAGCGTCACCGAAGCCAAGCCGCTCATGCGCGAACACTTGAAAGTCGGTGTCGAGCCGGACGACAAATTCGCCCTGTGCCAGCTTCTCGTGGATCCAGACCAAGTTGTCGATCTCGGCACCCAGGCCATAGCACTGCGGCCCGGTCAGGTAGTCGCGCGCATAGACCATCGGGTAGCCGGGGAACGTCATCAGCACGGCGTAGACGAAAATCTTGTTCCAGATCGTCTGCTCGCCAGGCGAGGTATCGGTGTCCTTGGACTCCGCCCAGGTGATGCAGTTGGCCGCATCGACTATGCACCAGCCGATATTGGCGAGCTGTCCCATCCACACGCGCGAGTTGTTGTTCGCGATGTTGCCGAGGTTGAACTTCGTCGTAAAATCCAGCGCCGCGCCGCGCCACTTCTGTGAGGCGGCATAGGCCGCGATGGCTTGCAGATTGCCGTCGTAATATTCCCAGAACACCTCCTGATCGGTCAGGCCGGGCGCGGTGGTGAGGTCGTAGACGATGTCGGCGTTGGTGCCCTTGGCGTCGTCAATCCGCATCCCGTCGGTGCCGAGGGTCTTGACCAGCCACTGCGCGTTCGCGATGGCGCCCTGCCACATGTACCCGGGCGGCGTCGCGTTCTGATAGGAGGGGCGCTGGCCGAAGCCGAAATTGCCCGCCTCGTTCGGCACGCTGTCGCCCGGCACCCCGCCCGGCACATCCTCGCTGTTGAAGCAGGTCGTGTGCTTCGGCCAGCGGCCGGGGGCACCGGAGCCGGGAGAGGTGTAGACGCCCTCTGCCGTGCCGCCATCATACTGATGCAGCACGAGGTCGATATAGACCCCCATCTCGTAGCGATGGGCAATGGCGACGAGCTGGCGCAGCTGCTCGGCTGTGCCGAACGCGGTCGCCACTTCGCCGCACTGGTCCTTGCTGCCGACGTCGTAGGGATCGCGCAAATCGTAGCCGCCGGAGAACGGTCCGGCCGCGCCCTTGGTCGATGGCGGCAGCAGCACGGCAGCGAACGGCACCGCGCGCAGCTGTGCAAGCATCGCGGACATGCGCTGGTAGGGCGATCCGGTCGCCGCCTTGTCCGCCAGCCAGCCGACCGTGTTGGTGTTGGTGTTGCCGGGCGTCGCGAGGTAGCCCCAGTTAAAGTTGAAGATGACGCCCATCAGCCCGGCTCCTGCTTGTGATCGAGAGTTTTCCAGGCGAACCCGTGGCGGATCATGCTGATGGTGCAGTCACCGACGCCGTAGCGACGCCCCAGGACGCGACCGATGCCGTGATACGGGTTCCGCAAAGCCTCACGGATCTCGCGCACGTCCTGCTCGGTCAGCTTCTTCGGGGCGCCGCCACAGCGTTTCATGGATCAGGCGGCAGCCGGCGCCTTCAGGCCGTTCAGCACGTCGCCGGCCGCCGCCTTCACGCCCGCGAAGATCGCGTCCTCGCTCGGCAGCGCCAGGCCAAGCACCGAAGCGATCTGCTTGAACGCCGACATGGCCGCCGCGAGCAGCGGGTTGCTGGCCTCGAAGCCGTCGAGCTTGGCCTGCAGGTCGGCGACCTCGGCAGCAGCGTCGGTGTTGGCGGTGATGAGACCAGTCTGCACGGTGAGGTTCACCGGCGCCAGCTTGCCCGCGAAGGCCATGCCGATCAGGCCGGGCAGGCTTGCCAGCAGCGTCTGCTCGACGGCGGTCAGCGCGGGGGCAGTGGTAGTGGTGGTCATGGCTCGTTCTCCAGTGTCAGGATGATTTCGCGCAGGCCCGCACTGCGTCGCGCAGGCCGAGGTAATCGGTCATCGCGCGCTGGGTGACCGGGCCGTCATTCGGGAGTTCTACCGCCAGCGCCTTCTGGTCGGCAGCGCTGTAGGTGATCAGCACCGGACACACCGGCACCGCAGGCCGCGCGGCGCAGGCACCGAGCAGCACGCACAACAGCAGCGCGCGCATCAGAACCCGCCGTCGTTCAGGCGATGCGTGACGGTCGGCAGGTCGTGCGGCGCGTCCGCCTCGGCCTGCGCCATTGCCTGCTGGCGGGCGATCACGCTGGCCTGTGTTGCCTCGTCCTGCGCGGCGTCGCCGGCCTCGGTGGCATCCACGCCGGAGCGCCGGCCGAACCAGATCAGGGCGACGATGCACGCGATCAGCATGCCGAGCCCGACAAGCACTTCGGTCACCATCACGCGCCTCCAATTGGATAGGCAAACGCCGCCAGCAGCAGCAGAACGGCCACCACGACGAAGCCGAGATGTGTCACAGCAGCTTGCTCGCAATGGTGTTTCCGATGCCGGTCACTTTGCGCTGCACGTCGGCAATGACGCCGCCATTCGTGGCGATCTGCTCGGTATGCTCGTGAGCTGTGTCCTCGATGGCTGCAAGCTTCGGCATCACTGCCGGATCGGACAAGTGCTGCGGGGCGACAATCGCCACGCCCGCGAAGCTGAGCAGCATCTCGACCTCGGCGTCGGTGATTGCGTGCGTCGCCAGCCCGACCAAAGCGGCAAGGAGCACGCCGACGCCGATAATGGTCGTGCTTGCGAAGCGCGGCATGGCGTCACACGTAGCCGCGGCCGAACAGCAGCCACAGCACGACGATAACCAGCAGGATCGGCAGCAGGCCGACGGCGTTGAAGCCGGTGCCGCCAGAGCCGCCATAATACCCGCTGCGATACGAGTAGCCGCCACCGCCAAGCGCCAGCACGATCAGCACGACGATGAGGATGGTGAGCATGGTGTGCCTCTCAGGCCGAGGGATTGGCGGCAATGTATTTGGCGAACAGCGCAGCCACGCCCGATTCCATCGCCGCCGCCTTGGCGCCAGACGCCAGTTCAGCATCCACTGCCGCGGTCAGCTGCGCGAACGTGTAGGTGCTTGCTGTCGTGGTGCCGCCGGCCGGAGCGGTTGGCGCTGCCCCGGCCTGGGTCACCGCGAATTTCGTCACCGTGGATCCGGCGGTCAAC
>CAXTVZ010000161.1:0-7640 GCA_964247685.1 uncultured Acetobacteraceae bacterium
TTAAGGGCTCCGCCCTTAACGGGGTCCAGGGGCAGAGCCCCTGGCCTTCTTCAGTCCGGAAGCGCTGCCGGCGCGGCCACCGCGTGCTCGGCCTGCGCCAGCACGCGGGCCACGCGCTCGCGCAGGATCTCGCCCGAGACGGGCTTGCGCAGGATGGCGAACGGACCCTCGAGCTCGGTCCTGGCCAGGCGCCCGACCTCGCCGCCCGTTACGTGCCCGGTGAGGATGATGCCGGGCAGCCCGGGCCGCCGGAGCCGCGCCTGTGCCAGCAGCTCGAGCCCGTCCCGCTGTCCCGACAGCGTCAGGTCGGCCACGATCACCCCGGGCCGGTAGCCGCCGTCGAGCAGGGCGAGCGCCGAGCCGGCGTCTTCCACCGCGGAGATGTTGTGGCCGTCCTCGGACAGCTCGAGGGCCAGGATGGTGCGCAGGTCGGGCCGATCCTCTACCAGCAGGATCGCGGCCGTGGCCTCCGGCACGGGCCAGCGCGCGGCGGTCTCCGACATGCCGGTGGCGGCCGGTGTCGCGGCCTGCGCGGCGGCGGGAAGCACGAGCGTCACCGTGGTTCCCCGGCCGGGAGCGCTCTCGATCCCGAGGCTTCCGCCCGATTGTTCGGCGAAGCCGCGGGCCATCGCCAGGCCCAGCCCCGTGCCGCGGCCCACCGGCTTGGTGGTGAAAAAGGGCTCCGTCACGCGCTGGAGGATCTCCGGCGCCATCCCCTCGCCCTCGTCGATCACGCGCAGGCGCACGGCGCGCGCGCGGTCGGGCGTCTCGGGTGCGAGATCGGCCGCCAGCGTCAGCCGGCCGCCGGCGGGCATTGCGTCGCGGGCGTTGTTCGCGAGATTGACCAGCGAGGCCTCGAGCCGGTTGCGATCGGCGAGCAGCGGCGGCAGGCCGGGGCGGCACTCCACCCGGATCGCGATCCGCGGGCCCAGCGTCGGGCGCAGCATGTCGGCCAGGCCGTCGAGCAGGGCCGCCGCCTCGATCGGGCTGGCGCGCAGCGGGCTGCGCCGGCCGAAGGCGAGCAGCCGGTCCGTGACCGAGGCGCCGCGCGCGCAGGCATCGGACGCGAGCCGCAGGAAGCGGCGCGCGGTCTCCGGGTCGGATTCGATGCTTCGCAGCGCCAGCGAGGCGCTTCCCTCGACCGCCTGCAGCACGTTGTTGAAGTCGTGCGCGATGCCGCCGGCCAGGCGCCCCAGCGCCTCCATCTTGCTGGCCTGGGCCAGCTTCTGCTCGGTCTCGGCCAGCGCCACGGCGCGGTGTTCGGCCAGGCTTCCCAGGGCGGCCGCCTCGCGCTCGAGCCCTTCGCGGGCGGCGACGGTCGCGGTGACGTCCTGCGTCAGCCCGACCAGCGACGTGACCTGGCCCTCGGCATTGGTGACGGGGTGGGCGCGGGTGGTGAGCCACCTGATGCCGCCGCTGCCGGGCAGCACGACGCGGTAGTCGTGATGCAGCGGCCGCGCTTCGGTGGCCGCATCATGGCCTGCCGCGGTCAGCGCCGCGCGATCGTCGGGATGGACCCGCGCCATGAAGGTGTCGGCGTCCGCCGTGCCGCTCGGCGGGGGATCGATCCCGTGCAGGCGGAGCAGCTGGGGATCGGGATCGATCGTCCCGCGCGCGCGGTCCCATGACCACGCGCCCATGCCGCCGATCTCGAGGGCGAGGCGCAGCCGTGCCTCGCTGTCGCGGGTGGCGCGTTCGAGCCTGATCCGCTCGATCGAGGCGGCGACCTGCACCGCCACCGTCTGCATCAGCGTGAGCTCGGCCGGTGTGAAGGCGGGCGCTTGGTAGGAGCCGAACGCGATCATCCCCGACGCCCGCTCGCCGGTGAGCAGCGGAAAGCCCGCCCAGGACTTGAGGCCGACGCGGCGCGCGTGGCCGAGCAGCAGGTCGGTCTTCTCCTGCACCCGCTCGATCACCACCGGGCGCCGCTGCAGGATCACGGTGCCGCTGAGCGAGGCATGCAGGGGACGCCGGCCGAACTCGATCCGCTGCGCCGCATCGAGGCTGCCCGAGGCCTTGAGCACGAGGGTCTCGCCGTCGGCATCGAGCAGGTAGCCGGTGAAGCGGAGCTGTCCGAGCTGTTCGGCGACGATGGCGAACGCGGTCTGCAGCATCGTTTCGAGCTTGTCGCCCATCAGCAGGCACTCGGCGACGCGCGCGAGCACGTCCAGTCGCGTGTGCCGGTCCTGGCTTTCCTGGTCCCGACCCGCCGGGGGCCGCCAGTCAAGGGGGCCGGAGAGGAAGGGAGCCGCGAGCCTCGCCATGAAGCCGGACCGGGAAATCCCCATCACATCTTTCCGTTGCCGAGACCTGCCCGGGAGTTGGTGGCAGGAACGGAACCGTTTCCGCAAGAAGCGAACGTGCTCGACCCGAGCTGCTCGTTCTCTGGAACGGAATCGTAACAGAGGGGCCGGCGCGATGCCACCGCTAACTGACCGGTCCCGGCGGTCGGAACAGCCCGGAGGCCAAGGCGACCTGCGCCAGACGCTCGAAATCCGCGAGCGTGTTCCACGCATGGGCGGAGAGGCGAAGAAACAGCCGGTCACCGAGGCAGACGACCGGCACGTCGATCCGCTGCGCGATCAGCCGGCGCCGCCAGGCCAGCGCATCGGCGATCGTCGCGCCGCATGCCTCGGGGAGGGCGACCAGCGCCATCGCGCCGGGCAGACATGCGGGCGGGCTGAACGTGACCGCGGCACGCGCCACCACCGCTGCACCCTCGCGCCCGAGTGTCGCGTTGCGCGCCATCAGCGTCTCGCCGCCGAGCCGGTCGTGCAGGGCCATGGCGTCCGGCGCGGCAAGCCAGGGGGAGAAGTCGCGCGTGCCGGTCCAGTCGAACTCGGCGCGGAAGCCGCCATCGAGCCCATGGCTGATGCTGGCGGGATGGAGCCCCTCCTGGCGGTCGCGCCGCGCGTGGAGGAAGCCGGTGCCGGCGGGTGCGAAATACCATTTGTGGAGATTGCCGGCGTACCAGTCCGCGCCGATGGCAGCGAGGTCGAGCGGCACCTGGCCAGGGGCGTGGGCGCCGTCCACCAGCACGGGCACGCCGCGCGCGTGGCAGGCGGCGATCATCTCGCGCACCGGCAGCACGAGGCCCGCGGGCGAGGTCACGTGGTCGAGGATCGCGAGCGCGGTGCGCGGCGTAAGCGCGCGCTCGACGGCGTCGATTGCATCTTCGGGCGTGCAACGGGGGAAGGGAAGGCGTGCGTCGACCAGCCGCACGTCGTGCGCGCGGGCCACGAAGGCGGCGGCGTTGCGCACGGCGCCGTAGGCCTGGTCGAGCAGCAGGATCTCCGCTCCCGGCGCGAAGTGCCGGCAGGAGCGGAGCACGGCGTTCACGCCGGCGGTGGCGTTCTCGACGAAGGCAAGCGTGTCGGCGGCGAGGCCGAAGCGCGCGGCGACCGTGGCGGTGGCGGCATCGAGGAGTGCGGGCAGGTCGGCATGCAGGAACGCGGTCGGCTGGCGGTCGAACCGCGCGCGCCAAGCCGCCTCGGCCGCGCGGACGGAGGCGGGACAGGCGCCGTAGGAGCCGTTGTTCAGGGTGATCCAGTCCGGATCGAACGACCACTCTCCCTCGTCTGCCACGCTCGCCCTTATGCGCTCAGCCAGAGGGGGGCGCGGCCACCTGTGCAGGTGGCGGCTGCAGCGTCGCCAGCACGGCGGCGGCGCGGTCGGCGGCCTTGCCCAGGAGCTGGCTCTCGCTGGCGGTGAAGGCGGCGCTGCCCGTGCCGGTCACGGGCGCCTCGAGATCGAGCGCCTCGCTTCGCAGCAGGGCGCCGCCGGCGTCGCGCAGCGTCAGCGTTCCCCGCAGCAGCGCGGGGCCGCTGCTGCCGTCGCGGTCGAAGCGGCTGATGTCGAGGTCGATCCGCGCGTCGGCGTTGCCGGCGGCATCGCCGGACACGCGGTCGCCGGGCAGGCGCTGCTGGAGGTCGGCCACGAAGGTGCGACCGATCATGTCGCCGATCGGCTCGGCCCAGGCATCGTTGCCGGCGAGGTGCAGCTGGTAGCCGGCCACGCTCTCGACGATGTAGTCGCGGTCGAGATACGCGGCGACGGTGGGCGCGCGGACCGTGACCGAAAAGCCGGCTTGCGCGCGCGGCGGCTGGCCGGGCCAGGTGGCGAGCCGATAGTAGGTCGGGTCGCCCGCGCCGCAGCCCGCCAGCGACAGGGCGGCGAGCAGGGTCAGTGATGCGCGCGAGCGCATGGGAGGCCTCCTCGGTGGGCGTGAAGAGTTGTTCTTTCTTGAAAGAAAGAACCAAAGAACTTCTATCCGAGTGGCATCGGAGCTGGGCCAGCCTGAAGTCCCAGGATGAAAGTCTTTTTGCTTCTTTTTCTTCAGAAAAAGAAGGTTCTTTCCTTCATCGCTCATTGATGCTGGCCGGGAGCCGCGCGCCCGAACAGCAGCGAGCTTGGATGGCGGTCGAGATAGTCGGCCAGCAGCCGCAGCGAGCGCATGGTGTCGCGCACCTGGCCGAGCACGGATTGCAGGTTCGCGTTGAAGTCCGACCCGCCCCCGTAGCTCGCAACAAGTCCGTCGGCGTGGTGCAGCGTGTCCTCGAGCTGATCGGCGATCGCGGGCAGCTTCTGCAGCACCGGCGTCATGCCGCGATTGGCGTGGTCGGCGAGCGCGTGGATGGAGCGCAAGGTGCCCGCGAGTTCATGGACGGACTGCTTCAGGTCAGGCCCGTTGAGCGTGTTGCTCGCACCCGAGAGCACGCCGTCGAGATGGTCGGCGATCTGCGTCAGCGGCAGCGCGTCGAGCTTGGCCGCCACGTCGGCGAGACTGTCGGTGATGCCGGAGAAGCCGCCCTTCTGGCTCGGCAGGACGATGGTGTCGCCCTCCATCGCGATCTTCGCGGGTGGCGCGTTCGGCACGTATTGCAGCGCCAGGTCGGAGGAGCCGGTGATGAAGCTCGACGAGGTGAGCTGGGCGCGGAACCCGTTATCCACGAGGTGCTGGGCGATCTCGGCGGTGGTTTCGTTGGTGGGGCCCTCGCTGAGGAAGGCCCGCTCGGGCTGGATCTCCATGCCAACGCGGACGCGTGCGGTGCCGCGCTCGCGGTCGAGCTCGAGTTTCACCTCCGTCACCTCGCCGATCTGGATGCCGTACATCACGACCTTGCTGCCCACGGGCAGGCCGGAGACCGAATCGGTGAGGTAGGTCGCGAAGGACAGCCGTTGGTGATACGCGGCGGAGTCGGCGTCGCTCTGCGAATCGTACAGCTTGAACACGGCTTCACCCGGTGCCTCGGGCGAGGCGATGCCGCGGCGCGTTACCGGCAGACCGAAGCCGATCGCGCCCGAGATCACCGCCTGAAGCGAGGCCACCTGCACGTGGACGCTGCCGCCGCTGAGGTTCACGTCGATGCCGGAGGCGTTCCAGAAGCGGGTGTCGGTGCGGATGTAATGGTCGAATGGCTCGTGGACGAAGATCTGGATGGGGATCGGCCCGCGCCCGTCGGGCGGCATCCGGTAGCCGAGCACCTCGCCCACGTCGACGCCGCGGAACATGATGGGCGAGCCTTCGCCGATCGCGATTACCGAACTGGTCATCAGCGTGTAGGTGCGGCCGGGCTCGTCGAGCCGGACACCAGGAGGCGATTCCAGCCCCTTGAAGAAGGTCGTGCGGGGGCCGCCGGGCGGTCCGGGGTCGATCGAGATATAGGCGCCCGAGAGCAGCGTATCGAGACCCGAGACCGAGGCGCCCGACAGGCGCGGCCGCACGACCCAGAATCGCGTGCGGTCGGTCAGGATCTTGTTGGCCTCGCGCGTCATGCGGATGTGCACGAGCACGACCTTCATGTCGTCCGACAGGCGCACGCTCTCGACCGTGCCGAGCGCCACGTTCTTGTGCTTGACCTGGGTCTGCCCGACCGTCAGCCCCTCGGCGCTATCGAACTCGATGGTGATCAGCGGGCCGCGATCGCTGATCGCCTGCCAGCCGAGAAAAGCTGCGACCACGAGCGCGATGATCGGGATCAGCCAGATGGCCGAGAACCTGGTGTGGTGGGCTGCGGCGACCGGGCCTTCGTTGGAGGGGCCGTTCGGTCCGGTGTTGGTGGGCCCTGAGCGGTCGGGCGGCGGGTTGTTCGGTGCGGAACCGGCGTTGCTCGTGTCGTCGCTCACGCCAGGCGGTGCTCCGTGGCTGCCTTGAGGGCGGGTTGAGGGGCGGGGCGGGCACGGTTCGCGTCGGCTGCGACCACGTCCCACATGAGGCGCGGGTCGAATGCCTCGGCCGCGAAGAGGGTCAGGACCACCACGCCCGCGAAGGCCACGATGCCGTAATTGGCATGCACGGTGGCGAGGAAGCCGAAGCGGACGACGGCGACGAGGATGGACACCATGAAGACGTCGATCATCGACCACCGTCCGATGAAGTCAATCAGGCGGAACAGGTAGGTTCGGTCCTGCAGCAATCTCGCCGAGCGGAGATGCGTTGCCGCGACCATCAGCAGCAGACCGACCACCTTCACGCAGGGCACGGTGATGCTGGCGAAGAACACCAGCAGCGCCAGCGGCAGTTCGCCCGCGGCGTAGAGCTCCTGGACGCCGCCGAGGATGGTGCTGGGACCGCCCCGGCCCAGCCGCTCCAGGGTCAGCACGGGCAGCAGGTTCGCGGGAATGTAGAGGATCAGGGCGGCGAGCAGCCAGACCACAGTGCGGCGCAGGCTGTCGGGCTTGCGCCGGTGTACCACGGCCGCGCAACGGGGACAGCGAAGCGCCGCGTGCAGCGCGCCGTTCGGGGCCTCCATGACCAGGCCGCAATCGTGGCAGCCGAAGAAATGCGGGCCGGAGGCGTGGGGCGCCGTCGCGCACGCAGGCATGCGGGCAAGCCTGTCCTCGCAGGCGCGTTCCCATACGGTTTCGGCATCGAAGGCGCCGTCGGTCGCGATCATCAGCACCATCATGGCGGCGAGCGCGTAGATCGCCGGGTCGACGTCCACATGGGCGAGCGAGATCAGCTTGGAGTAGGCCACGAAGATCCCGAGCATGTAGACCTCGGTCATCGCCCAGGGCCGAAAGCGCCGGCGGAAGCGGAGCAGGAGGCGGACGTAGTCGGGGATCGGCGTGCGCATCGCGCCGGTGAACAGCAGCAGGTCGCTCGCGATGATCAGGCCCGGCATGAGGATGGTGGTGAAGCCCACCAGGATGCCGATCAAGCCGAGCGGCGTGTCCGCCCCGGTCAGCACGATCGGGCCGCTCACCAGATTGACCCCGTTGGTGCGGCCAATCACGTTGAGCGTCATCATCGATGTGGTGAGTGCCACGAGGTAGAGCAGTGCCGAGGCGGTGGCGCAGGCCAGCGCCGCGCGCACCGGGTCGTCGCGGACGTTGCGGATCCAGGCGCCGCAGCGGCCGCACCGGATGGTCTGGCCGAACATGGCCTGTGGCAGGCGCTGGACCAGCCCGCACTGGGGGCATTCGCGCAGGTGCCGGGCGACCCGAGTGGGTGCGAGCGGGGCGGGGTGCATGGCGTCCTTATATCGCGAGGGCGCACCCGCGAACAGGAAGCGGCCGGCGAGGGCAACGGGCCGGCGCGGTTGCGGTTTCGTCGCGCGTTCGGTAAGAGGCGGGCGCCTGGTCTGCCGACATAGCTCAGGGGTAGAGCAACTGATTCGTAATCAGTAGGTCCTCGGTTC
>CAXTVZ010000162.1:0-7596 GCA_964247685.1 uncultured Acetobacteraceae bacterium
CGCCATGGTCGACGCGGCGCGGCCCGGCGTGATCCTCACCGACGATCCCGGCTGGGTCCCTGACGGCTACGCGCCGGTCCCGGACCCGGTCGGCGTGGCCGGCGCACGCTTCACCCTGCTGGTCCGCCAGGAGGCCGACGCATCGCCGCCGCCCGACCTCCACCAGCGCGGACGTCGGCCCTGCTACGTGGTACACACCTCGGGCACCACGGGCGCCCCGAAGCCCGTGCTCGTTTCGCACCAGGCCCTGCTCGGCCGTCTGGCGGCCCTCGGCCGCCTGGTGGCTCCGAGCCCCGAGGACGGAGTGCTGTTCAAGAGCAGCCTCGCCTTCGACGTGCATGTCTGGGAGTTCGTCCTGCCGCTGGTCGCCGGCTGCCGGCTGGTTGTCTACTGGTATCCGACGATCACTCTCGGCGACCTCGCGGAGCGCCTGATCCGGGCGCGCGTGACCATTCTGGGGATCGTGCCGGCGCTGCTCGCGATCCTTCTCGATCGCCCGGCTTTGCTCCAGGGCCACCATCTGCGCGTCGTGTTCTGCGGCGGCGAGCGTTGGGACGCCGGCCTCGCGGCACGGTTCCACGCGTGCCTGCCCGGCGTGGCGCTTCACAACTCGTACGGTCCGGCCGAGACGACGCTTGCGGTCGCGAACTGGCGCGTGCCGCCCGGGGCGGCGCGCATCGAGCTCGGCCGCCACTGGGGCGCAACATGTTCCTGATCGAGGATCCCGTGCACGAGGGCGATGCCGCCACCGGCTGGCTCGCGATCGGCGGCGAGCAGGTGGCCGAGGGCTATCTCGCGCCGGTCGCCGCGGCCTCGCCGTTTTTCACCCGCCAGGTCGACGGCGAGACCGTTCGCTTCTATCGCACGGGCGACCTCGTGACGCTCGACGTCGCGACCGGCGCGCTGGTGTTCCGCGGCCGCGGCGACGACCAAGTGAAGCTCAACGGCGTCCGGATCGAGCTCGGCGAGATCGAGACGGCGCTCAAGACGCATGTCGCGGTCGAGGATGCGGTGGCGTTCCTCGTCATGCACGGGCGCGCGCCCTGCATCTTCGCGGCGGTCCGGACGAGCGAGGACCCGCCGCCCGATCCGCGCGTGCTCCGGCGCCATTGCGCGGCCATGCTGCCGCTCACGCATGTGCCCGGCATTGTGCGCGTGGTCGACGCGTTTCCGCTCGGCGTCACCGGCAAGCTTGACCGCGACGCGCTGCGGAGGAGCGTGGCCCCCGCGTAAGTGCGGAGGTGTTCGCCATGAAGTTCCAACCATCGAGTAAGGTGCGCCTCTGCCATATTACTCCTTAATCACCGAATATCCGCCAAGTGGCGTCTCCCGCGAGGCCTCGTATCTCCTGGACGTCCAGCACCTCGACAACTCCCGTCGACCCACTGCTGTTGGCCGGCTCCAGAACAAATCCCGTGGTTGAGGAGCCAGAGTGCGACGATCGGGTAAAGTTGTCAGTTAACACGGATTTCTCGCAGATGCTGAGTCGCATTGATTAGGTGCCGGCTTCCCTCCAGGATCAGCGTCTCAACAGACTTCCGCCAGTGTCGTTTTCTTCAATCGCGACTTGGGCGATGCCGTCAATTGTGTCTCTTAACCGCGGCATTTGCGCTCAAACAGTGTTCCCCGGGATCCCCTGATCTCCAGGACGTCTGACCCTTGATCCCGAGTTGCCGGGCCGCGGGCTCAACGACCGCCTTTGTCGTTTATGCTCAGTCGAAAGCGGCGAGAGCACGTGCAGCCGCAGATCGCCCCATCAGGTCGCAACGTGTGGATCGCACGGACCGCAGTGGGGGGCTGCTGCGGTGCGGCCCGACCCTGGGGCGAACTCGTTACATTGAAGACCGATAAATCCTGCGACTTGCCTTTCATCCGCTTGAATGGCTAACGGCGGCCGGATACAGCTCTATCGTGAACTGTTTCGTACGCTCCACCAGGGTGCCATGGTCGGACGGTTGAGGCCCAGCACATGGTTCTCTCCCTAGAGGTCTGGCACGGCGCGGCCGTCTGCCTCCGTCGAGCGCTTGCTGATAATACCGGCGGCTGACAGCTTTGACTCACGGGAGCTTGTTGCGGTCAGGTCGGGTCTGATTAGCCGGTGTTGCACCCCGACGTAGATGGTGATGCCGACGGCGGTCGGAAGGCGGCCTCGGCATGCGCCGTGTAGAACGTCATCGCCGGGGGACGCGGATTGCGGCTGCATCAGCTCGTCGGGAAATGTCACATGGCCGCAAGATCGGGCCGCTCGCTCGCATGACGCGGGTCCTCGTTCGAGCCGATATAGAACCAGGTCCAGCTGTATAAAGCGCCCGCTCTGCCCGCGTGACCTAGTCGAGAACTAGGTTGTCACCATCCCGTCGCGCTTGTTCGTGGAGCACCACAAATCGCTCGTCGCGGAATGGATCGCGAGGCCCAAGCGATTGCGCAGTCCGGTGGCGAAGACGCGTTCATTTCAATGAACGACATTACGCCGTCGTCAGATCTGTCCAATGCCGATGCTCGCCATGAAAAAGCTCCGCCGGGAGCCCATCGTCTAAGATGAACGCAGAGCAGTGGCACCAGCAATCTAGAGCGACCTGCCAAGCTCATCCGCCGGCTCCTCCGGCTCAAACGCTGCACGCGGTTGTGAGGCGCGCTCGGCCCGCGCACTCGGACCGGATGTCTCCCGCGTCGCGATCGCCGAAACCAAGCCGATTGCTCCGAACGCCATATAGAGTGCCGCGACACCCGGCCAACCGAATCCGTCGAACACCCATACCGCGAAGAAAGCCGTGAAGCCCGCGACGAGGGCGGATGCCTGGTAGGCGATGGAAACGCTCGAGGCGCGCACGGCGGTATCGAACAATTCCGCAAACCAGGATCCCTGCACCGCCGCAAGGCAGGTCTCGCACAGCGCGAAGGTCGTCACGAAGGCGAGGATGATAAACGACTGTCGGCCGGTGTTGATCAACAGGAACAGTGGGACCGCGAATACGATCATCAGGCTGCAGCCGACGAGATAGATCGGCCTGCGCCCGACAAGATCCGTCAGGCGCCCCCAGCCAAAATTGGTGAGCGTCGCCGCGGCGGCCCCGATCAGCAGGCCGGTCACAACCTCACGGCGGCTCGCCAAATGTTGAACGTGCAGATAGGACGGTATGAAGACGATCGCGACGGCATAGCCGCCTGTCTCCGCCAGCCTTAATCCGAACGCGCGCACGATGTCCCGCCAGTGCGAGCGGAATGCGGAACGCAGCGGATTCTCCTGAATGCGGCCTTGACGCGCCGTCACGACGAAGTCGGGCGACTCCGTCACTCTCAGCCGGATGTAGAGGCCGGCAGCAACCAAGGTGACGCTGAACAGGAAAGGCGCACGCCAAGCCCAATTTCCAGGCAGGAACACGCTCGCGAAAAAGGCCGCATTCGCCAGCAGGTTCCCGAGCGGCACGCCCACCTGGGGGATTGCCGTGTAGATTCCTCGCATCCGCCGTGGGGCATGCTCGAAGGCCATCAGGATCGCGCCACCCCATTCACCGCCGAACGCGACACCCTGCAGGATCCGCAGGCCAACCAGGAGATATGCTGACGCGATGCCGACTTGCGCATGCGTCGGTAGACAACCGATCAGGATCGTGCAGATCCCCATCGCGAGCAGCGACGCGATCAGGACGGGACGACGACCGATCTTGTCAGCCGCGTAACCGGCGAGCAGGCCCCCGATGGGGCGTGCCGCAAATCCGACGCCGAGTGTTGCAAACGATAGCAGGACGCCGCGGCCGGGGTCTCCAGGATTGAAGAACACCTGGCCAAAATAGAGTGCCGCCGCGAGTGCGTAGGCGACGAAATCGTAGTTCTCGATCGTGGTTCCCGCCGCACTACCGACCGCCGCCCTGATCGCCCTGTGCCGATCGTGCGGCTCGGCGTCTTGGGCGCCCGCTCCTCGAGGATCATCTTTGTCCATGTCTCCCTCGTCCTTTCTTGTTATGGGAGCAGGGAACCTGCGTGATGGCGTCCGGCCCCTCTACTTTTTACTTGGCAACCCACCTCCGAGCCGCCGCTCGCGGCGACCCTTTGCGTACGGCACGACATTTCCTTTCGGATCGTCGCTTCCATCCCGCGTGTCTTCGTCCCCGCTGGGGCGAGCCTGCTTTGATGTCCGCTGCCGACGGCCTGCATTGCGGCTCGACCCGCTCGGAGGAACCATGTCGGCGTCGATCGTCTCGAGGTTGGCGAGGAAGTGTCCCAGATTGACATCGACGGCGCCGACCGCCGTGACTTCACGCGCCCCCGCCGAGTTGCCGCGCTCAATCATCGAGTAGAGAATCTCGTGCAGGCTAACCGTGTAGAGCGGGCTCCCGACATGCATTGACTTGATCATGAACGGCGACACCATATCGAGCACGAGGCTTGCGATCGTTGCGATCGGCTCGTTATGGGTTGCCGCATAAATGGAGCGGTGAAACGCCTTGTCAGTTGCGCAGATGGCGGGGACGAGATCACGCCACCCGGGAACGCAGAGTTTTCGCATATCCTCGATCGCTGCCCTCATAGCCGCAAGATCGCGATCCGTACGCCGGCTGGCCGCCAGTTCGGCGCAACTTCTCTCGAACAGCCGGCGAAGTTCCATAAGAGCCTGAGGGTTCGCACGGCTGAGATGCCTCTGGAACAGCAGTAGATGGGAGAGCGATGCGCCCGGCGCGTCCCGCACGAACGTCCCCGTGCCTCGCCGGATCTCGAGCACGCCCGCGACGTCGAGTATCTTGATCGCTTCGCGCAAAGGCGTTCGGCTGACATGGAGCAGCAAGGTCAGCTCATCTTCGTTCGGCAGGCGGTCGCCGGCCTTCCATGTGCCGTTACCCAAGCGCTCCTTGACGGCCTCGAGAACCTTTTCCACCCGGCTCTGTTCGGGTTCCTTCCCTCTCTTGCGCTGAGCCGGCGCTCGGCCCGACGATGCAGACCCGCTCTTCATGGCGCGATACTTGTTACTGACCGAATGAAGTCGAGTGACGTGGCGAGGGCGAAGCGAATGTCGCGCAGAGCCAAGGGTTGCGCGCGCACGACATGTTTGTGCCGATCAGGGCGCGAGGCGCGCATCGGCATTTCCAGACTGATCGGCAGGTCAGGAAGAACACGGTCGAGCCGTAAGAAGATCTCCCGCCACGGCAGGTCGCCGTTTCCGACCGGCGCGAAGGACCATCCATGAGAGGACCGAACGATCTCCTTGACGTGACCGTGCACGAGGATGTCCCGCGCCTTCGTGAGATCCTCTTCTGGCCGAACACGTCCATCTGAGTAGCTGTGCGCGTTTCCGAAATCGTAATTGAAACCGACCCAGCTTCGGTCGAGATCCTGGAAGAGAACGGATGCGTCTTCGGCACTGCCGATCAGCTGATCATGGCCGTCGCCCGGATTTTCGAGGGCCAGCACGACAGAGTGTTCGCGGCAGGTGGTGAGAACTTGGTCGATGGTCCGCAGGACGCGATTGCGTTGCGGGCGTAGCGACGAATTGGTGATGAGAATGCCGGCGCCGCAAGCCTGCGCAAAGAGAACGCGGCGTTCGAGCATCTCGACCGCCTCCGGCGCTCCGAGATCCATGTGTGCCGAAACCGCCGTGGATCTGAGTCCCGAGGCCGCGGCCATGTCAGCGAGCGCGTGGCCGTACTCTGGAGTCAGCGACCCCTCGTCGAAATCGATATAGCCCTGGATGAACGCGAACTCGACCTCTCGCACGCCGGCAGCCGCGATCTCCTCGACCGCGACCTCGAGCGGATGCCCGTCGAACAGGGCGGTGGAGATCGAGAGAGTGTGCGGCATGGTCGTTTGCGTTCCTATGCAGCGCGCGCGCTGATGCCCCCGTCAACCGGCAGGCAGACGCCGGTGATGTAGGCTGCATCGTCGGAGGCCAGAAAGGAGGCGGCTCGAGCCACGTCCCACCCGGTTCCCATGACGCCCATCGGGCATGCCGCGTCGCGGGCTCTGACCATCTCGGCTTCGTCGGCATACTGGCTCGAGACGTTCTGCCGGATGTGGGGCGTGTTCATCAGACCGGGCATGATCGCATTCACTCGGATGCCTTGGGCGGCATACTGTAGCGCGAGACCAACAGTGAACTGGTTCACCCCCGCTTTCGCGGCATAGTAGGCTATATACGGGTAGCCTGTCCCACGTATCGCCGCGAGCGACGAGATGTTCACGATCGAACCCTTACCGTTGCGGAGGAGGACTGGGAGCACGTGCTTGCACGTCAGGAAGATGCTCTTGACGTTCAGGTCCATGACGAAGTCCCAGTCCTCTTCGGAAAGCTCGATCGGCCCTCCCATTCGAGGGGCACCGACGTTGTTGTGCAGTACATCGATCCTGCCGAACTCCTGTACGGCAGTTCGTATCGTAGCTTCAATCGACTCGGAATCGAGAACGTCCGCCGAAAGCGCGATCGGTCTCGGGAGACCCTCGGTCTCGATGATCGCGCAGGTCTCCTCGGCGGCGGCCAGCTTCAGATCAATTGCGACAACGTGTGCGCCATCGCGTGCGAATTGGACGGCCGTCGCCTTCCCGTTGCCCCAGCCGGAACCAACCGACCCCGCGCCGAACACGATTGCGATCTTGTCCGAGAGCTTACCTGCCATCTTCAGCGCTCCTGCCCACCCCAGGGTTTTTGGCCGTCGCCACCCCAAACCAAGCGAGGACCGCGATCTTCACGGGCTGCCCGACCGCGAAGCCAAGTCGGCCAGCCGCTTCGTTGACGCGTGAAATTGTCCCATGCTCCCAGGCATCGATGACGTCCCCTATGCAGGCGCTTTCATGGCTGACGGCCAGTGCTGGCATCCCCGTCTCGTCGAGCATAGCCAGACCGGCGATACCGGCATCATTCTTGCCGACACCGGCGTCGTTGAAGACGACCCCGGCAAGCGGCAGACCCGAAGCGATATGCGCTGAGCTTTTCCCGCCATGAGAGGCGGAGACGGCGAACGCACCGCGATCCGACGGTCCCGCGTAGGAGATCGAATCCATCAGGATGATGCTCGTTTCGCCCTGTGAACTTATAACTTGACGTCGTATCGACATGTCTTCCGTCCTCGTGGACTTCGCCGTCGCGGCAACTCGTGAAGGATCGGCACAGATTGAAGCCAGCGACGTCATACCTTCCGCCGGTCAAGCAGAGCCTCACGCCATACATGGTCATATGATGACTATGGGATCTCGTCAGTGTCAATAACGCCATCGTGCGCTGGTCACGGGCGTCCGCCCATTGAGCTCTCTCGAATAGTGGCATCTTAGACATCATATCTGCGCGAGAAGATCTCCCGTAGTCTAGACGGATCACTGAAGGCGCTGCCGAACCCGGCCGCCTGCTGCTGGTCGGCGACGTGGCCCAGATGCCAAGCGTAGGGCCGGGAAAGGTGCTGGCCGATATCATCGGCTCCGAGGCGGTGCCAACGCCGGTGGTCCTGGCTGAGGCGGCGGGGTGGAATACGTGGTTGTCGACACCGTGGGAGGTGGCGTCGAAGCTGCAGCGGCCATTGCCCGACGGGGCGCTGGTGGTCGTCGGGCGTGGACGGGACGCCGAGTTTCCAGGTCGGTCGTGCACGGGCGGAAGCGCCGGCCGGCAAGAGCCCG
>CAXTVZ010000163.1:0-4679 GCA_964247685.1 uncultured Acetobacteraceae bacterium
GTCCCTTGGCGGGTCCAGGGCAGAGCCCTGGCCTTCCTCGCGGCTCAGCCAAACAGCCCACCCCACGCCTCCCGCAGCGCCCGATCAACCCCGGCAGCGTCCGCGTCCACCCCCAACGCCGCCAGGCTCGTCACCCCATGCGCCGCGATCCCGCACGGCACGATCCGCGCATACTCGCCCAGATCCGGGTCGACGTTCAGCGCCACCCCGTGCCAGCTCACCCATCGCGTCACCCGCACCCCGATCGCCGCGATCTTGCGCTCGGCCCCCGTGGCCGGATCCACCACCCAGATCCCCACCCGGTCGGACCGTGTCTCGCCGCGCACGCCGAAGTGGGCCAGCGCCTCGATCAGCCAGTCCTCGAGCCCATGGACATAGCCGCGGACGTCGCGTGCCGCGATCCGGCCATGCGGCCGCGTGAGGTCGAGCATCACGTAGCCGATCCGCTGGCCGGGCCCATGCCAGGTCCACTGCCCGCCGCGGCCCGTCCGGTGAACCGGCAGGCCGCCCGCATCGAGCAGATCGCCGTCGCGGGCGGAAGTGCCCGCGGTCAGCACGCCCGGATGCTCGAGCTGCCACACCGTCTCGGGCGCACCCTCGGCCCGGATCGCCGCCACCTGGCGCTCCATGGCGGCCAGCGCCTCGCCATACGGCACGGGCGCGCTCGCGCGCTGCCACGCGAGCGCGCCTGTGAGGGTTTCGGGATGGCGGGTCATTGTGTCGGTCATGGTCATCGGATATAGGCGCCTCCGCGTCCCACGGTGCGGTCGTGGCGGAATGGTAGACGCGCAAGCTTGAGGTGCTTGTGGGGGAAACCCTGTGGAAGTTCGAGTCTTCTCGACCGCACCAATTAACCGGCCTGGCCGGTTGAGGACCCATCGCCCCGCGCGGTGAACATCATCCCGGTCTCAAAAACCCGGACCACCCGTTCCGCTTGTGCGGGCGGGCCTGCCATGGCACTCCTCCGGGGCCTGTCTGGGAGGAAAAAAATCGATGACGAAAGCGTTGCGCAAGGCCGTGCTGCCCGTCGCCGGGCTCGGCACGCGCTTCCTCCCGGCCACCAAGGCGATGGCCAAGGAGATGCTCCCCGTCGTCGACAAGCCCTTGATCCAATACGCGATCGACGAGGCGCGGGCGGCCGGCATCGAGCAGTTCTGCATGGTCACCGGCCGCGGCAAGACCGCGCTGGTCGAGTATTTCGACGTGGCCTTCGAGCTCGAGGCGACGTTGAGGCAGCGCAACAAGGTCGAGGCGCTCGAGACGCTGCGCCAGTCGCAGATGCAGCCCGGGTCGGTTGTGGCGGTCCGCCAGCAGGAGCCGCTCGGCCTCGGCCACGCGATCTGGTGTGCGCGCTCGTTCATCGGCGACGACCCGTTCGCGATCCTGCTGCCGGACGACATCGTGCTGTCCGACGTGCCCTGCCTCAAGCAGCTCGCCGACGTCTATGACGAGACCGGCGGCGCCGTCGTCGCGATCGAGGAGGTCCCGCACGACAAGACCAACCGCTACGGCATCCTCGACGTCGCCTCCGATGACGGCCGCCTGGTCGAAGTCCGCGGGCTGGTCGAGAAGCCGGAGCCGGAGGACGCGCCGTCCAACCTCTCGATCATCGGCCGCTACGTGCTGCCCGCCGCCGTGATCCCGCATCTGGCGCGCATGGAGCGGGGTGCGGGCGGCGAGGTGCAGCTCACCGACGGCATGGCGCGCCTGATCGGCGAGGTGCCGTTCCACGGCCTCCGCTACGAGGGCGAGCGGTTCGATTGCGGCGACAAGATCGGCTACCTCGAGGCGCAGATCGCGTTTGCGCTGCGGCGTGCCGATCTCGGCCCGTCGGTGCGGAAGTTCCTCAAGAAATACCAGGACGCCTGAGATGACGTTCCGGCACGACTTCCCGCCCTCCAGCCTTCGCGAATACGATATCCGCGGGATCGTCGGCCGGACGCTGCACGCCGCCGACGCCTTCGCGGTCGGCCGCGGCTTCGGCACGCTGGTGGTGCGCGGCGGCGGCAGCCGGGTCGCGGTCGGCTATGACGGGCGGCTCTCCTCGCCCGAGCTCGAGGCGGCACTCGTCGAAGGCCTGATCGCCTGCGGCATCGAGGTGCTGCGGATCGGCTGCGGCCCCACGCCGATGCTCTATTTCGCCGGCCTCACCCGCGGCGGCGATGGCAGCATCATGGTCACGGGCAGCCATAACCCGCCCGACTACAACGGCTTCAAGATGATGCTGGGCAAGAAGCCGTTCTTCGGCCCGCAGATCCAGGAACTCGGCCGCATCGTCGCGGCCGGCGACGTGGTGCCGGAAGAGCACGGCAGTGCGGCGGCGCTCGACGTCAGCGCCGACTACGTCAAGCGCCTGCTCGCCGACTGGGACGGCGGCGACCGCGCGCTGCGCGTCGTTTGGGACAACGGCAATGGCGCCGCGGGCGACGTGCTCGGGCATCTTCTGAAGGGTCTCCCCGGCGAGCACATCGTGCTCAACGAGACGATCGACGGGCGCTTCCCCGCGCACCATCCGGACCCGACGGTGGCCAAGAACCTGGTCGAGCTGATCGACCGCGTGGCCGTGGAGAAAGCCGACCTGGGCATCGCCTTCGACGGTGATGCCGACCGGATCGGCGTGGTCGACGACACGGGCCAGATCCTCTGGGGCGACCAGCTGCTGGTGGTGCTCGGCCGCGATGTCCTGCGCTCGCATCCCGGCGGCACCATCATCGCCGACGTCAAGGCGAGCCAGGTCCTGTTCGACGAGATCGCCAAAGCCGGCGGCAAGCCGCTGATGTGGCGCACCGGCCACTCGCTGATCAAGGCGAAGATGGCCGAGACCGGCTCCCCGCTCGCGGGCGAGATGTCGGGCCACATCTTCTTCGCCGACAAGTGGTACGGTTTCGACGACGCGCTCTACGCCGCCGTCCGCCTGCTCGGCATCGTCGCGCGCGGAACCGAGAAGCTGTCGGCTATCCGCGCCGCCCTTCCCGCGACCGTGAGCACCCCCGAGCTCCGCTTCGACTGCCCCGACGAGCGCAAGTTCACGGTGATCGAAGAGGTCGCCGCCCGCCTGAAGGAAGAGGGGGCCGAGGTCTCCGCGATCGACGGCGTGCGCGTGCGTACCGAGCACGGCTGGTGGCTGCTCCGCGCGTCCAACACGCAGGCCGTGCTGGTGGCGCGTTGCGAGGCCGCCGACGAGGCGGGGCTCGACCATCTCAAGGCGGCGCTGACCACCCAGCTCGAAGCCTCCGGTCTCGCAGCCCCCGACTTCTCCGGCGAGAACGCCGGCCACTGAGGCCGGCCGGACGTCACAGCGGGCGCGGCTGGTCCCACTCCTCCTCGAGCGCGCGCGTCGCGGGCACGGCGTCGAGCAGCCGTCCGTGCCGCCGCGCCAGATCCTCGACGAAGCCGGTGAGCATGCGCACCGACCACATCCGCACGTCCTCGCCGCGGAAGTAGCGGAGCGGGCCGCCGCGATAGTCGATCGGGTCGTGGATCAGCCCCGGCCGCTCGTTCTTGAAGCCCATGATGTGCTGGTTGTGGAAGATCGCGGTCGGCTCGTCGCGGAGCACCCCGAAGGCCTCGCGGTAATGCGTCGACATTCCCAGCCGCTCGTTCTCGGCGCCCGAGGCCAGCACCTTGGCCCAGCCGCGCACGAACTTGACCATCCACTGCCAGGTGTTGCGCTCGCCGTAATGGGCGTGGGTCAGGCGGTCGTCCACCAGGGAGGGCTCGAGCCGGTCGCCGGTCGCGGTCCAGTGCGCGCCATGACCGCCGGGATCGACCGTGATGCCGTCGGTGCCGCGCCGCGTGCTGACGATCGTCTTGAGATTGCCCCAGCGCTCGGCTCGCCACTGGATGCGGCGCGGCACGCAGATCTCGGCGGCGACGTCGTGCACGATCGCGAGATAGTCCGAGCAGTCCACCAGCACCTGCATCGGCGGGGCCACGAAGGCGTCCCACCCGGCCAGCACGCCGGCGAGCCCGCCCGGTGCCTGGCGGTCGTCGATGAACTCGTCGGCATCCAGGAACACCACCCAGTCGGCGCCGTGATCGGCCGCCGCGCGCCCGAACAGCCAGGTGTTGGCGCGCGCCTCGTTGAACGCGACCGAGCCGGTTCCGAACACCGTGATCGGCAACCCCTCGGCCGCGAGCTCGGCCAGGATCTCCCGCGTTCCGTCCCGGCTGCCATTGTCGAGCAGGACGTGGTGACCCACATGCGCCGCTGTGTGGCGGACGAAGGCTTCCACGAGATCGGCCTCGTCCAGGATCCGGGTGACGGCCACGAGCTTCATGCATTCTTCCATCGAACGGTCTGCCGGCGCACAGCCTGCCACAACCCTGCACGGCGCTGCGCGTCGAACCGCTGACGAGTTTCGTGCGGATGTGCCATGAGCGACAGGACGCGGTTCCAATCCCTGATCGAGCCTGGCCAGTGGGTCCGCCATCCCGGCCGACCCGACTGGGGGCTGGGTCAGGTGCAGTCGGCGATCGGTGAGCGGGTGACGGTCAATTTCGAGGAGCGCGGCAAGGTCGTGATCAACGCGGTGGTGGTTGTGCTCGAGGTGGTGGGTTGAACGCTCTGGCGCCCTCGGCCCTGATCGATCCGTTCGGACGCGCGATCTCCTACCTCCGGATTTCCGTGACCGATCGCTGCGATCTCCGCTGCGTCTACTGCATGCCCGAGCGCATGC
>CAXTVZ010000163.1:4779-7587 GCA_964247685.1 uncultured Acetobacteraceae bacterium
CTGACCGAGACCAGCTATCGCACCGGCGGCCCCGCCCGCTACGTCACGGTCGCCGAGACTGGCGGCCGGCTCGGCTTCATCACGCCCATGACCCATAATTTCTGCGAGTCGTGCAATCGCGTGCGCCTCTCCTGCACCGGCACGCTGTTCATGTGCCTCGGCCAGGACGACGCCGCCGATCTCCGCTCGGTGCTGCGCGCGGGCGTCGACGACGCGGCGCTGGAGCGCGCGATCCGCGCCGCGATCGTCCGCAAGCCGCGCGGCCACGACTTCATCATCGATCGGGAAAATCCGCGCGCCGCGATCGCCCGGCACATGAGTGTGACGGGCGGCTAGGATGGCGTCCGCTCGAGGGGCGCGGGCGAAGACACCGGTGGAGCGGACAGGCATGGCGGAACAGGACAGTCGTATCGCCGCCGGCGCGGTGGCGATGGGTGCCGTGGCAGCGGGTGCGCTCGCGGCCGGCGCGCTCGCCATCGGCGCGCTTGCGATCGGATGCCTCGCACTCGGCAGGCTGCTCATCGGCAGGGCGAACGTCGCCGAGCTGCGGGTCGGACGCCTGGTGATCGGAGAGCTCGTGGTCGAGAGCCGCGGTGCCCGAGACACGCGGCAGCCCCGAACCCCGCCAGGTCGTGGCGGGTGAGGCGGCCAACATCCCGTCAGTGCGTCATCAGCCCCGCCGGCGGCTGTGACAGCGCATCATGGCCGCCCGGCGGCGGCGCGTAGACATGGGCGGGTTGCCCGCAGGCGGCCACGAGCAGCACGGCGAGGAGAGCGAGGGGTCGAACCGACATCGGGGAGAATCCTGGATTGCGCCGCCAGCATAGAAGCGCCCGGGCTCCGCGTCAGGCAGGCGACCAGCCGGTCAGCATTGCGATCTCGAGTGTCACCGGAATGCGACCATCGACCTCCGGCAGGCTGGCCAGCGCCATCGGCAGCAGCGCGCGCGGCGCCGGGCTGCGGTCGCGCAGCGCCAGCGCGTTGGTCTCGCCGGCGGCACGGAGGTCGCGCACCAGGTCGAGCGGGTCGGCGTAGCTGAGCGTGAGCCGCTCGCCGTCCACCACCGGCAGCGCGAAGCCCGCCCGCTGCAGCAGCGCCGCGCAGTCGGCCAGCATCGGCATCGGCGAGACGCGCGGGGCCGCGCCGCCGCGGAGCTCGGATTCGGCCGCGAGCAGCGAGCGCCGGAGATCGCCTCCCGTGTCGAGCACGGGCAGGCTCGCGAGCAGCAGCCCGTCCGGGCGGAGCGCGCGCCGGAGCTGGATCAGCGCGCCCGGCAGGTCGTTGACCCAATGCAGCGACAGGTTGGCGATCACGAGGTCGAACGAGGCATCGGCGAAGGGCAGCCGCTCCTCGTCGCCCACCACCGTGGTTCCGGGCATGGCGGCGGCGAGATCGAGCGACACCACCTCCGTGCCCCGCGCCCGCAGCCGCGGCACGATCACCCCGCGGCCGCCGACGTCGAGGGCGACCGGAAAGGAGCGCCGCACATCGTCGAGCCGTTCGAGCAGCCGCTCGGCAATCTCGGCGAGAATGGGGGCGACGCGTGCGACACAAGGTGCGGCGCGATGGCGATGGAGGGCGACCGTGCGGCGGTCGAACGGCGCGTGCTCGCTCATCGTTTGCAGCTGAAGAAGGAAGGAAGGAAGATCAAGGGGCTTGCCCCTTGGACCCCATCAAAGGCTGGCCTTTGAAATCCATTTTGGAAGGAGATCCCGAGCTTGCCTGATCTTCGCGGCCGGACCGTGCTCGGGACGTTCTTTCATGCGCCCTTGTGCGGTGCGATCGAGGTGCTCGAACGAGCGCTGGTCCGGATCGATGCCTCGGGCGTCATCACCGCATGCCTGCGGCCGGCTGCGCCCGACTACGAGGCCGAGCGTGCACGCGCCGCGGCGTCGGGCACGCTCGTGCGGCTCCCCGACACGCGCGTGGTCCTGCCCGGCTTCGTCGACCTGCACATCCACGCTCCGCAATACCCGCAGCTCGGCACCGCACTCGACCGCCCGCTCGAGCAGTGGCTGGGCGAGTACACCTTCCCGCTGGAAGCGCGCTTCGCCGACCTCGCCTACGCGCGTCGCGTCTACACCGCCCTGGTCGAGGATCTCCTCGCCCAGGGCACCACCACCGCGGTGATGTTCGCGACCATCCATCTCGAGGCCACCCGGCTGCTCGCCGCCATCTGCGTGGAGCGGGGTCTGCGCGCGTTGGTCGGCCGCGTGGCGATGGACGACGCGCGGACCTGTCCTGCGTTCTACCGGGACCGGTCGGTGGCACAGGCGCTGGACGACACGGAAGCACTGATCCAGTTCATCCGCAGCCATCCCGGCAACGCGGACAGCCTCGTGCGTCCGGTCGTCACACCACGCTTCGTGCCCGCCTGCACCGATGCACTGCTCGAGGGTCTTGGCGCGCTCGCCCGGGCTTGCTCCTGCCACGTGCAGACGCATTGCGCGGAGAGCGACTGGGCGGAGGGATACGTCCAGTCGCGCACGGGGCGCCGCGATGCCGAGGCGCTCGACCGGTTCGGGCTGCTGGCGCCTGGCACGGTGCTCGCGCACGGCGTGCTGCTCTCGCCGGGCGACATGGCGCTGATCCAGGCGCGGCGCGCGGCGGTGGCGCATTGTCCGCTGTCCAACGCGTATTTCGCGGGCTCGGTGTTTCCGCTGCGGGAGGCACTCGCCAAGGGCCTGCGCGTGGGGCTGGGGACCGATGTCGCGGGTGGTCCGAGTGCGTCGATGTTCGACACGATCCGCATGACCGTGACGGCGTCGAGGATGCTGGACCAGGGGGTCGATCCCGCGCTCGCGCCCG
>CAXTVZ010000164.1:0-7546 GCA_964247685.1 uncultured Acetobacteraceae bacterium
CACACCCTGATTCTGCGGATCCACTACCAGGACACCGATGCCACCGGGATCGTCTATCACGGCGCCTATCTCGACTTCGCCGAGCGCGGCCGCGTCGAGGCCCTGCGCTCGGTGGGCGCCCCGCCCCGCGCGCTCACCGACGAGCACGGCCTCGCCTTCCTGGTGCGCGAGGCTCGCCTCCGCTATCTCCGCCCCCTGCGGCTCGACGACGCCGTCGCCCTGCGGTCGGGAACGATCCGGATCGGCGGTGCGTCTTGCGGCATCCGCCAGGAGTTCTGGCGGGACGACATCCTGGCGGTGCGGGCCGAGATTGATCTCGCCTGCGTCCGCATCGACACGGGGCGGCCGGCGCGGATACCGCCGCGGTGGCGCTCGGCACTGGACGCTTTGTGGGACCTCCCGGGGGAGAGCTGAGTTGGATCAGACTGTGAACGCGTTGAACGTGGCGGGTGGGGCCAACGGCGACCTGTCGCTGTGGGGCCTGTTCATCCAGGCCTCGATCATCGTGAAGTTCGTGATGGTGCTGCTGATCTTCGCCAGCATCTGGGTCTGGGCGATCGTGTTCGAAAAGCTGACCTCGCTCCGCCGCGTCAACCGCCAGGCGGACGCCTTCGAGGACCGGTTCTGGTCGGGCGGCTCGCTCGACGACCTCTACGAGAGCGAGGGGGCCAAGCCCGCCCATCCGGTGGCCGCCGTGTTCGGGGCGGCCATGGGCGAGTGGCGGCGGTCCGCGCGCATCCAGGGCGCCGATCTCGCGCGCGGCTCGACCCGCGAGCGCGTGGAGCGGGCCATGGGCATCACGGTGGTGCGCGAGATGGAGCGGCTCGAGCGCCAGATGATCTTTCTGGCCTCGGTCGGGTCCACCGCGCCGTTCATCGGCCTGTTCGGCACGGTCTGGGGCATCATGACCTCGTTCTCGGCGATCGCGGCGATGCACAACACCAATCTCGCGGTAGTGGCCCCCGGCATCGCCGAGGCGCTGTTCGCCACTGCGATCGGCCTGGTGGCCGCGATCCCGGCCGTGCTCGCCTACAATGCGATCAATGCGAGCCTGTCGCGATTCGCGGCGCGGATGGAGAATTTCGCGGCCGAGTTCGGCGCGATCCTGTCGCGCCAGTCCGAAGAGAGGTCCTGAACCATGGCAGGCGGAATGCTCCCGGGCCGCGGCAACGGCCGCGGCAGTCGCTATCGTCCGATGGCCGAGATCAACGTCACCCCGCTGGTCGACGTGATGCTGGTGCTGCTGATCGTGTTCATGGTCACCGCTCCGCTGATGACCACGGGCGTGAACGTCGACCTGCCCAAGACCGACGCCTCGCCGGTGAACTCCGACAGCAAGCCGCTGGCGGTCTCGGTCAAGGGCGACGGCACGATCTTCCTCGGCGAGGACCAGGTCACGCTCGACCAGCTGGTGGCCAAGCTGCAGGCGGCCTCGCAGAACGACCCGACCCACCGCATCTTCGTGCGCGCCGACGAGCATATCGACTACGGCCGCGTGATGCAGGTGATGGGGCAGATCACGTCGGGCGGCTTCACCAAGGTCGCTCTCCTGGCGCAGGCGCCCACCGGTAGCGCTCCGGCGAAGTAGCTCGCCCGTGAGCTCGCTCGAGGACAGGCGGCGCGTGGCGGCCCGCATGCGGAGGCCGGCAATCGCGTCGGCGGTGCTGCACGCGCTGGTGGTGCTCGCCTTCTTCATCGTGCTCCCGGCCGCCCCCCTGCCGGTGCCGCCGCCCGAACAGACTGTGGAGATGGATTTCTCGCCCGGGCCACCTTCGATGCCGCACAAGGCCGACCGGGTGGCGAACAAGCCCGCGCCGGCGCCGGCCAAGGTGCGCAACGAGGCGCCGCCCGCGCCGACACCGCCCACGCCGGCCCCGCCCGAGGTCGCACCGCCGCCGCCCCCGCCACCGCCACCACCTCCGCCGCCGCCGGAGGTCGAGTCGCCGCCGACCCCGCCGACACCGACCCCGCCGCGTCCGGTGACGCCCACGCCGTCCGAGGCCGCGACCCCGCCGCCGCCATCACCGCCGCGGCCGGTGCAGAAACCCGCGCCCACCAGGCCCACGAAGGAGCCGCCGCCACCCAAGCCGGTGACGCCGCGTGACACGCACATCACCCAGCCGAACGAGACCCGTAACTCGACCCCGGATACACACTCGCTGCTGGCGACGTTGGAGGCCTTCAAGGCGGACCAGAAGCAGACCACGCCGCCCAAGCACCACTACAACCCGCCGCAGGGCGGCGCGCCCGAGGGTGGCGGCGTGCCGTACGGCAACATCACCAGCGCGCTCTCGGCCGCCGAGCAGCACGCGATCGGGAGCTCCGTGAAACGCTGCTACACCGAGGACACCGAGGCGCGGAACTACGCCACATTCTCGGCGCACATGATCGTCACGGTGGACGGCACGGGCGAGGCGCGGCTGGTGCAGTTCGCGCCCGAGACCGTCGCCCGGATGAACGCCGACCCGGCCTACCGCGTGTTCGCCGAGCGCGCCCGGATGGCGGTGCAGGACCCGTCCTGCGCCAACCTGCCGCTGCCGGCGGCCCAGCTCGGGGTGCCGCATCAGCTCAGCTTCGTGTTCCGCCCGTGACCGGGCGGCAAGAGAGAGGGAGAATTCATGTCGCGCGACCTCAGCCTTGGCCTCGGACGCCGCAGCCTGCTGGCGGCGGCCGCACTCCCGATGCTCGGGCGTGCCGCTTTCGCGCAGGGTGCTGCCGCACCCGGAGGTGCGGAGATCTCGGTCGAGGGCGCGCGCCAGGCGCCGATCCCGATCGCGGTGGCCTCGCTCGGCGGCGCCGTCGGTGGCGAGCTGACCGACGTGATCAACAGCGATCTCGAGAGCTCCGGCCTGTTCCGCCCGCTGGGTGCGGCGGCCTCGGCCACCAACCCCGACGCGCCCGATTTCGCGACCTTCCGCCAGCTCGGCGCCCGCGCGCTGGTCACCGGCAGCGTCACGGGCGGCGGTGCCGGCGTGGTGGCACAGGTGCGGATCTGGGACGTCAATGCCGGCCAGCAGCTGCAGGGCACCCAGTTCAGCACGTCCACCGGAAACGCGCGCCGCATCGCCCACAAGATCGCCGACCAGGTCTATCAGCGCCTGCTCGGCGAGCCCGGCTATTTCGACACCCGCATCGCCTATGTCTCGGTGAGCGGATCGCGCTCGTATCCGAGCACCCGCGTCGCCGTGATGGATCAGGACGGGGCGAACGCCCGCTATCTCACCGGCGGGCAGTGGTTGGTGCACACGCCGCGCTGGCATCCCACGCGCAACGAGGTCGCTTTTCTGTCCTATGCCAACGACCGGCCGCGCGTGTACGTGCTCGACCTGGGTTCGGGCCGGCAGCGGATCTTGGGGGAATTCTCCGGGATTTCGTTCGCGCCGCGCTACTCGCCCAATGGCGCCGACGTGATCCTGTCGGCCACTCGCGGCGCCGGCTCGGACATCTTCGTGGTCGGCAGCGAGGGCGGCTCGCCGCGCCGGCTGACCGACTCCGGCGCGATCGACACCAGCCCCTGCTACAGCCCGGACGGCTCGCAGATCGTGTTCGTCTCGGATCGCGGCGGCTCACCGCAGATCTACATCATGAGTGCGGGCGGCGGTGGCGCGCGCCGGATCTCCTACGGCTCCGGCCAGTACGGCGCGCCGGTGTGGTCGCCGCGCGGCGACCTGATCGCCTTCGTGCGGGTGGGTGGCACCTTCGCGCTCGGCGTGATGCAGCCGGACGGGTCGGGCGAGCGCATCCTGCAGCAGGGCTTCACCATCGATTCCCCCTCGTTCTGCCCCAACGGCCGGGTGCTGAGCTACTGCGTGCAGACCGCGAGCTCGTCCTCGGGGGCAGGCTTCTCGTCGCGGATCGAGCAGATCGACATCGCCGGCTTCAACGAGCGCCCGCTGCGCACCGCCGGGGGCGCGGAGGACCCGGCCTGGTCGCCGCTTCCCCCCACCTGAGGCGAGGTATTTTGATGCGACAGGGGAAAGGAAGCGAAACCGGACGCAACACGCTTGACTTGACCGCCTTCGAAACGGGGTGCACATCGCGGCGCGATCGCGCACTCGCATCGTGCGAGTCGCAGCACAGCCGCGTGCTTCCCAGGGAAAACCAACGATGAAGCTCTCCACGTTCGCCGACTTCAAGGTCCTGGGCGCGTTCGCCGCCCTCACGCTGCTCGCCGCCTGCGGCGACAACGGCGGCAACACCGGCGCTGCCGCCGGCACCGGAGCCTCCGCGATGCAGCCGGGCGGCCCGGCCCCCGGCAGCGAGGCCGATCTGGTCGCCAATGTCGGCGACCGCGTCTACTTCGAGACCGCGCAGAACTCGCTCTCGGACGACGCCAAGTCGACGCTCACCCGCCAGGCATCGTGGCTGCAGAAGTATCCGCAGACACAGGTCCAGATCGCCGGCAACTGCGACGATCGCGGCACCGAGGAATACAACCTCGCACTCGGTTCGCGCCGTGCGAACGCGGCCCGCGACTTCCTGGTCGCCCAGGGCGTCGATGCCGGCCGGATCACCGTGATCAGCTACGGCAAGGATCGCCCGACCGCGCAGGGCGACGACGAGCAGGCCTGGCAGCAGAACCGCAACGCGATCACCGCGGTCCACTAAGGAGGATGGAGGCGCCCGCATGAGGCCTGACTTCGCCCGGCGGGCGCTTTCGACTTTTCTTCTGCTCCTGGCCACCGGTGCTCCGGCACTGGCACAGACGCGCGACGAGATCCGCGAGCAGAACGAGCAGCTCTACCAGCAGTATCAGCAGAACGGTCCGGGCGATGCCTCGGCCGTGGCCCCTCCGATCGGCGGTGATGCGGTGGCGTCCCCACCGCAGAGCGAGCCCGCGGGCGGTCATGACGGCGGCGGCAACCTCGTGGCCCAGCTGCTCGACCGGGTGAACCGTCTCGAGGAACAGAACCGTCAGCTCTCCGGCCGCGTCGACGAGCTCGAGCGTGGCCTGCAGACCCAGACGGCGTCGCTGAGCAAGCAGATCGGCGATCTGAGCTTCGCGATGCAGCAGGGACATCCCGGTGGTGCCATGGCGGCTGCCCCGGGCGATGCGATGCCGGCCGCTCCGGTCGCGGCCCCGCCGCCTCCGCCTCCGCGCAACGCTCGTGCCGCGAGGGTCGCCGCCCCCATGCCCGCGACCCCGCCGCCCGGTCCGCGCGGCGCGGGCCAGGTCTACAAGATGGCCGCGGGCTACACCGCCGCGGGCAATTACCGGCAGGCAGCACTCAGCTATTACGACGTCTACAACCGCCAGCCGCGCGGGCCGCTGGCGCCCGACGCGCTGCTGCATGTGGGCTCGTCGATGATCGCGCTCGGCCAGAACGGGGCCGCCTGCGAGGCGCTGGCCAAAATGCGCGCCGAGTTCCCGGCCGCACGCGGCAATGTCGCGCGCACCGCAACCGTTCTGCGCGCGCGGGCCCGTTGCTGATCGCGGCACCCTGAGCGACCACGACCCCGTTTCCGCCGCCGAGTTTTCCGCTCTGATGGGGCGGCTCGGGCCCTGGCCGGTCGACCGCCGCGTGGCGGTCGCGGTCTCCGGCGGCCCCGACAGCCTGGCGCTGGCGCTGCTGACGAAGGAATGGGCGCGCGGCCGCGCCAAGCCGATGGCCTTCGTGGTCGACCATGGCATCCGCGCCGAGTCGGGGGGCGAGGCGCGCTGGGCGGCGGACCAGCTGCGCCGCTTCGGCATCCCGGCGCAGCTGCTGCGCCTCGAAGGCCTGGCCTCGGGTCCTGGCCTGCAGGAGCGCGCCCGCAACCGCCGCTACGAGGCGCTGCGCGAGGCCTGCCGCCGCGCCGGCCTGCTCGACCTCCTGCTCGGCCATCAGAGCGAGGATCAGGAGGAGACGATGATCATGCGGGCGCGCGCCGGCAGCGGCCCCGACGGGCGCGCCGGCATGGCGCCCGTGTCCGAGCGCAGCACGATCCGCCTGGTGCGGCCGCTGCTCGCGATCCCGCCCGCGCGCCTGCGGGCGACGTTGCGGGCGGCCTCGCTCGGCTGGATCGACGATCCCACCAACCGCGACCGCCGCTACGCCCGCACGCGCCTGCGCGAGGAGCATGCGCGTGCGGGTCGCGACCTGGTGGCCACCGAGGATTCCGGGCGCGCCGGCGCCACCCGCGCCCGCCGTGCGCGCGAGGTCGCGGCCTTCATCGCGGCCCATGTCCCGATCACCGAGGAGGGGGTGGCCTTCCTGCCGGAAGGGACGCTGCCCGCACCGGTGCTGGCGCGGCTGGTGCAGGCGCTGTCGGGCCGCGACTATCCAGCATCGACACGGTCGATCGAGCGCCTGGCCGCCGCCCCGCGCGCGGCCACCCTGTCCGGCGTGGTGATCCAGCCTGGCGGCCGGTTCGATTGCGGCTTTCTCCTCTTCCGCGAGCTCGACGCGATGGCGCCGCCCGTCGCGGCAAGGCTCGGCGCCGTATGGGACGGCCGATTCCGACTGCGCGGTGCGGCCGAGCCGCCGCATGGCTGGCGTCTCGGCGGGCTCGGCGCGCGCGAGGCGGCAAAGCTCCGTCGGCGCTCCGCATTGCCGGCCGCCGCACTCGCCACGCTGCCGGCCTTGTTCGACGCGGAGGGCCGATTGCGGGCGGTCCCGCATCTGCGCCTTTTTTCAGACGCCACGCCCGGTGAATTCGAGGTCATCTTCTCCCCGCGCGTGCCGGTCGCCCCATCTTTCTTCACACCTTCCGGCGAGGCTGGAGGGTGAGGCGGCGGTCCGTGCTTGTGGTGCGTGGTCCGGCGCTCATAATGGGTAACTGCGCGTGCGCGCCCGGCAACATCTTGCCCGGCCCAAGGAACCGTCTGGAACGATGAGCAATTTCGGCCGAAATCTCGCCCTCTGGGTCATCATCGCGCTGCTGCTGGTGGTGCTGTTCAACCTGTTCCAGCCGGGCAACACCCAGCGCGCCTCCGAACAGCTTGCCTATTCCGACTTCATCGGCGACGTGAATGGCGGCCGGGTGCGCAACGTCGTGATCCAGGGCCACAACGTGGCGGGTGCGCTCACGGACGGGACCACGTTCGAGACCTACACGCCCGAGGATCCGAACCTCGTCGACCGGCTGACCGCCAAGAATGTCGAGGTCGTGGCCAAGCCGGAGGACAGCGATGTCAATCCGCTGTTCCACATCCTGCTCTCCTGGTTCCCCATGCTGCTGCTGATCGGCGTGTGGGTGTTCTTCATGCGCCAGATGCAGTCGGGCGGCGGTCGCGCGATGGGCTTCGGAAAGTCGCGCGCGCGGATGCTGACCGAGAAGCATGGCCGCGTGACCTTCGACGACGTGGCCGGCATCGACGAGGCCAAGCAGGAGCTCCAGGAGGTCGTCGAGTTCCTCCGCGACCCGCAGAAGTTCCAGCGCCTCGGCGGCAAGATCCCCAAGGGCGTGCTGCTGATCGGGCCGCCCGGCACCGGCAAGACGCTGCTGGCGCGCGCAATCGCCGGCGAGGCGAACGTGCCGTTCTTCACGATCTCGGGCTCCGACTTCGTGGAGATGTTCGTGGGTGTCGGCGCGTCCCGCGTGCGCGACATGTTCGAGCAGGGCA
>CAXTVZ010000165.1:0-2273 GCA_964247685.1 uncultured Acetobacteraceae bacterium
TGCTGCGGATCCGTGCTGTCGAGCACGAGCAACTCGGGCCACCCGCCGCGCTGGCCGAACGTCTCGCTGATCACCTCCGGGCCGAGGCTCGATCCGCCCATGCCGAGCAGCAGGACATGCTTGAAGCCGGTCTTTTCCACGTCGGCCGCAAACGCCTCGAGCTCGTCCACATGGTTCAGCCGCTCATCGACGATGTCGAGCCAGGCAAGCCATTTCACCTCGTCCTTGCCGGTCCAAAGCGACGCATCGCGCTGCCACAGATGGCGGATCTTGCCGTGCTTGCGCCAGTCCTCGAGCGTAGCGTCCACCGCCGTCTTGAGCTCGTCCGGCAGCGCCAGTTTCATCGTCGGAAGCTTGTCGCCCACCAGCGTCACGCGCTTGGCGGCAACCGCACCGAGCAACGCGTCGAACGCGTCGGCAAAGGACTTCACACCCTCGTCGACCAGCGTCTGCGTGACACCGCCGAGATCCAGGCCGAGCCGTTCGGCGTCGGCGAGAACCTTTCGCGCCCCGTCGATGTCTTCGGTGAGCGTCTCGCGCACATGACCATGGTCGCGAAACGCATCCATCGTCGCCGGCGGCATCGTGTTGACCGTCTCGGGCCCGATCAGCTCCTCGACGTAGAGAACGTCCGAATAGGCCTTGTCCTTCGTGCCCGTGCTCGCCCAGAGCAGGCGCTGCGGGTTTGCACCCTTCGCCTCGAGCGCCTGCCAGCGATCGGACTTCTTCACCTCGAGATAATGCTGATACGCGATCTTCGCATTGGCGATCGCGACCTTGCCGCGCACCGTCTTCAGCGCGTCGCTCTCGGCATCGTTCGCCGCCAGGCGCTTGTCGATCGCGCCATCAATCTTCCCATCGATGCGGCTGACGAAGAAGCTCGCGACCGAGGAGATGTGCGAGATATCCTCGCCCCGCCCTGACCGCTCCTCGAGCCCCGTGATATACGCCTCCAGAACCTTCTTGTAGGCGTCGACCGAGAACAGCAGCGTGACGTTGATGTTCAGCCCATCCGCGATCAGCTGATGGATCGCAGGCACGCCGCCCTCGGTGCCGGGCACCTTCACCATCAGGTTGCGGCGGTCGACCTTCTCCCAGAGCTTGCGCGCCTCGACGATCGTGGGCTCCGTCGTGAGCGCGAGGTAAGGCGACACTTCGAGGCTGACGTAACCATCGAGCCCTTCGGTGGCATCCCACACCGGCTTGAGCACGTCGGCCGCCGCACGGATGTCGCTGATCGCCGCGGTCTCGTAGACCTCCGACACGTCCGCCGAGCCGGACTCGGCCAGCGGCTTGATCTCGGAATCATACTCCGTTCCGTGCCCCATCGCTTTCTCGAAGATCGACGGGTTCGAGGTCACGCCGCGCAGCGCATCGTGATCCACGAGCGCCTTCAGCTTCCCTTCGGCGACAAAGCTACGCTGGATGAAATCCAGCCACGGCGACTGCCCCGCGGCCGCAAGCTGCACCAGCGAGTTGCCGGCCTCGGTCTTCTGAATGACGTTCATCTCTGAACTCCTCTCGCGCCCGAAGGCTTAAGTCCGTTTCGCCTGCTCGCGGGCCAGCCCGAGAACCGCCTCGGGCGTGAAGCCGAACTTCTCTTGCAGCGCCCCCATCGGGGCCGAAGCGCCGAACGTGTGCATGGCGACGATGGCACCGCCCGTTCCGATATAGCGATCCCAGCCGATGCTCGCCGCCTGCTCGATGCCGACGCGCCCGCGCACATCCGGCGGCAGCACCTCATCACGGTAGCTCTCATCCTGCTGCTCGAACAACTCCCAGGACGGGAACGACACCACGCGGGCCGGGATGCCCTCCTCGATCAGCTTCTCGTAGGCGCCGACCGCGAGCGCGACCTCGCTGCCGGTCGCGATCAGAATCACCGCCGGCTTCTTTCCCTCGGGCGCGTCGCCGAGGATGTACGCCCCCTTCGCCACACCTTTCGCGGACGCGTATTTTGTCCGGTCGATCGTGGGCAGGTTCTGCCGGCTCAGGATCAGTGCCGCCGGCTGCTCCTTGAGCGGCAGCAGATAACGCCAGGCTTCCGCCACCTCGTTCGCATCTGCCGGCCGCATCGTGATCAGCCCCGGCGTCGCGCGCAGCTGCGCGATCTGCTCGATCGGCTGGTGCGTGGGCCCGTCCTCGCCGACGCCGAAGCTGTCATGCGTGAAGATGTAGAGGACCGGCAGCTCCATGATCGCCGACAGCCGGATCGGCGCCTTCATGTAGTCCATGAAGATCAGGAAGCCGGACCCGTAAGGCCGCAGCCCGCT
>CAXTVZ010000165.1:2373-7383 GCA_964247685.1 uncultured Acetobacteraceae bacterium
GGGATGTCCTTGTCCCAGCCCTCCGGCAGCGTGTGCTCGCGGATCATCTCGAGTTCGGCGGACAGTTCCGGATACTCGCTCTTGTAGCGATCCATCATCTGTTGCCATCCAGCCTGCGCCTGACGCCCGCGCTTGCCGAAATGCGCGTCGAAATTCGCCGTGACCTCGGGCGGGACCAGGAAATGCGCATCCTCGGGCCAGCCATAGGCGCGCTTGGTGCCGCGGATCTCCTCGTCGCCGAGCGGCGAGCCGTGTGCGCCATGCGTACCGGCCTTGGTCGGCGCACCCCAGGCGATCGTGCTGTGCACCAGGATGAAGGTCGGGCGCGTGGTCTCGGCGCGCGCGTCGCGGATCGCCGCCACCATCGCCTCGGTGTCGTTCGCGTCCATCACCTCGAGCGTGTGCCAGCCGTAACCCTTGAACCGGTCGAGCACGTGCTCGCTAAAGGCCAGGTCGGTCGAGCCTTCGATCGTGATCTTGTTGCTGTCGTAGATCCAGGTGAGATTGCCCAGGCCCAGATGCCCGGCAACGGATGCCGCCTCGCCCGAGAGGCCCTCCATCATGTCGCCATCGCCGGCCAGCGTGTAGATATGGTAGTCGAACACCGGGAAGTTCGGCTTGTTGTAGCGTGCCGCAAGGAACTTCTCGGCCATCGCCATGCCGACCGAATTGCCGCAACCCTGCCCGAGCGGACCAGTGGTCGTCTCCACGCCCGTGGTCCACCGATACTCCGGATGACCCGGCGTTTTGCTATCGAGCTGCCGGAACAGCTTCAGGTCGTCGATCGTCAACGCCGGCCCGCTGCGGTCCTCGCTCTCGTTGATCGCCCGGATCCTCGTCAGGTGGATCAGGCTGTAAAGCAGCATCGACGCGTGCCCGACCGACAGCACGAAGCGGTCGCGGTTCGGCCAGTTCGCATCGTCCGGGTTGAAGTGCATGAAGCGCTGCCAGATCGTGTAGGCGACCGGCGCGAGCGCCATCGGTGTGCCCGGATGCCCGGAATTCGCCTTCTGCACCGCATCCATCGCGAGCGTGCGGATCGTGTTGATGCTGAGCTGGTCGATATCTGCACCAGTGCCGGCGTTCATGCCCTCGGGGCTCGCGGCTGCTTCGACCGGTCTCATCATCGCTCTTCCTTGCTCCTCAACCACGAACACGACGTCCAACGCTCAAAGGCACGCCCGGGCACGCAGGTTCTGCGGGCTCGAACGCGCCATCGCGCCGCTATCCAGCTTCCACGAAACGCCTTTTCGGCGGGCGGGGCGACCGGTTGGCCATCGACGCTCAGACACGTTGACGTGAACGAGCGCGGAACACCAATCGTTGCAAGCCATCAGTTCGTGACAGGCTCGAGAGGGTGCGCGGCAAATCACGCGACAGCATCGTATAATCACTTGACTCCGGCGCCGCGCCTCGCGATCTCTTCGACCGATGTCGCATATTTCCACAGGCGCGGAGGCGAGTTTGTTTGATGCCGCCATCCCGGTGCGACGCGCGCCGGCGCCGCCACGGGCACGTCTCTCGCCGGCTGCCATCTCCCGTCGTCCGTTGCGCCGCCTCATCTCGCCCCTTCTCCTGCTCGCCACTTGGCAGGCCGCCTGCTCGCTCGGGATCCTGTCGCCCCGAATTCTCGCCTCGCCGGCCCGGATCCTCGCCACGGGCACGACGCTCGTGCTCAACGGCGAGCTCCCGGTCAACCTCGCGGTCTCGCTCGCACGCGTGGTGGCGGGCCTGGCGATCGCCATCGTGCTCGGCACAGGCCTGGCGCTCCTGTCCGGCCTGTCGCGCCGCGGCGAGGACGCCGTCGACCCGCCGCTGCAGATGATCCGCACGCTGCCGCATCTCGCCCTCGTGCCGTTGTTCATCCTGTGGTTCGGCATCGGCGAGACACCGAAGGTCGCGCTCGTGGTGCTCGGCGCGCTGTTCCCGATCTACCTCAACCTGCATTCCGGCATCCGCGGCGTCGATCCCAAGCTCCTCGAGCTCGCCCGCACGCTGCGCCTCGGCCGCTGGCAGACGATCCGCCACGTCGTGCTGCCGGGCGCACTCGCCCCCGCCCTCGTCGGACTGCGAACCGCGAGCGGCATGGCGTGGCTCAGCCTCGTGGTCGGCGAGCAGATCAACGCGAGCTCCGGCATCGGCTACATGATGATGGACGCGCGCGACTTCATGCGCACCGACATCATCCTGGTGGGTCTGCTGGTCTACGCGGCCCTCGGCCTGCTGACCGACAGCGCCATTCGCGCGCTCGAACGCAGCACCCTGCGCTGGCGCAACAGTTCCTGAGCTCTTCCCGGAAGGACGCGATGACCAACGACGCAGCTCCGCTCAACATGTTCTGGTTCCTGCCGACCAGCGGCGACGGCCGCTATCTCGGCGGCAAGGAAGGGCGGCGCGCGGCCGACAACCGCTACATGCGCGAGATCGCGCAGAGTGCCGACCGGCTCGGCTTCAAGGGCGTGCTGCTGCCGACCGGCACCGGCTGCGAGGACGCGTGGATCACCGCCGCCTCGATCGTCACGCACACCGAGCACCTGCGCTACCTCGTGGCCCTGCGCCCCGGCACCGTGCTGCCGGGCGAGGCGGCGCGCCAGGCCTCCGCCTTCGACCGGCTCTCGAACGGCCGGCTCCTGCTCAACGTCGTCTGCGGCGGCAACCCCGCCGATCTCGCCGGCGACGGCATTTTCCTGGGTCATGACGAGCGCTACGACCAGGCTGACGAATTTCTCACCATTTTCCGCGGCCTGATGGCTGGCGAGACGGTCACGTTTTCCGGTAAATACCTCTCCGTCAAAGGCGGAAAGCTCCTGTTCCCGCCGGTGCAATCGCCGACACCGCCGCTCTATTTCGGCGGCTCCTCGCCGCGCGCGATCGAGCTCGCCGCCGATCAGACCGACATGTATCTCACCTGGGGCGAGCCGCCGGCGGCGGTGGCCGAGAAGATCACCCAGGTCCGCCAGTGCGCCGAAGCGCGCGGGCGCAAGATGCGTTTCGGCATCCGCCTGCACCTGATCGTGCGCGAGACCGAAGCGGAAGCCTGGGCGGCGGCCGACCGCCTGATCTCGAAACTCTCCGACGAGACCATCGCGAAGACCCAGAAATTCATGGCGGACGCCACCGACAGTGAAGGCCAGCGCCGCATGATGGCCCTGCACAATGGTCGCCGCGACGCGCTCGAGGTCAGCCCCAATCTCTGGGCCGGCGTCGGCCTGATGCGCGGCGGCGCCGGCACGGCGCTCGTAGGTTCCCCCGAGACTGTCGCCGAGCGCCTGCGCGAATATCAGGCGCTCGGCATCGACACCGTGATCGGCTCCGGCTACCCGCATCTGGAGGAAGCCTACCGCGTGGCCGAGCTCCTGTTCCCGGCACTCGGCCTCGACAACGTCATGGCCCGCGGCGAAGGCGATGCCGCGCGCGTGTTCGGCGGCGGCGGCGCGCATGACCAGGTCGTGCTCTCGCGCGAGATCGACCGCACGCGGGAGCGCGCCGCATGATCGGCGCGCGCAGCCTCACCCGGCGTTTCGGCGAGAACACCATTCTCGACCGTCTTGACCTCACCATCGGACCCGCGGAGTTCGTGGCCCTGCTCGGCGCCAGCGGATCGGGCAAGACCACGCTGCTCCGGATCTTCGCAGGCCTGGATGCGGAGTTTGACGGCATGCTCGAAACGCCCGCCGAACGCGCCGTGGTGTTCCAGGAAGCGCGCCTGCTGCCGTGGAAGCGCGTGCGCGACAACGTGACGCTCGGCCTGCGCGACGCGGATGCGCACCAGCGCGGCGCCGATGCGCTCGCCGAAGTCGGCCTCGCCCATCGCGCCGATGCCTGGCCGCTCACGCTCTCGGGCGGCGAGGCGCAGCGGGCCGGCCTCGCCCGCGCGATCGTCCGCGCCCCCGAACTCCTGCTGCTCGACGAGCCGTTCGCAGCACTCGACGCGCTCACACGGCTGCGCATGCAGGACCTCGTTCTCCGCCTGCAGGCGCACCACCGTTGCGCCGTGCTGCTCGTCACGCACGATGTCGACGAAGCCCTGCGCCTCGCCGATCGCATCCTGCTGCTGCGGCACGGGCGCGTCGGCCTCGACCTTCCCGTCGAGGCCGCACGTCCGCGTCGGCAGGACGACCAGACGCTGGCAACCCTGCGCCGTCGCCTGCTCGGCGAGCTCGGCGTCCCGCCCGAGATGGCGGCCGCCTGACGCTCAGTCCGAGCTGCCGGGTGCCGCCATGCGCCGGTGCAGCTCCGCGGTCACCGCGGCCGGCGCCAGATGCGCGATCGCCGCCTGGAGCTTGTTGTGCCAGCCGGTCACGACGTCGCCGTCGCCCTTCATCATCGCCTGAAACCCCTTCGCGGCGACCATCGCGGCATCGTCCTTCTTCGCTTGTCCGACCTTCGTGTCCAGCATGTCGGCGCGCTCGAAGAAATCCGTCTCCGTCGCACCCGGCATCAGGCAGGTAACAGTTACGGCGGTGTCCTTCAGCTCGTGGCGAAGCGCGAACGAGAAGCTGTCCAGGAACGCTTTCGTCCCATTGTAGACCGCCTGATACGTTCCGGGCATGAAGCCCGCGATCGAGCCGGTGATCAGGATGCGCCCGCTATTCGAGTCGCGCATCTGTCGTCCAACCCTCTGCACCAGCAGCAACGTGCCGGTGATGTTGGTGTCGACCACTTGGCGCCAGGCTTCCGGCTCCTGGTCGAGGAAGCCCCGACCGAGACCACGTCCGGCATTCGCGAGCAAGGCTGCGACGTCGCGGCTGCCCACGGTCGTCATCAGCTTGTCCACACCCTCGGGGGTGGCGAGATCGGCCTCGACCGTCTCGACATTCGCGCCGGTGGAGCGGAGTTCGTCGCCGGCGAGTGTGATCGCGGCTTCGTCGGCGGCGATCACGAGATCGAAGCCGTTCTCGGCGCATTCCTGGGCGAGGGCGCGGCCGATGCCGGTCGAAGCACCTGTGACAATGGCGAGGGGTCTGGTGGACATTGTTATCTCCTGAAGGCCATGGGCTCTGCCCCTGG
>CAXTVZ010000166.1:0-7364 GCA_964247685.1 uncultured Acetobacteraceae bacterium
GACAGTCCGAGGCGGGCGGCTTCGGTTGCGGCCGCGAGGCCGGTGCGGCCGGCGCCGATCACCAGAAGCTGGGCGTGCTCCTCGGGGGCTGCGAACTTGCCGTCGATCGCGTGCTCATCGATAAAAGAATGAGGGTCCTCGCTCATGCTGCCTCCAGCGCCTGGCGGAGATCGTCGATCAGGTCATCGATATGTTCAACGCCGACGGAGACGCGCAGAACGTTCTCGTCGATGCCAACGGCGAGACGCCGTGCCTCGGGCACGTTGAAATGCGTGGTGCTCGCGGGATGGCAGATCAGCGTTTCCGTGCCGCCGAGACTGACTGCCATGCGGACCACGCGCAGCCGGTCCAGCATGGCGAAAGCCGATGCCTCGCCACCGCAGATGCGGAAGGTGAAGGTCGATCCAGCGCCGCGGCATTGGCGCCTGAAGACGCTGGCGGCGACGCTTTCGGGTGGGCGGAAGCCGATATAGTTGACGGCCTCCACCCTGGGATGGCCGCGCAGGAAGCCTGCGACAGCCTCCGCGTTGCGGGCCGCGCGCTCGGTGCGCAGGTGCATGGTCTCGAGCGAGCGCAGCACCATCCAGCACGTGTGCGCGTCGAGCGCGCTGCCGAGAAAGGTGCGGAGCTGCTTCAGGGTATGGATCAGCGTTCTGTTTCCGCTGACGCCGCCTGCCAGGAGATCGCTGTGCCCGCCGGCATACTTCGTCAACGACGTGACGCAGAGATCGGCACCGTGCGCGAGCGGATTTTGCACGAACGGTCCGAGGAAGGTGTTGTCGACCACGACGGGAGGCCGTGCGCCCGGCTGCTCGATCCCGGCCACGACGTCCGCGATCATGTTGATGTCGGCGATGCCGCTGGTCGGGTTGGCGGGCGTCTCGATCATGACCAGGGCGATGCGGCCTCGAACGCGCGCACGCGCCTCGCCTACGGCATCGCGCATGGCGCTCGGGTCGAGGCCATCCATGATCGGGACGGGCGTCACGCCGAAATTTGTAAGATGGGTGTAGAGCAGCCCATCCGTGCCGCCGTAGATCGGCCGCGTGTGAAGGATCGCGTCGCCGGGACGGACGAACGCCTGCATCACGGCGTTGATCGCGGACATGCCGCTGTTGAACACCGCCGAGTCTTCTGCGCCGTCGAGGGCCGCGAGCCGCGTCTGCAGCATCGTCATGTTGGGATGGTCGAGCCGGGAGTAGATGTATTCGGGCGCGCGCTGCTCGCCCGGCGCGCCGTTGAAGAAGCGGGCATGCACGTCCTTCGCGTGCTGCGCGCTGGGATAGGCGAAGGTCGAGGTCGCGTAGAGCGGCGGCTTGATCGAGCCGTGATGGTCGGCGGGATCGTAGCCGGCGGTGACCGTCAGCGTGTCGCGGTGGAGGTCGGGGTCCGCCATGTCAGAGCGGGTTCTCCAGCGCGTTCGACGCCTCGGCGCAATACCAGTCGACGAAGCTCATGACGAGGGACTCGGCCTCTTCGCAGTAGGGCCCGGGCGTGTAGCCGATCGAGTTGACGCCGCACTGGTTGTTCTCGACGAGCTCGATGTCCTGGTTGTTGGTCGTGAGCCACAGGGCCGCGAGGCTTTCCACGTGATAGTCGACGCCTTCGACCGCCTCCTCGTGCACGAACCATTTCGCCGTGACGAGAGTCTCCTGGGGGCTGACCGGCTCGGCGGTGAAGGCGAAGACGTGGTCGGCCACGGCGTGGCAGAAGGCGTTCGGCTCGGTGGCCCAGCGAACGGAGCCGATATCGCCGCCCTCGCGATCGACCATCAGGCGGCGCACGGCGTGCTTGCCGTTCATCGTCAAGGACGTCACGCCGTCGTTCAGCGCGAAACGGATCGCCTGCCACCACGGCCCGACGGTCGGTCCGATCGGCAGACCCGCCTCGAGCATGCGCGCGTTGAAGCGCTCGGTGCGGCCTTTCTCGTCCGCCGCAAAATGCTTCGTGACTTCGGCCGGGAAGGTGAGCGCCAGGTCGGGATGGCGCGCGCTGCAGTGATAGCACTCACGCGCATTCTCCATCACGAGCTTCCAATTGCCGCGCTCGAGGAACGTCGCCTCATGGGCGAGCTTGGCGTGACGCAGATCGTGCGGCGCGAGAAGCGCCTCGAGCCCTTCCGCGAACTCTTCGATCGGCGGGGCCGTCCTGGCCAGGCAGACATAGAGACAGCCGGCGACCGAGCGCACATGGATCGGCAGCAGGTTGTGTGCGGACGGATCGAAGTCCGCCTGCATCCGGCGCGCCTTCAGGAGCTTTCCGGTGAGATCGAAGCTCCATTGATGATAGGGGCAGACCAGCGCCGGCTTGTTGCTGCGACCTGGCGGGCACAGCATCGCGCCACGATGGCGGCAGGAATTATGGAAGCCGCGGATCTCGCCCGCCTTGTCGCGAAGGATGATGATCGGTGAGCCGCCCACGTTCAGCGCCAGCACGGTGCCGGGTCGGGGGATCTCGCATTCGAAGCCCGCGAGGACCCAGTGACGGTGGAAGATCGCGCGGACGTCGAAGGCGAAGGCATCCGAGCCCGTATAGAGCGCCTGAGGCAACGAATGGCCCGGGCGGCGGGTGTGGAGCAGCTCTCGAACCTGGCTGTAATCTGGCATCGTTTGACCTTGCGACCGAGCCTCACGCCTGTCACCGTTGCTGATGACACAGGACGACGCAGCCCGAACAATGCCTTATCGGCATCGCCCTATTTGTTTTAGTTCCGCTCGTGCCGGGCTGCGTTCATGGTGACGTTCGACCGCCGCTGGCTGCCGCTCAACGCGTTGCGGGCGTTCGACGCGGTGGGACGGCATCTGAGCTTCACGGCGGCGGCACAGGCGCTGAATGTGTCGCAGAGCGCGGTCAGCCGGCATGTGATCGGGCTGGAGGAGCTGCTGGGCCGGCAGCTGCTGGAGCGTCGGCCGCAATCGCTGGCACTGACCCGGGCGGGTGCGACGCTGCTGCCGATCGTGCGCGGCTCGTTCGACCGGATCGAGCAGGCGCTGAACGACGTGGTTGCGGGCGGCGGTGGATTGCGCACGCTGCGGCTGCAACTGCCACCGAGCTTCGCGCAGAAGCTGGCACTGCCGATCCTGCGCGGGTTCCGCGACGAGTTTCCCGATATTTTCATTGATCTTTCCAGTGCGGGTTTCACCGGGGCACCAAGGGTCGAGACGGATGTCGCGGTGATCTACGACCGACGTACCGTGGGCATGTCGGTGTCCGACCTGTTGTGGATGTCGCGCGTGACACCGGCCTGCAGCCCGAAGATCGCGGCGGCCCATGCGGGCAAGAGCCTCGAGCAGTTCGTGGCGGCGAGCGAGCTCCTGCACATCAAGCTCGACGGTGAGCCGGCGGGGATGATCTGGGACGGGTTCTGCCGTCACTTCCAGCTGAACGTGGCCACCACCCGCGGCCTCGCCTTCGATACGGCGGCGCTCGCGGCGCAGTATGTCGCGAGTGGTGATGGGGTGGCGTTGCTCGACGTCGACCTGTTCGCGAACGACATCGCGGCGGGCACGATCGTGACGCCGTTTGCCGAGACGTTCGAGGATGGGTTCGGGTATTTCCTCAATCTTGCGGCCGAGGATCTGGCGGATCCGGTGATCTCGGTTTTCCGCGCCTGGATGATCCGGAATTTCGCAAGGATCCAGAGTTAGACCAGGGCGCGCGCGAAGCACGCCTCCAACGTGATGCCCCGCAAGGCGGCTTGCCCCTTGATCCCGCTCGTCAAAACACACGGGTTCCAAGGGCCAAGGCCCTTGGCGGGTCCAGGGCAGAGCCCTGGCCTTCCTACCTGCAGCGCGCCAGCAACTCCCGCAGATGCCCCACAATCCCGCTCGGCTGCACACTCGCCCCTCGCACGATCTGGTCGAAATGCCGCGTCAACGCCCGGATATGTTCGGTCGACGTGAACACGAAATACGCCTGCCCGACATAGATCGCTGCCCGCAACGGGCCGAACACGGTGAGCGGCGCCGAGAACAGCGCCTTGCGGTCGTAGAGCGACAGCCGGAGCCGCGGGTAGAACTCGTCGCATAGCGCCGCGACATGCGCGAGCTGGGCGCGCCGCACCGCGACCGGAAGCGCGCGCCAAATGTCTTCGCCGCGCGCGAACGCTTCGAAGGTCTGCATCGGCGTGCAGCATTCGAGCTCGGTTTCGGGCTGGCGCAGGTAGTCGAGGCGCGTCTGGGTGATCTCGATGCGGCGCTGCGGGTCGGGGGCCGCGGAATGCGCGTATTCGTGCTCGATCACGGCATCGGTCTTGAGCAGGTCCGGGAAGGTGGTCGGGATGTGCCGGATGCGGTAGCCGGCCGCCTCCTGGTGCCAGCGCAGCAGGCGCTCGTCGATCGGGCTCGGCGCATCCGGCTCGATCTGCAGGCTCTCAGCGGCCAGGCCTGCATCGGGCTGGTCGTCCTGGCTGAGACCGAGCAGCCAGTCGAGCGAGGTGTTGCCGATGCGCGCGATCGCGGCGATCGACTCGACGCGGGGGAGGCGGTCGACCTCGTCGGCGAGGAGTTGGCTGAGGGTGCTGCGGTCGATGCCGGCCGCGCGGGCGAAGGCGGTCTGGCTGAGTTCGGAGCGCTCCAGCACCAGGCGGAGCCGCTGGCGGAACCGCGGGAGGATGTCACGCCGATCGAAGCTGTCTCCGGCGGTCAAGGCTGCGCGAAGGCGATCATGCTGCGATTACGCCACAAGAGAGGTGCGAATACAACATCCGCCTTGTTTGATGCACAGATGCTGCACGTTGTCGCACCGATGCCGCCTGCCCGGATGATGCCGCAACCCGCATTCTCCACGTCTGGAAAACACCGGGGAAAGAGAGGCACGGCATGCGTTGGATCGGCCCGGAGCTGCAACGTCTCGGGCGACGCACTGAGGCGCCGACCTGGGGTCTGGTGGTGCTGATCTATAGTGGCTGGTTCGCTTTGACCTGGTGGTGGCATGCGATCCCGCTTGCAATTCTGCTGCCGCTCGGCGCGTGGATCTGTGCGTGGCACATGTCGCTGCAGCACGAACTCATCCACCAGCATCCGACACGATCGACATGGCTGAACAACGCGCTCGGAATGCCGCCGCTGAGTCTGTGGCTGCCCTTCCCGATCTATCGTGCGCAGCATCTGCAACATCATCGCAGCCCGGCGATCACCGATCCGCTCGAGGATCCCGAAAGCACCTACATGTCGACGGAGGATTGGGGGCGTGCAGGAGCGCTGCGCCGTTGGCTGCACATGGCGTGCAACACGGCGATCGGCCGGATGCTGCTCGGGCCGCCACGCGCCGCGTCATTGTTCTGGCTGGGCCAGTTGCGCACGGCCGGACGGCGGGATGCGCCGTGGGGTGCGTGGATCGGCCACGCCGTCGCGGTGGCCGTTCTCGGCGTGTGGATCGTCGGTGTTTGCCGCGTGGCGCCGCTCTCGTATCTGCTCTGCTTCGTCTATCCGGGCACGGCGCTGATCATGCTGCGCTCGCTGGCGGAGCATCGCGCCGCACCCCGCCCCGAAGACCGGAGTGCCGTGGTCGAGCACGCGCCGGTGCTCGGCCTGCTCTACCTGCACAACAACCTGCACGCGCTGCATCACGCGCATCCGCAGATCCCGTGGTATGCGCTGCCTGGCCATTGGCGGCGCACGCGCGGTCGTCTGCTCGAGGGCAGTGCGGCACCGTTGTATCGGGGCTATGCGGACGTGGTGATGAGATACGCGTTGCGGCCGCACCACCCGGGACCGCTGCCGACGTTTTCCGCACCCGCTGTGGAGGCGGCCTCAAGCCGCTAAGGCATTGATCGGCGGACCTGTTCTGTCCAGAAATTGATGCACACGCAATAATCCGATAGCGTCATGACAATTTATGATGCCGCTCGGTGCAACTCCCGTGCAAGCGTCGCTGCCGTAACGGTTCGGAAGACCAACGGGATCATTCCCGATGTGCTCCCCGATCGGCGCATGGCTTGGCTCGTGGGAGTGACGGTCGTTGAGGCAGCATCATCTCAGAAAGTTTCCGACCAATCAACAGATCGGAACCGACATCACTCCCTCGTGCGCGTGCGCACGCGATGCGCGCGCCTTCCGGACCCGCCTCCTTTCCGGCATCGCCTTCAGTGTCCTTGCCTGCTCCACCGCGCACGCGCAGCAGGAGCAGACCAGCCAGTCGGCGACGCCGCTCACCCCGTCCGTGCCGGTCAGCGGCAGCGGTGCGCCGGCAACGACCCCCGCGACGAAGACCGTGCACCACCGGGGCCGCACGCCGGCGCGCCCGAAAGCGGGTTCCACCGCGGCCGCGGCCGCACCCGCGCGTGACACGGGCGAAGTGGTGATGGTGTCGGCACAGCGCCGGAACCAGAACCTGCAGGACGTCCCGGTGTCGGTGCAGGTGCTGACGGGCGAGACCCTGCGGCGGCTCAACATCGAGAACTTCGACGACATGCTGAAATACCTGCCGAACGTCACGGCGGGCGGGTTCGGGCCGGGCCAGGAAAACGTCTACATGCGCGGCCTCAGCATCGGCGGCGACGAGGGCGGCCAGGGCGGCGGCGGCGTCGGGTCATTCCCGAACGTCGCGATCTATCTCGACGACCAGTCGGCCGAGCTTCCGAACAAGAACCTCGACGTCTATCCGGTCGACCTGCAGCGCGTCGAAGTGCTCGAAGGTCCGCAGGGCACGCTGTTCGGCTCGGGCGCCGAAGCGGGCGTGCTGCGCTACATCACCAACAAGCCGGACCTCGACAAATACTTCGTGACGCTCGACGGGGGCGCCGGCGGCACGGCCAAGGGTGGCGCCAACTACAACGGCGACGTCATCGTCAACGTGCCGTTGATCAAGGACAAGCTCGCAGTTCGCATCGTCGCCTACAACGACACGCGCGGCGGCTACATCGACAACTCGTTCGGCACGTTCACGCGCCAGAGCACCGACAAGGGCATCCACTACGCCGGCTACACCAACAACATCCCCGGCCCGGCCACCGCCACGAACTCGATCAACAACAAGGACCTGGTTGCCAACAACATCAACTCGGCGACCTACCAGGGCATCCGCGGCGAGGTGCTCTACCAGTTCGACGACGACTGGAACGTGCTGTTCGCGGAGTCCGCGCAGCGGCTGCGCGATGACGGCGTGTTCTACGAGGAGCCCCAAACCTCGGGCAGCCGTCCGCAGCAGCTCAGCGAGCTGTCGGTGCAGGAGTTCGAGCCCTCGTTCGACGACGAGTCCTTCGTCAACACCGCGCTGACGATCAACGGCCGCATCGGCTGGCTGAAGCTCACCTATGACGGCGCCTACCTGGTGACGAAATCGCACCAGCAGCAGGATTATACGAACTACGCGCGCGGCCTGTACGCCGACTACTACCAGTGCCAGCCGGCCAACCCGGCCAA
>CAXTVZ010000167.1:0-4330 GCA_964247685.1 uncultured Acetobacteraceae bacterium
CGCGGACGATGCTCTAGACAACCGCATGACCGAGTCCACGAACGGCGACCTGTTCGCCACCTGGCGCGGGCGCGTCGTCGACGCGCTCGCGACCCTGCTCCCCGATCTCGCGCCCGAGGCCACCGCCCGCGTCGAGGTGACGCCGCCGCGTGACGCCGCCCACGGCGACCTCACCACCAACGCCGCCATGGTCGTGGCCAAGGCCGCCGCCCGCAAGCCGCGCGAGCTCGGCGAGGCGCTGGCGGCCCTGCTCGTGGAGCGCCACGGCATCGCCGCCGAGCTCGCCGGCCCCGGCTTCGTGAACCTCCGCCTCGATGCTGCCGCCCTGCACGCGACGCTGGGACCGGTGCTCCTGCAGGGCGAGAGCTACGGCACGCTGACCGTGGGGCAGGGGATCCGCGTCAACGTCGAATACGTCTCGACCAACCCGACCGGGCCCGTCCATGTCGGCCATTGCCGCGGCGCCGTGGTGGGCGACGCGCTCGCCAACCTGCTGGCGCGCGCCGGCTACGACGTGACCCGCGAATACTACATCAACGACGCCGGCAACCAGGTGACCGCGCTGGCCTGGGCCACCTACTGGCGCGTGCTGCAGGCGCTCGGCACGACACTGACCGAGGAGGAGTTCGCAAGCCAGGTCCCCGGCGGCCTGCAGTATCGCGGCGACTACCTCGTCCCGGTGGGCGAGGCGATCGCGCAGGCCCACGGCGCGGCGCTGGCCGGTCCGGGGATCACCGTCGCCGACCCTGCGGTCTGGCTCGCCACCGTGCGCGAGGCGGCACTCGACGCGATGATGGCGCAGATCCGCGAGGATCTCGGCGCGCTCGGCGTCCACCAGGACGTCTTCTCCTCCGAGCGCGCCGTTCTCGACGGCGGCGCCGTGGATACCGCGATCGAGCAGCTTCGGGCGCGTGACCTGCTCTACGAGGGCGTACTCGAGCCGCCGCGGGGGAAGACCCCGGACGACTGGGAGCCGCGCCCGCAGCTCCTGTTCCGCTCCACCGCCTTCGGCGACGACGTCGACCGGCCGCTCCGCAAGAGCGACGGCTCGAACACCTACTTCGCCAACGACATCGGCTACCACGCCGACAAGATCCGCCGGGGAGCGGCGATCATGGTCGACGTGTGGGGCGCCGACCATGGCGGCTACGCGCCGCGCATGAAGGCGGCCGTGCGCGCGCTGGCCGACGGCGCCGTCAGCTTCGAGGTGCTGCTCTGCCAGATCGTGCATATCGTCAAAGGCGGCGAGCCCGTGCGCATGAGCAAGCGCGCCGGCACCTACGTCGCACTCCGCGACCTGATCGACGAGGTCGGGCGCGACGCTGTCCGCTTCACCATGCTGACCCGCAAGCCCGACGCACAGATGGAGTTCGACCTCGACGCGGTGGTCGCCCAGACCCGCGAGAACCCGGTCTTCTACGTGCAATACGCGCATGCTCGCTGTCGGTCGGTGCTCCGCGCCGCGAGCGCGAGCCTCGGCGATGCCGCGGTGACGCGCGAGGCGCTGGCGTCGGTCCCGCTCGCCCCACTCGCCTCCGAGGCGGAGCTCGCGGTGATCCGCCGAATCGCCGCCTTCCCGCGACTCGTGATGAGCGCCGCGGACGCGCGCGAGCCGCATCGCGTCGCCTTCTACCTGGCTGATCTTGCAGCTGATTTTCATGCGCTCTGGAACCGCGGCAGCGCCGATGCCAGCTTGCGGTTCCTGCAGGCGGATCGTGTGCCCGACACGCTCGCGCGCCTGGCCCTGGTCGAGGCGACCGCGACGGTGATCCGTGCGGGACTGTCGATCCTCGGTGTCGAGCCGGTGGAGGAGATGCGCGGATGAGCGGTGCCCATGAGTGACAAGCGTGGCGGCAACGATCCCGTCTATCGGCCGCACACCGCGGGCGGCATGGACGAGGGAACCCGCCGCCTCGCGCTGATTGCGTCCGGGATCGGGCTGTTCCTCCTCGTCGTGGTCGGCGGCTGGACGCTCGGCGGCCATCGTGGTGCGAGCGGCGAGATCCCGGTGATCGGTCCCGATCCCGGCCCGATCAAGATCAAGCCGGTGAACCCGGGTGGCCTGCAGCTCACCGGCGCCGAGCCGCCGCCCTCCAACGACGACAATGGCGGCGGTCCCAGCCTGGCCCCCGGGCCGGAGAAGCCCGACCCGGCGGCGCTGATCGCCGAGCTCAACGCCGCTCGTCACGTGGACGCGCCGGCAACTCCGCCTGCGCCCGCGACAACCGTGGCACCTGGCGCGGCCGCGCCTACACCCGCACCCGCTGCGAGCACGCCCCCCGCGCCCATGGCCGCCCCGGCACCGCCGGCGCCGGTCGCGTCGGCGCCCCCGGCACCGCCGGCCGCGCCCAACTCCCTGCAGACCGCGCTCGCTTCGTTGCGGGCGACACCGCAGGCGGGGAACGTCGCCGTGCAGCTGGCCGCCGTCGACACGCAGGCGTCCGCCCACGCGCAATGGGACCGGCTCGCGCACGCCCATCCCGGCCTGCTCGACGGTCGCGCACCGCTCATCCTCGAGGCGAAGCACGGGGAGAAGACCTTCTACCGGCTCCGCACCGGCGGTTTCGCGACTATCGCGGCGGCGACCTCGTTCTGCGAGCAGCTCCGCGCGGCGGGCGCGGCCTGCACCATCGCGACGTTTTGAGAGGCGGAGGCTGAGCCCGGTGGCCGAGGCAGCGCTTCCGGCCATCGTCGGCATCGCGGGCACGACCCTCGCGGCCGCCGAGGCCGAGCTGCTGCGGCGCACCCGGCCGGTGGGCGTGATCCTGTTCGGCCGCAACATCGACGATCCGGCCCAACTCGCCGGCCTCATCGCCAGCCTGCGCGAGGTGCTGCCTGCCGGCGCCGTGCTGATGGTGGATCAGGAGGGCGGCCGGGTCGCGCGCCTCAGGCCGCCGCACTGGGAGGCGCATCCGCCCGCGGCGAGCCTGGGCGCGGCCTACGCGCGCGACCCCGCCGCCGGCCTGCGCGCCGCCCATGCCGGTGGCCTCGCCATCGGCCGACAGACGCGCGAGGCGGGCTTCGACGTCGTGGCCGCGCCCGTGCTCGATCTCGCGGTGGCCGGCGCCGACCCGGTGATCGGCGACCGCAGCTTCGCCGCCGACCCCAACCACGTGGCGACCCTTGCCCGCGCGTTCGCCGAAGGCCTGCTCGCTTCCGGGATCCAGCCGGTGGGCAAGCACGTGCCCGGACACGGACGGGCGAACGCCGACAGCCACGTGGCCCTGCCCGTGCTCGACGACCTCGACCCCGCCGACATCGCACCCTTCCGCGCGCTCGCGACCCGGCTGCCGTGGATGATGACCGCGCATGTCCTCTACCGCGCGGCCGATCCTGCGCGTCCCGCCACGGTGTCGCCGGTGATCATCGAGCGGGTGATCCGCGGTGCCATCGGCTTTCGCGGCGTGCTCGTCTCGGACGATCTCTCGATGGAGGCGCTCCCCGGCACGCCCGCCGAGCGGGGAGCGGCCGCGATCGCCGCCGGCTGCGACATTTCTCTCTATGGCGCCGGCCTCTTCGCTGAGACCGCCGCCCTGCTCGCCAGATTGCCGCCGCTCACCGAACGCGCCCGCGCCCGCCTCGCGCGCGCCGCTTCCATGGCCGTGCCGCCATGAACATCCTGACCCCCGTCCAGGAGCGGCGGACGGAAACGCTGCTGCTGACGCTGGACGGGTTCGAGGGGCCGCTCGACCTGCTGCTCGACCTCGCGCGCCGCGAAAAGGTCGATCTCGCGCGCATCTCCATCCTGGCGCTGGTGGAGCAGTATCTCGCGGTGATCGAGGGGGCCCGCCGCATCCGCCTCGAGCTCGCCGCCGACTGGCTGGTGATGGCGGCCTGGCTCGCCTGGCTGAAATCCCGCCTGCTGCTCCCCGACGACCCGTTGGCCGCCGGGGAGGCGGAGGATGCGAGCGCGCGGCTGGCCGAGCGCCTCCTCGAGCTCGAGCGCGTCCGTGCACTGGCCGCCTGGCTCGACGCGCGCCCGGCGCTCGGCCGCGACGTGCATCGCCGCGGTGCGCCGGAAAGCTTCGTGGTCACCGACCGCTCGGGCCTGCAGCTCGACACGGCGTCGCTGCTGGGCGCCTATCTCTCGGCCTCGCGCCGCAGCCACGCGGGGCACGTCTGGACGCCGGCCCGGCATGATTTCTGGACCGTGGCGGCGGCGCTGGACCGGCTGGAGCGGATGCTCGGCGTCGAGCCCGGCTGGTGCGCGCTCGACAGTTTCCTGCCGCCCCCCGCCGCCGAGCATCTCCCGCGCGCGGCCCAGCTCGCCTCCACCCTGATCGCGAGCCTGGAGCTCGCCCGCAACGGACGCTGCGAGCTCCGCCAGGAC
>CAXTVZ010000167.1:4430-7351 GCA_964247685.1 uncultured Acetobacteraceae bacterium
CTCGCGCGTATCGTCGAGAAGCCCCGCCGCCTGCCGCGCGCGGTGATGGAGACGCTCGCGATCATCGCCTTCCACCAGCCCTGCACCCGCGCCGAGATCGAGGAACGCCGTGGCGTGGCCCTCGCGCAGAACACGCTCGAGACGCTGCTCGAGACCGGTCTCGTGCGTCCTGCGGGCCGGCGCGAGGTGCCGGGCCGGCCGACGCTGTGGGGCACCACGCCCGAGTTCCTCGCCCGCTTCGGCCTCGCCTCACTCGCCGACCTGCCGAAGCGCGACGATCTGCTGGCCGACATGCCGGCGGTCCCCCTCCTAGATGACGGGGCGGAGAGCACCATGATAGAGGACGCGCAACCGGGGCCGGGCGCCCTGGGCTGAGGCCTTCGGGCTGAGACGGGGAACATGTTCAATTTCGACTGGTCCGAGCTCGCGCTGATCGCCGTGGTGGCCCTGGTGCTGATCGGGCCCAAGGACATGCCGGTGGCGATCCGCGCGATCAGCGAGGGCATCAAGAAGATGCGCCGCATGGCGAGCGAGCTGCAGGGCCATGTCGACGAGATGGTGCGCGAGGCCGATCTCGGCGAGGCGCGCGACACGTTCCGCGACCTGCGCGGCATGAACCTGCGCTCGAAGGTCCTGCGCACGATCGACGGCGACGGCACGCTGGCCGCGACCCTGCGCGAGAAGCCGCTGGTCGACATGAACACGCTGGCGCGCCCCGGCAGCACGCGGCCGTCGGTCAAGCCGGGCGCCGCCTTCATCCCGCCGCCGGTCATGACCGCCACCAGCACCACCGAGACCACCGCTCCGGCGGAGGCGACCCCGCGTGCCGCCGCCTTCATTCCGCCGTCCGTGGCGAAGCAGGCCTCGCCCCCTGCGCCTGCCGCGCCGGAAGCGGAATAGCGCGATGTCTCCGCTCGACGTGAACCCGACCGGCGAGGACCCGATCAACGACAAGCCGATGCCGCTCATGGAGCATCTGCTCGAGCTGCGCCGGCGCCTGATCATCAGCGCGGTCGCGTTCGGCATCGCGTTCGCGATCTGCTACCATTTCTCAGGCCGGATCTACATCTTCCTGGCCGAGCCGCTCGCCCACATCATGAAGCAGCGGGGCGAGCAGCCGCACCTGATCTACACGGCACTCTACGAGGCGTTCTTCACCTATATCCGGGTGGCCGTGTTCGGTGCGGTGTTCTTCTCGTTTCCGGTGGTCGCAAGCCAGCTCTACATGTTCGTGGCCCCCGGCCTGTATCGCAGCGAGAAGCGCGCCTTCACGCCGTTCCTGGTGGCAACGCCGGTGCTGTTCGTGGCAGGTGCGGCGCTCGCCTACTACTTCGTATTCCCCGTCGCCTGGCGCTTCTTCCTGTCGTTCCAGACCACCAACGGAACCGACGGTCTGCAGATCCAGCTACAGGCGAAGGTGAGCGAATACCTGGCACTGGTGATGAAGCTGATCCTGGCGTTCGGGATCGCGTTCCAGCTGCCCGTGGCACTCACCCTGCTCGCGAAGGTCGGCATCGTGAATGCGGCCGGGCTCAAGAAGGTGCGGCGCTACGCCTATGTGGGCGCCTTCGTGGCCGCCGCGGTGCTGACGCCGCCCGATGTCATCACGCAGACTGGCTTGGCGTTGCCGCTGATCATCCTTTACGAGATCTCGATCATCTGCGCCCGCATTGTGCAGCCGAAGACGGCCTAGAGGAGAGGTGTTCTTTCTTGAAAGAAAGAACCAAAGAACTTTCATCCGTTTAGGGCTCGGCACGGATGATCGTCGTTTGCTAAACGGATAAAGTCTTTTTGCTTCTTTTTCTTCAGAAAAAGAAGACTTCTTAGCAGCCCCAGGAACTCGCCATGCACGACATCCGCGCGATCCGCGCAGACAGCGGCGCCTTCGATGCGGCACTCGCGCGACGCGGCCTGCCGCCCGAGGCCGACACCATCATCGCGATCGATGCCCGACGCCGTGATGCGCTGACCGCGCTGCAGGAGAAGCAGGGCCGGCGCAACGCCCTCTCCAAGGAGATCGGGCAGGGCAGGCGGGCGGGTGCGGATACGAGCGCGCCCGAGGCGGAGGTGGCGGCCCTGAAAGCCGCGATGGAACGCCTCGAGGCCGACGCCGCCGCGGCCGAGGCGGACCTGCGCGCGCGTCTGATCTCGCTGCCCAACACGCTCGACGCGGACGTGCCCGATGGCGCCGACGAAAGCGCCAACCTGGTCGTGCATGAATGGGGCGCCCAACGGCCCTTCGCGTTCGCCCCGCGCGAGCATTGGGAGCTCGGCGAGGCGCTCGGCCTGATGTCGTTCACCGATGCCGCCCGCATCTCCGGCAGCCGCTTCGTGGTGCTGCGCGGCGCCCTCGCACGGCTCGAACGGGCACTCGGCCAGTTCATGCTCGACCTGCACACGACCGAGCACGGCTACCGCGAGCACGCCGTGCCCGTGCTGGTGAACGAGGCCGCGATGTTCGGCACCGGCCAGCTCCCGAAATTTGCCGAGGAAGCGTTCACGACCACCGACGGCCGCTGGCTGATCCCCACCGCCGAGGTCGCACTCACCAATCTCGTCGCGGGCGAGATCCTCCCGGCAGCCGAGCTGCCCCGCCGCATGACCGCGCTGACCGCGTCCTTCCGCAGCGAGGCAGGCTCAGCCGGCCGCGACACGCGCGGCATGCTGCGCCAGCACCAGTTCTTCAAGTGCGAGCTCGTCACCGTCACCACACCGGACGCGAGCGAGGCCGAGCACGAGCGCATGACGCGCGCCGCCGAATCCGTGCTCGAGCGCCTCGAACTCCCCTATCGCCGCATGCTGCTCTGCGCCGGCGACACCGGGTTCACGGCGGTGCGAACCTACGATCTCGAAGTCTGGCTTCCCGGGCAGAACGCCTATCGCGAAATCTCGTCCTGCTCGAACACCCGCGACTTCCAGGC
>CAXTVZ010000168.1:0-7335 GCA_964247685.1 uncultured Acetobacteraceae bacterium
ATGGTCTCATACCTGACGAGCTACCTGAGCCTTCGACAGGACCGTCGCGGTGTCACGGCGATGGAGTACGCCCTGATCGCGGCCCTGATCGGTCTGGTGATCGCGATCGCGCTCACGAAGCTCGGCGTCAACATGAACTCCGTATTCACCAAGCTCGGGAGTTCGCTGGGCAGCTGATCCGCGCCCGCTCAGGCGCCGAGCAGCTCCGCCAGCACCGCCAGCGTGCCCCTCGCGGCGATCGCCGCGCGCGTGCGCACCACGTCGTCGCGGAACCCTTCCTGCGCCTCGATCCCGAACCCCTGCAGCACCGACATGCGGAAGGCGGCCTGCGGATCCGGGTCGTTCGCCAGTGCGAGATCGGCCGGCTCGAGATTCGGCTCGAACGGCTTGTAGCTGGCACCCTGGTCGTCGACGCCGCCGAGGTAGTGCAGGAACGCGGCGATCGCGAAAGCCAGGCGCCCGTGGTCCGCGCCGCGCTCGAACAGCTCGTGCAGCGTCGGCAGGATGTAGACCGGCAGTTTCGCGATGCTGTCGCCCGACAGGCGCGCCGTCTGGTCGCCGATGCTCGGGTTCGCGAAGCGCGCCACCAGCATGTCGCGATAGGGGCCGAGCTCCATGCCGGGCGGCGGGGCGAGCAGCGGGATGACGTCGGCCGTCATGAAGCGCTCCACCAGCTGCCGGATGAGCGGCTCGCGCATCGCCTCGTCGACGCGCTTGAAGCCGGCGAGCTGCCCGGCATAGCCGATCAGCATGTGCGAGCCGTTCAGCATCCGCACCTTGGCAAGCTCGTAGGGATGGACGTCGTCGACCATCTGGGCGCCGACGCGCTCAAGCGGCGGCCGGCCGTTGCAGAACCGGTCCTCGATCACCCACTGCGCGAAATCCTCGGCGAAGATCGGCAGCTGGTCGGCGACGCCAGTGGCCGCATTGATGCGGTCGGCATCGGCCCGCAGGGTCGCAGGCGTGATGCGGTCGACCATCGAGGAGGGGAAGGCGACATGCGCCTCGATCCAGGACGCGAGCTCCGGATCGAGGGAGCGCGCATGGGTCAGCACCGCCGACTTCGCCACGTCGCCATTGTTGCGCAGATTGTCGCAGGACAGCACGGTGAACGGCGCGATCTCCCGGTCACGCCGCCGGCGGAGCGCCTCGACGATGAAGCCGAACGCGGAACGGGGTGCGAGCGGGGTCGCGAGCTCGGCCACCGTAGTCGGCGCGTCGAGCCGGTAGGCGCCGGTGCGCTTGTCCTGGTTGTAGCCGCCCTCGGTGATCGTCATCGAGACGATGCGGATCGCCGGGTCCGCCATGCGCTCGAGCACCACGTCCGGGTTGGGCGGCGCGAAATGATACTCGACGATTGAGCCGATCACCTGGTGGGTGGTGGCCGCGGCGGGCGGGCAGAGGGTCAGCGTGTAGAGGTCGTCCTGCTTCGGGAAGGCCGCCGCCTTCAGGCGCTCGCCCTCATCGTCGATCAGGCCCACGCCGCACAGCGCCCAGCCTTCGGATCCGGGCTGCTCGAACAGGCGGTCGAGATACCAGGCCTGGTGTGCGCGATGGAAGTTGCCGACGCTCAGATGAACGATGCCGGGCACCAGCGCCGCGCGGTCATAGCCGAAGCGCCGGACGCCCGCCGGAAGCTGGCTCAACGTCGTGTTGTTTAGGTCGATCATGTGGCGTCGTTTCCTGGCGTTCCGTTCGCCTTGAAGGCCAGGATAGCTCGCGCGCGGCACCCACGCAAAACGGGCGCCGGGTCGCGTTTCGGGCCAGGTCCGAACGCTCCGGGATCGTGGCGTGCGATGACGGATCGCGAAGGATCGTCTTGATAAAAACAACTTGAGCGGCGGCCGATCTGCCCGTTCGATCGCCGCCGTGTCGAAGATGCGTTCCCTGATGTCACCGGCCGACGCGGCGGATCTGCATCGAATGGAGCGTCGATGACGCTGCGGCTGCTCCTCGTCGCGCACGCGCCGACCATCGCCACGCGGGCGGCGTCGTTCCCGCTCGACGAGGCGATCATCCCCGCCGGCCGCGACGACGCCGCAGCGCTCGCGGGCACGTTCGGGCGCATCGATGCGGCGTGGACGAGCCCCGCCCGCCGGGCGGTGGAGACCGCGTCCGCCCTCGACCTGCGGGCGGGCGTGGCACCGGCGATCCGCGACCTCGATGTCGGGCGCTGGGCGGGGCAGACGCTGGAGGCCGTCTCCGCCGCCGACCCGGCGGGGCTCCAGCTCTGGACGGCGGACACGGACCGGGCACCGCATGGCGGCGAATCGATCGACGTGCTCATCGACCGGGTCGCGGGCTGGATGGACGAGCTGCGGTGCAGACGCGGACGCATGGTCGCCGTGACCCATGCCTCCGTCGTCCGGGCCGCCACGATCGTGGCACTGCGCGCCGAGCGACCGTCGTTCTGGCGCATCGATGTCGCCCCGCTCTCGGTCTCGGAGTTCCATGCAGCGAGCGGCAAATGGTCCGTCTGCGGCCTCAACAGGAGCGGGCGCTAAGCGCGCCCCCGGTCACGCGCTCGCGGCTTTCGGTCGGCCGCACAGGTTCGTCCTGCGGGGCGGCGCCCGCACGCCGCGGCGTGTCGGTGAGGGCGCAGGCATCACGGCTCGAGCACGTGCACCAGGCGGCCCGAGGCGCGCCCGGCGGCCGAGCCTAGCCACGCGATCGCCGACGAAGGCCCGACGAGCAGCCGGATGCGGCCACGCAGACGGCTCCCGGCACGCGAAGCACAGGCGCTTCGCCGACACCGCGCCACTGCTTGCCGCGATGGACGGCGGGTGGTGGGATGCGCCGGCGCTCGCGTCCGCCGGACGCTGAAGGGCGCCTGGAGACAACATGCCCAAGCGGTATTACGAGGGGCCGGTCTCCGACCACTACGATGGCGAGCTTTTCTTTAATCCCGGCCAGACGGCGTCGCCGCCCCGGCTCCGCCGTTCCACGATGGTGCGCTGGATGCTGCGGCGCCAGCCCATTGCCTGGCCGCGTTCAGTGCCCGTGGTGCCGGCCCGGCCGGCGGCGCGGGTCGACGGCCTGCGCATCACCGGCGTCGGGCATTCGACGCTGCTGATCCAGGTCGCCGGCCGCAATCTGCTGACCGATCCGGTCTGGTCGAGGCGCGCGAGCCCGTTCCCGTTCGCCGGGCCGCGACGCGTCACGGCCCCGGGGATCCGGTTCGCGGACCTGCCGCCGATCGATGCGGTGCTGCTCAGCCATTGCCACTACGACCATCTCGATCTCGCGACGCTGAAGCGCCTGCACCGACGCCACGCGCCGCTGATGGCGATGCCGCTCGGCACCGACACCATCGTGCGCGCGGCGATCCCCGGTGCGCGCATCGTGGTGGGCGACTGGTTCGACCGCCTGGCGCTGGGCGACGGTCTCGCGACCACGCTGACGCCGGCCAACCACTGGGCAGCCCGCTGGCCCAGCGACGCACGTCGCATGCTGTGGTGCGGCCATTACCTCGAGACCGGGGCAGGCACGATCTGGTTTGCGGGCGACACGGCGTATGGCGACGGCGCGATCTTTCCCGCGATCCGCGCGCGTCTCGCCGCACCCGACGTGGCGCTGATCCCGATCGGCGCCTACGAGCCGCGCGGGTTCATGAAGACCTCGCACACCAACCCGGAGGAGGCGGTGCGCATCATGCGCGACGTGGGGGCAACGGACGCGGTCGGGATCCACTGGGGAACGTTCCGTCTGTCCAGCGAAGCCTGGGAGGCGCCGCGTGCGGATCTGGCCGCCGCACTCGATGACGCCGGCATTTCGCGCGAGCGCTTCGTCGCGGCCGAGCCGGGGCGCGTGCATGAGTTCGATGTGAGGTCCCGGCTGGCGGCGTGAAGAAGAAGGCCAGGGGCTCTGCCCCTGGACCCCGCTGGGGTCTTAACCCCAGACCCCGTTATTGGTTGGGGGTCCAGGGGCCCTGCTCCTGGCGGGGTCAAGGGGCAGAGCCCCTTGCCTTCCTTTGCCGCACGCGCAACCTCACCGACAACACGGAGGATCACCAATGAGCGGGTTCATGAGCGAGCTGGGCGGGTTGTTCGGGCAGTCCGGCGCCGCCCCGCACGAGGCTGTCGGCAGCCTCCTGTCCGACGCGCTCGGCCAGGCCGGCGGCGTGCAGGGCCTCCTCGCGCGGGCCAACCAGGCCGGGCTCGGTCAGCACGTGCAATCCTGGATCGGCGACGGCTCGAACCTGCCGGTCTCGGCTTCCGAGATCGAGAAGATCTTTCCGCCCGCCGAGCTCGATCAGTTTGCCGCGGCGCACGGCGTTCCCGCGGGCACGGTGACGCAGGTCCTGTCGCAGTTCCTGCCGCACGCGGTCGATCAGGCCACGCCGGACAACGACGCCCAGGCTGCGGACCAGTCCGCCGCGGGCGGCGGCTTCGATTTCGGCGGGCTCGCCAAGCGGTTTCTCGGCGGATGAGCGAGCGCCCCCGCGAGGACGTCCGCGCCTATCCGCGGCCGCCGCGCCTGGAGCGGGTGGCTGACGAGATCCGGATCGTGTTCGCGGGCGCGGAGATCGCCCGCACGCGCGCGGCGTGGCGCGTGCTCGAGACCACCCACCCGCCCACCTACTATCTGCCGCGCGAGGCTTTCGGCGCAGGCGTGCTGGAGCGCGGCAGCGGGCGGCCTTCCTTCTGTGAATGGAAGGGTGCGGCGGAATATTGGTCGATCCGCAGCGGAGATCGCGTGGCGAAGGATGTCGCCTGGTCCTATCCCGCGCCGACGCCGCCGTTCGTGACGATCCGCGACCACCTGGCTGTGTACGCAGGGCCGATGGACGGGTGCTACGTGGGCGAGGAACGCGTCGAGCCGCAGCGGGGCGGGTTCTATGGGGGCTGGGTCACATCCAACCTGATCGGGCCGTTCAAGGGCGGACCCGGGACGGCCGGCTGGTAGAGGTTCGCGTCCGCGGACGGAGAACCTCAGGGCTCTGTCCCGGGGACCTTGTCAGGAGCTTGAGGCTGCTGACGTCGCTGGCCTGAAGGGTCTGCGGCAAAGGACGCGGCGAGCGCGGCACGGACGGTCCGGTCGGCGTTTCACCCCTTCTTGAGCTCGTTCGGCTTATGCACCGCCTGCTTGCCGCTCTTGTCGCTCTTCACCAGAACCTGCGGCTCATCCTTCGTTGCCTTCGCGGTATGGCCTTTCACCTTCGTCGTGCTGGTCACGATCTTCTCGACCGTGCCCTTGGTCTTTCCCTGCGGGGTGTCCCAGGTCACCTTGTCGTTCTTCTTGGGCGTCTTGGTCATGTGGTCCTCCTCACCGAGCGGCAACGCCTCCTTGCAGGACCAGTTCTGCCAACCGATTGGTGAACACACGCGGCTCCGGGCGGGCACCTTCGGGCCGCGCGAGCCTGCTCCACGAAGCGCGCCACTTCGTTCGAGAGCTTCCCGGCCTGGATCGACAATCCGCCGCCGGCGCTGAGGACCTCGCTCGCGGTGGCGCGGGTGTCGTTGGCCGTGCCGCTGACGCAAGCGATATCCGCCGTGACCGTCGCGGTGCTGCGGGCGTTCGCCTGCACGTTGCGTGCGATCTCCGCGGTCGCGGCACCCTGAACCCTCCTCGCGCAACGACGAGCGCGCCTGCCACGCAACGCGTTCGTGGGGGATCCGGGCGTCAGGTCGTTCCGTGCTAAGGGATCGTCCATGGAGACCAAACCCCCGATCACCCGTGCCGTCCTGGTCGGCATCCAGACACCGGACGTCGACGACGTGGCGCACGAGGGCAGCCTCGCCGAGCTCGCGCGCCTGGTGAAGACCCTGGGCTACGAGGTGGCGGGCACGGTGTCGCAGCGGCGCGAGGGCACCGGCGCCGCCTCGCTCCTGGGCAGCGGCAAGCTCGCGGAACTCGCAGGCCTGACGGGCGGAACCGGGGTGGTTGCCTCGATGGCGACGCCGCCGAAATCGAAGGCCCGGCAGCGCTTCGATGCGGAATCGGACGAGCCGGCGCAACCGACGGACGCCGACACCGCGCGCCACGCCGATGTCGTGATCGTCGACCACGAGCTCTCGCCCAGCCAGATCCGCAATCTCGAGCGCGCCACCGGCGCGGAAGTGCTCGACCGCACCGGCGTCATCGTCGAGATCTTCCATCGTCACGCCAACACGCGCGAGGCGAAGCTGCAGGTCGAGATGGCGCGTCTGAAATACGTGGCACCGCGGCTGCGGGAATCCGCCTCCGGCGGCGAGCGCCAGCAGGGCCGGGGTGCGGGCGAGAGCGCGCTGGCGCTCGACCGCCGCAAGATCCGCGACCGGCTGGCCGAGCTCAAGGACCAGCTCGACGCGGTGCAGCGCGACGGCGACCAGCGCCGCACCGCGCGCCGCGACCAGCTGCGGGTGGCGCTGGTCGGCTACACCAATGCGGGGAAATCCTCGCTGATGCGGGCGCTGACGGGCAGCCAGGTGCTGGTCGAGGACAAGCTGTTCGCCACCCTCGACACCACGGTCCGCACCTTGCTGCCGGAAACGCGCCCCCGCGTGTTGGTGTCGGACACGGTGGGCTTCATCAAGCAGCTGCCGCACGACCTGGTGGCCTCGTTCCGCTCGACGCTGGCCGAGGCGTTGGAGGCGTCGCTGCTGCTGTTCGTGGTGGACGCGTCCGACCCGACCTACGAGGCGCAGCTGGAGGTGAGCCGAAGCGTGCTGCGCGAGATCGGCGCGGATGCGGTGTCCTCGCTTCTGGTGCTGAACAAGCTCGACCGGGTGGATGCGGCGGCGCGCGCGGCGCTGGCGGAGAAGCACCCCGAGGCGATCCTGCTGTCCGCGCACAGGGTGCAGGATGTGAGCGCGCTGCGGGACACGATCATCGCGTTCTTCGAGGAGGCGATGGTCGACGACGTGCTGACGCTGCCTTACGCGAAGCAGAACCTGATCGGCGAGGTGTATGAGAGCGCGCGCGTTCTGTCCGAGGAATACGGCGAGACGGGGCGCGTGCTGACGGTGCGCGGCCTGCCGGGTGCGATCGCGCGGCTGCGGCGGGGGCTTGCGGCGCCGTAGGCTGGTCGGACGCGGAAGGTCGCGTTCGAGCGTGCGGGGGCCGGATGACGTCGTGACCGGCGCGGTTCGTCGGGCCGGTGCTCATCGCGCGGCTGACATGAAGGGCGGCACGTGGCCTCCGTCGTGGGAAGAGACTGCATCGTCGGTCTGCTGCCACATGGCGGTGGGAGGGCAAACTTGAAATTCGTTGGACGTTTCAAGTTCGGGGTTAGGTGAGCGTTGCGTCGGGCGTGGCGAGCAGGCCGGGCGGCGGGACAGCGGCATGCGGAGCGTCCTTGAGCGGGGGGAGGACGATCCTAGCGAAGTCTTCAGCGTGCGATGATGCGGTTCTGGC
>CAXTVZ010000169.1:0-7181 GCA_964247685.1 uncultured Acetobacteraceae bacterium
CGCTTCTGCCCGATGGCCACGTAGATGCAGTAGAGCTTCTGGCTCTCGTCGTCGCTCTCGTTGACGGTCTTCTGGTTGAGGATCGTGTCGATGATGATCGCGGTCTTGCCGGTCTGGCGATCGCCGATGATCAGCTCGCGCTGGCCGCGTCCGATCGGCACCAGGCTGTCGATCGCCTTGATGCCGGTCTGCATCGGCTCGTGCACCGACTTGCGCGGCATGATGCCGGGCGCCTTCACCTCGGCACGGCGCATCTCGACATCGGTGAGCGGACCCTTGCCGTCGATCGGCTGACCAAGCCCGTCGACCACGCGGCCTAGCAGCCCCCGGCCCACGGGTACTGAAAGAATATCGCCGGTGCGGGTGACGGTATCGCCCTCGCGGATCCGGCGGTCGTCGCCGAAGATCACGATGCCGACATTGTCGCTCTCGAGGTTCAGCGCCATGCCCTTCAGCCCGGCGCCGGGGAATTCGACGAGCTCGCCCGCCATCACGTTGGCGAGCCCGAAGACGCGCGCGATGCCGTCGCCGACCGACAGCACCTGGCCGGTCTCGGCCACCGCGCTGTCGGTGTCGAAATTGGCGATCTGCTGCTTGAGGATGTCGGAGATCTCGGCCGGACGGATGTCCATCACGCGGCTCCCTTCATGCGGTAGGCCAGGCGCTGCAGCCGGCTCTTGATGGATGCGTCGAACAGGCGGGCGCCGACGCGCAGCGTCAGCCCGCCCAGGAGCGACGGATCGACGGTCTCGTCGATCCGGACATTGGAGTAGCCGGCGGTCGCCAGGCGCGCCGCGATCTGCGTGCGCTGCACGTCGGTGAGCGGATGAGCGGTGGCGACCGCGGCGGTGACGACGCCCCGGCGTGATGCCGCGAGCTCGGCGAAAGCCCGCAGGATCGAGCGCAATGCCGGCAGGCGGCGGTTGGCGGCCACCACGCCCACGAAATGGCGGATCAGCATCGAGAAGCCCTGCGCCTCGAGCACGGCGTTGACCGCTCGTTTCCCATCGGCGGCCGGCACGACCGGGCTCGCGAGCATGCGGGCGAGATCGGGGCTCTCATCGATCAGCCTGGCGAGCGATGCGGTTTCGTCGACCGTGCGGTCGAGCTCGCGCTGCTCGGCGGCGAGGTCGTAGAGCGCGCCGGCGTAACGCGTCGGCACAGGCCCGGTGGCGCCGCGCTGCGACACCGCGGTCGCAACTCCGCGCCCGCCGCTCGCAGTCTTCTCCGAGGCTGACCCCCCGCTCAAATTCCGCTCCCACCGCATGCGTAATGTTGGCGGGGCCTTACCATGCGACCTGCGCCTCGTCGAGCCAGGGAAGGCAGGGAGCATGACGAGGGCGCGCGGCGCCGCGCGTCACCAGACGCTGTCGAGCACCATCTCCATCCGGTCCTCGATGCGCCCGATGCCCGCGATCGCGGCGATCCGCCGCAGCAGGTCGAGGCGGCGGTGCTCGTCGACGATCCGGCCCTGCAGGGTCGCCGTGCCCTGACGGACGCGGACCACCAGCCATTCCCCGGCCCGCAGGCAGGTCGCCTCCCCCTGCACCAGGCGCTTGAGCTCGTGGTCGCGGCCGTCGACCCGGATCGGGGCCGGCATTGCGCCCGCGACGTCCGGCACGCGCGCCAGGTCGTCGCGCGTCACGATCCCGGTCAGGCGGCCGCCATCGACCACCGGCAGGCAGCAGATGCCGTCGCGTGCCATCAGGCGTGCCGCCTCGGACACATGGGCCGCGCCGGAAATCGTCGTGACGTTGCGCGTCATCGCGGTGGCGACCGTCGCGCCAGGGGAGCGGAGCGCGAAGGCGGCGCGCCGCTGGTCGTCGGGAAGCAGCGCCAGGACCGGATCGATGCGTGCGAGCGCGCCCATCAGGTCGTCCTCGGTGAGAATGCCGACGAGACGGCGATCGGTCTCGACCACCGGCAATGCCACGTGGCCGCTCTCGGCGAACACGGTCATCGCCTGCGTCAGGTGCATGACCGGTGCCAGGGTCGCGACGTCGTTGGTCATGATGAAGCTGACCGGATGGGTGCCGACGGCGAACACGTCGAGCGAACCGTCGTAAGCCGGATGGGTCATTGCCCGTTCCTCCCTAACGTTTTGTTGGGGGGAATGTGCGCCGGTCAATGGCGCTGGGCAATGTGTCAGGATTAAGTCCGTCCGTGATCCGCGTCGCGGCTCGATTTTCCCAGCGAGATGTCTCCCGGAATCATCAACCACGCGGATCCGAAGGCGCCTGGCCCCAGCGAAGCCGGGGCGTCGTGCGAAAACGTGCCGCGCACGACGCCCCGCACGTCCTGACTAGCCCCTCAGAGCCGCCACCATCGTGGACCCCAGGGCCGCCGGCTCGACGGCGACATGGATGCCGGCGATCCGCATCGCCTCGATCTTGGCCTCGGCGGTATCCTTGCCGCCCGAGATCACCGCACCCGCATGCCCCATCCGGCGCCCCTTCGGCGCGGTGGCACCGGCGATGAAGCCCACCACCTTCTTGGGCGACTTCGCACGCGCCAGGAACTCGGCGGCGTCGATCTCGCTCTGGCCGCCGATCTCGCCGATCATGATGATCGACTCCGTCTCGGGGTCGGCCAGGAACATCTCCAGCACCTCGATGAAGTCGGTGCCCTTCACCGGGTCGCCGCCGATGCCGACGCAGGTCGACTGGCCGAGGCCCGCGGTGGTGGTCTGCAGCACCGCCTCATAGGTGAGCGTGCCGGAGCGCGACACGATGCCGACGGTGCCGCGACGGTGGATGTGGCCCGGCATGATGCCGATCTTGCAGGCGCCGGGGGTGATCACGCCCGGACAGTTCGGGCCGATCAGCCGCGAGCGCGAGCCGTCGAGCGCGCGCTTGACGCGCACCATGTCGAGCACGGGAATGCCCTCGGTGATGCAGACGATCAGCGGCACCTCGGCCTCGATCGCCTCGAGGATGCTGTCGGCCGCGAATGGCGGGGGGACGTAGATCGCGGACGCCGTCGCTCGCGTCTCGGCCACCGCCTGGGCGACCGTGTCGAACACCGGCAGCTCCATATGGATCTGGCCGCCCTTGCCCGGCGTCACGCCGCCGACCACCTTGGTGCCGTATTCAAGCGCCTGTTGCGAATGGAACGTGCCCTGGGCACCCGTAAAACCCTGGGTGATGACGCGCGTGTCGGCGTCGACGAGAACGGCCATTATGCGGCCTCCTTCACGGCTTTGGTCACCTTGGCGGCGGCGTCGGCGAGATTGTCGGCGGGGATGATCGCAAGGCCGCTCTCGGCCAGGATCTTCTTGCCGAGCTCGACATTGGTGCCTTCGAGACGGACCACCAGCGGGACCGTGACCGCGAGCTCGCGGGCGGCGGCGATGACGCCCTCGGCGATGATGTCGCACTTCATGATGCCGCCGAAGATGTTGACCAGGATGCCGCGCACGTTCGGGTCGGACAGGATGATCTTGAACGCCTCGGTGACGCGCTCGCGGGTGGCGCCGCCGCCGACATCGAGGAAGTTCGCGGGCTCGGCGCCGTAGATCTTGATGATGTCCATGGTCGCCATGGCGAGGCCGGCGCCGTTCACCATGCAGCCGATATTGCCGTCCAGCGCCACGTAGGAGAGCGAGTGGCGCGCGGCCTCGAGCTCCTTGGGGTCCTCCTCCGCCTCGTCGCGGAGCTTTTCGATGTCGGGATGCCGGTAGAGCGCGCTGTCGTCGAACGAGACCTTCGCGTCGAGTGCGACGATCTCGCCGGCGCCGGTGACCACCAGCGGGTTGATCTCGACGATCGCGCAGTCGAGCGCGATGAACGCCTTGTACATCGCGGCCACGAACTTGCCGAAGGTACCGACCTGCTTGCCGGTCAGCCCGAGGCCGGCGGCAAGCTTACGGCCGTGGAAGGGCTGGATGCCCGTTGCCGGGTCGATCGCGACGCGGAGGATCTTGTCCGGCTGGTGCTCGGCGACTTCCTCGATCTCCATGCCCCCCTCGGTCGAGGCCATCACCAGCACGCGCGAGGTGGCGCGGTCGACCAGCAGCGAGAGGTAGAGCTCGCGGGCGATGTCGCAGCCGGCCTCGATGTAGAGGCGCTGGACCTTGCGCCCCGCAGGACCGGTCTGCTTGGTCACCAGCACATGGCCGAGCATCGCCTCGGCGGCGGCGCGCACCTCGGCCGGCGACTTCGCCAGCCGGACACCGCCCTTGCCGTCCGGGTCGTCGGCGAACCGGCCGGCACCGCGGCCGCCTGCGTGGATCTGGCTCTTCACGACGTAGATCGGGCCGGGAAGCTTGCTCGCGGCCGCTTCAGCCTCGTCCGGGGTGGTGGCGAGGAAACCGTCGAGCACGGCGACGCCGTAGCCCTTCAGCAATTCCTTCCCCTGGTATTCGTGAATGTTCACGTCGCACGACCTCCCGGACAGGAATATGTGCGCCGCAAAACAGACCCGGGCTTCGGCCGTGTCAAGGCGGAGCGGCGGCTCCGGAGGAAGGTAAGGCCAGGGCTCTGCCCTGGACCCGCTGGGGCCTTGGCCCCAGACCCCGTTTACTCCTCGAGAAAACCTTCCAGCAGCGCGTTGACCTTGTCCGGCGCATGCTGCTGCACCCAGTGCGACACCCGCGGCAGACGCTCGATCCGCAGATCCCGCACATAGCGGTCGGTGCCGTCGAGGCAGATCAGGTCCAGCGCCATGTCCTCCTCGCCCCAGATCACCAGCGTCGGCACCTCGATGACGGCACGGAAGTCGAGCCGACGGGCGCCGCGGAGGCGCATCGCGCGATACCAGTTCAGCATCGCCGTGGCCGCACCCGGCTCGGCGAGCTGGCCGGCATAGACGGACAGGATCTCGCGCGGCAGCCGGAGCGGCCGGAACATCTGCCGTGCCGCGGCGCCGCCGTTCCGGGCCAGCATCCACTCCGGCAGACGAGGGAGCTGGAAGAACGCGATGTACCAGGACTTCCGCCGCTGCCGCCACCGCTTCATCGCCGCCTGGAAGCACAGCGGATGCGGCACGTTCATGATCACCAGCCGCTCGAGCGGCCGCGCGCGGGTCGCCGCGAAACACCAGGCGACCATCGCACCCCAGTCATGCCCGATCAGCACGACGCTCCGGGCGCCCGACGCGTCGATCAGCCCGGCGACGTCCGCGATCAGCTCGGGCAGCGCGTAGGATGCGATCCCGTCGGGCCGGGAGCTCCGCCCGTAGCCGCGCTGGTTGACGGCCCAGACGCGGAAGCCTAGGGCCGCCAGCACCGGCATCTGCGCCCGCCACGACACCGCATGTTCCGGGAACCCGTGCAGGCAGAGGGCGAGCCGGTCGCCGTGGCCCTCTTCGTACACCTCGAAACGCTGTCCGTTGGCCTCGACGAAGCGGATGTCCATGCGAGCGTCCTCCCGGGTCGCAGGGTGCCAGAAAGGGCGAGGCGGGGTCGAACACGTCCCCGTCGGAGCTCGGTGCGGGCGCGCGGAGAGACCGCGGTGGCTTGCCCGTTGGGCGGTCGTGGCGAGGCGCCGCCGCTTTCACCAGGTCCGTGCGCGCGACCTGCATCCGGTCACGTCGCTCGCGCCGGACATCGAACATGTGCGCCCCGAACCAGGCCCGGCCGCGCCGGGACGATCTTTCCCGCCGATCGCGAATGGACTAAGCGCCGGGCGGGGAGAAGGCGGAATCAGATGACACGACATCCGCGCGACGACCGGGTGGCCGCGACCGTGTTGGCGGCGGATCGCTTTCTCGGCGGGCGGATCCGCCAGCTGCGGCTCGAGGCAGGCCTGTCCCAGGCGGCGCTGGCCGAGCGCGTCGGCGTCGCCTACCAGCAGCTCGCCAAATACGAGAGCGGCGAGAACGGCGTGTCGGCCGCGCGCCTCTTCCTGCTCGCCGAGGCGCTGGGTGCGACGCCCGCGACCCTGTTCGACGGTCTCGACGAGCTGCTCGGCACCCCCGGGCCGGACGGCACGCGCGACGAGGCGGCGCTGGCCGCGCGCCTGCGGGACAACAACGAGCGCCTGCAGATCGCCGACGCGTTCCGCCGCATCACAGACCAGCGCACGCGCGACCTGCTGATGACGCTGTCGCGCGAGCTCGCGGCCAAGCGCTAGGCGTGGCCCAACCCAGGGTTGGATGAGAACCCGAAATCAAGTTGCCGGGCGGGGTTCCGGAGCCGATCACGGCACCCTCGTCTTCGGAGGAAACAAAACCATGTCCGGATCAACCGCACCTACCTCGGGCTCCGCCTCGGGCGTCTATCTCTACGAGAACACCCAGCCGCCGGCGCTCGCGAACCTGATCAGCACGATCATCGCGGACCTCCAGGCCACTCCCGGCGCCGAGCCGGTGATCGCCGAGATCGAGAGTCTGAGCCTCGTCGAGCCCGTGGCCAGCGACACGGACGCCACGTTCAACAACGGCACCGTCACGGTGAACGGGACGACCTACAGCGACTCGACCGTGGTCGCGAGCAGCACCGGCGCCTTCGAGTTCCAGTCGGGCGGCGCGAACTACATCCTGTCGAACAGCCAGATCGGCGTGACGCTCGACCAGTTCGTCGACGGTCTGATCGCGACCGCCGCCGGCCAGCCCGCCACCGCCGCCACGCTCGCCGCCTTCAAGGCCACGATCGACGCCTACGGCTTCGGCGGCCTCGACGTCGTGTCGAACTCGTCGTTCGACACCGGCGCGCCCTACGTCCCGCCCTGCTTCGTGCGCGGCACGCTGATCACGACCGTGCGCGGCGACGTGGCGGTCGAGGACCTGGTGGTGGGCGACCTCGCCCTTCTCGCCGGCGGCGGCACGGCACCGGTGAAGTGGATCGGACATCGCCGCGTCGACCTGCGCCTGCAGGGCTTCAACCCGACCATGCGGCCCGTCCTGGTGCGCGCGGGCGCGCTCGGCGACGGCCTGCCGCGGCGCGACCTTCGCGTGAGCCCGGACCACGCGCTGTTCCTCGAGGGCGTGCTCGTCCCCGCGGGCCTGCTGATCAACGGCACCGGGATCGTCACGGCGACCATGGACACGGTGGAGTATTTCCACGTCGAGCTGCCCGCGCACGCGGTGCTGCTCGCCGAGGGCGCGCCGGCCGAGAGCTATCTCGACACGGGCAACCGCGAGACGTTCTCGAACGCCTCGATCGTGACGCTGGCGCCGGACTTCTCGGTGGATGCCGAGGCGGTGGACGCGGCGGGGCCGTGCGCGGAGATGGTGCTGGGTGG
>CAXTVZ010000170.1:0-4856 GCA_964247685.1 uncultured Acetobacteraceae bacterium
GCCGACTGCGCCAGCATCATCGCGGGGCTCCCCGCATCCGCCCCCCGCATCTCGAGGAACCGCTTCAGCCGCACATCGGGAAACGCCGTGGTCGCGTGGTCGGTCCAGTCGCCCAGCGTCGGCCGCAGATGGCTGAGTGCCGGTTCGCGCCCCTCGATCCACCGGCGGAAGCTGGCACCGGCCGCATCGTGAAGCCGCCCGTCGCGGGTGACGAAATACATCGGCACGTCGAGCAGCCACCCGGCATAGGCCTCGAAGCCGAACCCCTCCCGGAAGATCACCTCCGGAATGCCCGAGCGCGCATTGTCGACATCCGTCCAGACCTGCGCGCGATACGACTGGAACCCATTCACCCGCCCCTCGGTGAACGGCGAGTTCGCGAACAGCGCGGTCGCCAGCGGCTGCAGCGCGCTCGCGACCCGCATCTTGCGCACCATGTCGCGCTCGTCGGCGAAGTCGAGGTTCACCTGCACCGTGCAGGTGCGGAACATCATGTCGAGCCCGTTCGACCCCACGGTGGGCATGTAGCGCCGCATGATCTCGTAACGGGTTTTCGGCATCATCGGCATGTCGGCGAGGCGCGCGGTCGGGTGGAAGCCGAGCGGCGCGAACCCCACGAAGATCGGGTCGGTGGCTTCCTTGAGCTCCGTGAAGTGCTCCTGCATCTCGCGCCCGGTCTCGTGCAGGTCCGCCACCGGCGCGCCCGAGAGCTCGAACTGGCCGCCCGGCTCGAGCGAGATCGAGCGCCCGTCGCGTGCCAGCGCGATCAGCCGTCCCCCGTCCTCGACCCGCTTCCAGCCCAGCGGTGCGAGGCCCTCCATGACCGCGCGGATCCCCGCCGGCTCGTAGGGCGGCGGCAGCAGCGTGCGCCGCGAAAAGCCGAACTTCTCGTGCTCCGTGCCGATCCGCCACTCGGTGCGGGGCTTGCCGCCGGCAGCGAACGCATCCGCCAGCTGGGCCAGGCCTTCGATCGGCGTCGTGTCTTCCTCACCCGGGTTCGACATCGTCCTCTCCACCCCAACCATGCGCCGCCGCCAGCACCGACAAGGCGGCCGCTGCGGCGGTGTCGGCGCGGAGCACCAGGGCGCCGAGCGAGACGGGCTGAACAAAGGCAGCCCGCGCGAGTTGGTCAAGCTCCCCCGGTGCCCAGCCCCCCTCCGGACCGATCAGCACGGCGCCGGCCGCCCCGAACCCGAGGCCGCCTGCCGCACGCACCGACCGCTCGATCGCGGCCGCGATCACGACCGCCGGATCCCACCCGCCGAGCAGGTCGCCCAGCCGGACGGGTGGGGCGATCTCCGGCAGGTCGAGCCGCTCGCACTGCTCGGCCGCCTCGCGCGCGATCAGCGCCAGGCGCTCGACGCGCACCTGTGCGGCCACCGTGCGCTGCGTGATCACCGGCACGATCCTGCCCGCCCCGAGCTCGGTCGCCATCCGCACCACCGTGTCGGTGCCGTCGCGCTTGAGGGGCGCGAACAGCAGGGTCGGGGCGAACCCCGCCACGGCCGCCGGCGCGCGCGTCCGCATCTCGACCGCCAGCGACACGCGGCGCTTGCCCGCCGCGGCGATGCGCGCCACCCACTCGCCCGAGTGGGCGTTGAACACCCGCACCGGGTCGCCCACGCCGGCGCGCATCACGTGGAGCAGGTAGTGCGCCCGGTCGTCGGCGAGCGGGATCGCGGCCCCCGCCGCGAGGGGGCGATCGACATGAAGCCTCGGCGCATCCCGCATCGCGAACCTCTGTTATGGTCGCCACCGTGAGCGACGCGTCCCCATCCACGTCCGGCGAACATGGCGGCAAGGATTATCTCGTCCTCCTGGCCCGTCTGCACGCCGTGCTCAAGCCGCGTTCCCTTCTCGAGATCGGCACGCGCAACCGCGCCTCCCCGCAGCTCGCCGCCTGCGCCGCGATCGCGATCGACCCGGCCATCGCGCTCCGGGACGGCTTCCTCGGCGCCAGGCCGGTCGGCGCCGTGCTCACGGACCGCCATTTCGAGCTCACCGACGCCATGCACCGCCTGCCCGGCGAGGACAGCGACCCCCTCGCCACCCGCGCCCGCTTCACCGCTCTTCCCACGGGGGCGCTCGCCACCGCCGAGGACATCGCCCGCCACTTCTGGCTCGCTCCATGACCCGCCCCCGGGCCGCCGCCTCGCCGCACACCGACATCGCCGGCTGGACCCACCATCTGCCGCCGCGCCTGCGGGCCTACGCGACGCTGGCCCGGGTCGACCGTCCCATCGGCACCTGGCTGCTGTTCATCCCCGGGCTCTGGGGCATCCTGCTGGGCCGGGCAGCCTGGCCGGCCACGCTCCGGCTCGTGCTGCTGTTCGCGGCGGGCAGCCTGGCCATGCGGGCGGCGGGCTGCGTGGTGAACGACATGTGGGACCGCGACATCGACCGCCGGGTGGCCCGCACCGCCACGCGTCCGCTCGCCTCGGGCGCGTTGCGGATGCGCCAGGCGGCGACCTTTCTCGCCGTGCTGCTGCTGGCGGGGCTCGGCGTGCTCCTGTCGCTGCGTCCGCTCTGCTGGGCGCTCGGCGTGGGCTCGCTGGTGCTGGTCGGGCTCTACCCGCTGGCCAAGCGCGTGACCTGGTGGCCGCAGCTGGTGATGGGCTTCACCTTCGGCTTCGGGGCCCCCATGGGCTACGTCGCCGCCACCGGGCGGATCGACGCGGCGTTCGTGGCGATCTACGCCGCCGCCATCCTGTGGGATCTCGGCTTTGACACGATCTACGGGTTCCAGGACATCGAGGACGACGCGGTGGTGGGCGTGAAATCCACCTCGCGCCGGTTCGCGGCCCATGCGCGCCTGTTCGTGGGTCTGGCCTATGGCGGCGCCGTCGCGGCGTTCGCGGTGGCGATCCGGCTCGCAGGCCTGCCGCCGGTCACGTTCCTGGCGCTGGCCGCCGCCGCGCTGCTGCTCGCCCGCCAGGTGGCCGCCCTCGAGATCGCCTCGCCCGCCGCCTGCCTGCGCCTGTTCCGGGCCAACCGCGAGGCGGGGCTGGCGCTGGCCTGCGTTCTCCTGCTCGGCCGGCTGCTCGCTTGAACGACGCGGCGGCCTTCATCGCCGCCCACACCGCGCCGGCCCGTGCGCCGCTCGTGCCGGAGTTCACGCTCCAGCTCGCCACCGCCATCACGCCGATCTGGCAGGCGAGCGAGACCTTCCTCGCCGAAACCGGGATCGAGCCGCCCTTCTGGGCGTTCGCCTGGCCGGGCGGGCAGGCGCTCGCGCGCCACATCCTCGACAACCCCGCGACCGTCGCGGGTCGGCGCGTGCTCGACTTTGCGTCGGGTTGCGGCCTCGCGGCCCTGGCCGCGTCGCGCGCAGGTGCCGCCACGGTTGAGGCCTGCGAGCTCGACCCGCTCGCCGCCGCCGCGATCGGCCTGAACGCCGCGGCGAACGGCGCCGCGATCCGCGTCACCTGCGCCGACCTGGTGGGCGCCGATTTGGAGGATGGGCCCTGCCGCTGGGACCTGATCCTGTGCGGCGACGTCTGCTACGAGGCGCCGATGACGAACCACATCATGCCGTGGTTCCGCGAGCTCCGGCGCGCGGGCGCCGACATCTGGATCGCCGATCCCGGTCGCGCCTACCTGCCGCTCGCCGAGCTCAGGGCCTTCGGAACCCCGTACGACGTGCCCACCACCACCGAGCTCGAGGACCGTGAGTGTCGACGGTGCGTGCTCTACGCGCTGTCCTGACGCTTGCGGCCGAACAGGCGTCCGATGAAGCCGCCATCGTCGGCCTTGTCCTCGATCTCCGAGACCGGCTCCGGTGCGACCGTCTCCGAGACCGGTTCCGCGCCGGTCAGCACCCGCCAGCTCTCGGTGTCGCTTTCGGAGGGCGCCGGCTCGGCGACGTGCACCGGCGCGTCCGCGCGATCGGGCACCGCCGCCTCCGGCGCCGCCCGCGCCGGTCGGAGCTCGCCGCTAGGCGCCTGCGCCGCGATCACCGCCTCCGCCTGGCCAAGCAGCACCACCCAGGAAGCCGGATCGTAGTCGATCGCCGAGGAATACGGCGCGAAATGCCCGTGATAGCCGCGGAACAGTCGCTCGCGGACATGCTCGACCGTGCCGTGCGGCTTCTCGTCCGTCGCCGGCGTCACCCAGAGCAGCGTCGCCGGGCCCTTCTCGCGCAGCGCGTCGTAGAGCTCCTCCATCCCGGCGGTCGGCTGCTCGCCCGCGACCCGCCGCACGAACACCTTCGAGCAGGTCTCCATGTCCTCGACCAGCATCTGCGCCATGAAGGTGAGCTTGGTGCTCTCCGCCTCGCGGATCTGCGTCTCGCTCATCGCGTCCACGTGCTCGCCGGTGTGGAAGTTGATGCCGTAGCGGCGTGAGGTCGCGATCCACTCGCTGTGGAACGTGTCGATCAGGAGGTCCTCGTGCGTGCCGAACCCTTCGAAATCATTGCGGACGGCGTCCACCAGCCGCCAGGTCTCGCGCGAGCCGCCATAGCGCAGCAGGCTCAGACGCTCGCGGCCCACCCGGCGCTGCACCAGCCCGAACTCGCAGTTGTCGCCCAGGCCCTCGAAGCGCATCACCAGCGCCTGGTCCGCCTCCGAGAACACCAGCGGCGCCTCGACCCGCGCATGGGTGAGCGCCGGGCTCACATCCACCGTCATGCCGTCATTGTTCTCGAGCAGCACCAGCAGGCGTGCGCCGGGCAGCTTCGGCTCGAGCGCGGCCTCGACCCGGGTCTGCAGCTTGAAGCGGCAATTGCGTCCGGTCTCGCCGAACATCGAGATCAGTCCGGGGCTGGGGCGGCGCCACTCGGCGATCATCAGCGGCTTGTCCGGGATCGCGAGCTGCATCCCCCGCACGCCCACGCGCGCGTGGAACCAGCCCTCCAG